>DAOVWI010000029.1 GCA_030636765.1 Gemmatimonadales bacterium
GCCCCCAAGCTGACCAGCGGCGGCTCACCACCCACCCCGGCGAGCCGATCTCACCGCGACACCACACTCCGCTCGGTCACGGGCCGGCACCTTACCGCAACGCCTTCGACACGGTCAAGCGTCGAATCGTCGGCTCGACCCTCGGCGCGCGCCACCCAGGGGAGATGATTCCCAGGCCGGTATTACTCCAGCCTGACGCCGATCGTTTCCCCGGAGTCATGACCCTTCGCGCCGGATGCTGCGGCTGGACCAGTGGATGTGCTCGATACGCCACCCCATCTGCGTCTGCCGCAGGATCATCGTCTCCGTGCCCGCGCTGTTGATGTCCCGGCCCCGAAAGCTGCCCGTCGTCGTCGAGTGGCTCAACACCCAGGCCACATCGCCGCTGAATCCGACACGGTCCACGGTGACCTCCTTCTCGGTGGAGCGCGCGAAGACGATGTCCGCCGGGAGATCGTGAGACCGGTACTCCTCGCGCGACGCCTCCACGCCACCGGACTCGAAGATCACCACGTTCTCGGCGAGCAGGGTCAACACCAGCGCCAAATCCCCGGTGGCGAGCGCATCGTGGAAGGCTCTTACGACGTCTTCCGGTCTTCCGATGTCCTGAGCAGCGAGCGGCGAGCACGCGAGGAGCGTGGCGGCGAGCGGCACGCCGGCAAACAGCGCCGCGGCAATCGCGGACCCACACCGAGGTCTCAACGCGCGTAGACGGCCACGTGCCAGACAAAGGTCCGCGCCGAAAAGCGGGGCTCGAACCCCGCTGCGCGAACCGTGCGGTCGATCTCCTCTGGAGGGCGCACGAAGACCCGGAAGGAGCTTCGTCGCAGCGTGTTCACCAGATTGATGCCCGCGATGACCGCGCGGACAGGCCACCGGTCTCTCGGGAACACAAGGCCGTACACCCGCCGCGCCTTTGACGCCGAGGCCTCTACAAGCGTGGGCATGTCGGGATAGCAGCAGACGACGCGGTCCAGGGTGACGATGTCCACCTCCTCGACGTCCGGAGCAATGTCCACGAAATCCCCGAGAAGGTATCGGGCCTGCTCCACGTATCCGCGCTCTTCGGCCTCTGCGCGGCTCGTCGCGAGGTACGCCTGGGACGCGTCCGCCGAGTAGATCTCCGCAGCGCCCCGGGCCGCCAGTTCGTGCTGGATGACGCCGACGCCCCCGCCTATGTCCAGAACGGAGGCCCCTTCGACGCCGCGGCTCACGATTCCCTCGAGCAGCAGCCGGGTCGACTTGTCCGGGCCCTTCCGGCGGTACTTCTTGAGCTCCTTCCGGGCCCTTCTGTCGCTGAAGAACTCGTCGGCCCCCTGGCAGTGGCAGCAGGTGGAAATGTCCATCCGGTCTCAGGCCTTCACGGCCGCGAAGGTGACACCACGTGGATCAAACGCGCACCCGGAACCTATCCGCTAATCGCCGTCAGGTGAAGTCGAGGCGAAGGAAACGCCTCAGAAGAGCACGCCTCCGGTGAGCACGAACTGCTCCCCTCCGGCCAGCTCGACCCGCAGCTCGACGAACGGGTTCACCTTACCTCTGCCGAACAGCGTCCCGCCGAGCAGGTTCAGACCGAGGTCCGTGTCGGACGCGCTCCGTCCGTCGTCGAACTCCTTCGACTTGTGGGCGATGTTAAGGCCTCCGCCCGCGTACGGGGCAAGGCTGGAAGAGGCCTCTACCTTGAAGAAATAGGCCAGGTTGCCGTTGAGCTCCCAGTAGCTTCGGTCCTCGCTCGGCGGCTCATCCGGGAAGAACCAGTCGAACGTCCCGATAATCGCCAGGCGCTCCGGCGACCTCAGGCCGACGTGGAGGCGGGCGCCCACCCCGAGATCCTGACTGCTGCCGAAGCTGAGCTGTCCCCCGACCCGTGCCTGGGCGTCGAGCTGGGACGCCCCGAACAGGCCGAGAGCCACAAAGATCAGTGCCGCTCGTTTCACTTCACTCCCCCTCGACTCCGAGAGATTCTGGCGAGGCTCGCGGATCGAGCCCGTCGGAGAGCGCTGCAACCAGGGTGCCGGAAGGCGCTGGGCGGAGGGCGACTGCCTAATCGACTGTGGTGACGGCAGTTACGTCGCGGACGATCTCCGCTCCGAGAGCGGCCTCGGCGACGGCGTCAGGAAAAAAACGCCGAGGCGTGCAAAGCTCACCAGTCTTCCTCTTCCTCTTCCTCCAGGTCGTCCCCTTCGAGGTCCTCGTCGAGGTCGTCCCAATCCTCGTCGAGTTCCTCGTCCCAGCTTTCCTCCTCTTCCTCTTCCTCTTCCTCGAGGTCCCCGTCGCTCCACTGAGCGGTGAGCTCCTTCGGCTCGAGGGGTCTGTTGTCGGACAGCTGAAGCGGCACCTGATCCTCCTGGCGTGTGATGCGGCCTGGCTGAACTTGCCCGTTACTAATGTGGGCTCACACGGCTGTCAACGGTCATGGCGTCGTTGCCGCCGCGCGGGTTGCCGGCGTACGTTCCGACCGCCCATGCGAAGATTCCGTTCACTCCGTCTCCAGGCCTCCGCCTTCCGGCTCGCCGACTCCCGGATCCGCCCGTCGATCGCCACGGTTCTCCTGCTCGGCCTGGTCGCGGCATGCGACAAACCGGCTGCGTGGGGCGAGCCGAGCAGCCTGATCCTGATCGCTCCGAACGAGGTGTGGGAGCTCGTGGAGGACAGCACGTATGTGGCGCTGGAACCCACGATCCTCACCACGCGTGAGGAAGCGAAGTTCACCGTGACGCAGGCGGATCCGGGAAACCCGAGGCTCCAGGAGCTCCTCGCGTTCCGGCAGGTGATCATCATGGGCACTCCGGACGATCCCAACGTGCTGGCGGCGGCCGACCAGGCCGAGATCCGGACTGTCGAGGCTCCGGCGATCTTCACGACCGAGGATGTCTGGGCGCGCGGACAGTTCGTCGTGGTGGTGGTCGTCGAGACCGGGAGGGAGGCCGACACGTGGCTCGAGCGGCTCGGCGAGCTGATCGAGGTGATCGATGAACGGTATCACGCGTACGTGCTCCGGCGGATGTACGTCAGCGGTGTCGACACGGTCACGGCGGATTCCCTCCGGGGTCGCTTCGGGCTGAGCATTCGGGCGCCGACCGTGTACGATCTCGTGATCCGGGAAGGGCCGCGCGACACGATCGTGATCATCCGGAACGACAACCCGGACGCGAGCGAGCTCGTCCGCTCGATCCTCATCACGTGGCGACCGAGGCTCGTGGAGTTGAGCGAAGAGATCGCTCTGGATTGGCGAGCCGCGATCGACAGCGTGCACTACAACGTCCCACAGCGAATCGAGCCCTCGGGCCGTGAGCCTCGGGCCCTCAGGGTGAACGGGCAGGAAGTGCTCGAGGTGACGGGCACCTGGATCGACGAGGGTTCCTTCCCGGCTGCGGGTCCGTATATATCCTGGCTGGTGCAGTGCCCCGACAGGACCGTGTTCATCGACGCGTGGCTGTACGCGCCTCGCAAGCCCAAGTACGAATACATGATCCAGCTTCGATACATACTGAGCTCCTTCACCTGCGAGGACATCGGGTAAGCGCGTTCTCGCCTGCAGACCCGGCGGGCCGCGACCGATGGATACGGCATGTCCTTCGTTCATCTGCACACCCACAGCGAGTACTCGCTGCTGGACGGCGCCAACCGCATCGACGATCTGGTCGACCGAGCCGTCCGGCTGGGGATGCCCGCTATCGCCCTTACCGACCACGGAAACCTCTTCGGGGCCTGGGAATTCCAGAAGAAGGCGCGGATAGCCGGCATCCGACCGATCATCGGATGCGAGGCGTACATCGCCTACGGGGATCGCCGGGTAAAGATCAAGCCGCCGGACGCGCCGGCCGAGTACGCCCACCTCGTCCTGCTCGCGGCGAGCAACGAGGGGTACCGCAACCTCGTCCGGCTCTCGTCGATCGGCTACCTGGAAGGCTTCTACCGCCGGCCGCGCATCGACCACGAGGTCCTGGAGAAGCACTCGGAAGGGCTGATCGTCCTCAGCGCCTGTCTGTCTGGGGAGGTGGCAAAGTACCTGCAGCTCGGACGCTACGAGGATGCCCGAGACACGGCCGCATGGTACTCGAGCGTATTCGGTGAAGGCCGCTACTGGCTCGAGGTGCAGAATCATGGTATCCCGGGCCAAGCCGACGTGAACGACGGCGTCTTCCAGCTCGCCGACGAGTTGGGCATCGGTGTGGTCGTCACCAACGATGCCCATTACCTGAGGCGAGAGGACGCAGACGCTCACGACACGCTTCTCTGCATCGGGACGGGCAAGGACAAGGCGGACACCAACCGGCTCCGCTTCCACGGTGAGGAGAGCTACTTCAAGTCGGCCGAGGAGATGGCGGCCCTCTTCCCGGGCCGGCCGGAGGTGCTGGAGCACACGCTCGAGGTCGCCGAGCGCTGCGAAGTCACCTTCGAGCGGCACTACTACCTGCCGAACTTCCCACTTCCCGTGCCTTTCGACGACGACGTAGCCTACCTGCGCCACCTGGTCGAAGAGGGCACGCGCGAGCGATACGGCGAGCCGATTCCGGACGAGGTGAGGAAGCGGCTGGAGTACGAGCTGGACGTGATCGCGAGCACCGGTTACGCGGGCTACTTCCTCATCGTGTGGGACTTCATCCGCGCCGCGCACGAGCGCGGGATCCCGGTGGGCCCCGGGCGGGGATCGTCCGCCGGTTCGCTGGTGGCGTACGCCCTTCACATCACCGATGTCGACCCTCTTCGCTTCGATCTCCTGTTCGAGCGCTTCCTCAATCCCGAGCGCATCTCGATGCCGGACATCGACATCGATTTCTGCTACGAGCGCCGCGGCGAGGTGATCGACTACGTGCGGGAGAAGTACGGCAAGGGATCGGTCGGACAGATCATCACCTTCGGGACCATGAAGGCTCGCGCCGTGGTGCGGGACGTGGGCCGGGTGTTGGGCTTCACTCCGGCCGAAACCGACCGCCTGGCGAAGCTGATCCCCAGCGGACCGGGCTACTCTCTGCCGGTGCGGGAGGCGGTCGAGAAGGTCCTCGAGCTCAAGGAGGCTTACGAGGCCGACCCGCGTACCCGAACGCTGCTGGACTACGCGATGCGAATCGAGGGGCTTTCCCGGCACAGCTCCGTGCACGCGGCGGGCGTCGTGATCGCGCCGGGGCCGCTCGAGGAGTACGTGCCGATCTGCACGGACGCGAAGAACGGCGGCGGCACGGTCATCACGCAGTTCGACATGAACGCGCTCGAGGACGTGGGGATGCTGAAGATGGACTTCCTCGGCCTCCGCACGCTGACGGTCATCGAGTACGCGGTGGAGGCGATCCGCGAGAAGGGCATCGAGATCGACTGGAACGAGATCGGTCTGGACGATCCCGCGGTCTACGAGATGCTGGCCAGCGGCGGAACCTCGGGCGTCTTCCAGTTCGAGTCCTCTCTCGGCACCGACAAGCTGAGGGCGATGCGCTGCGACCGGTTCGACGACCTCATCGCCGTCAACGCCCTGATCCGCCCCGGGCCGCTCGACTCGGGCATGACGGACGTTTTCATCCGTCGGAAGCGCGGCTTCGAGCCGGTGACCTACCTGCACGCCGACCTGGCAGAGCTTCTGGAGCCCACGTACGGAGTCATCACCTATCAGGAGCAGGTGATGCGGGTGGCGAACCTTCTGGCGGGGTTCTCACTCGCCGAAGCGGACGTGCTCCGAAAGGCGGTTGGGAAGAAGGACGCCGAGCTCACCCGCGAGGTGCTCGACGACTTCGTGAAGCGGGCGATCGAGCGCGGCGTCGGCCCTGAGAACGCTCGCGAGATCGCCGAGCTCCTCCGAACGTTTGGCCGCTACGGGTTCCCGAAGGCGCACGCGACCGCGTACGCGATCCTCTCCTACCGGACCGCGTGGCTCAAGGCGCACCATCCGGCGGAGTTCATGGCGGCCCTGCTCTCCGCGGAGATCGGCGATACGGATGGCGTGGTGGGCTACATCGCCGAGGCGCGTAGCCTGGGCCTCGAGGTCCTTCCGCCGAGCGTGAACGAGTCGCGCTATCGCTTCACTGTGGTCGGAGGGGACGTGATCCGGTTCGGGCTCGGCGCCATCAAAGGTGTCGGCCATTCGGCGACCCGGAACATCATCGAGGCTTCGGCCGAAGGACCGTTCACCTCGCTCTGCGATTTCTGCCTGCGAATCGACCTCAGGCTCAACAACCGTCGTGTGCTCGAGGCCCTGATCGAGTCGGGGGCACTGGACACGCTCGGCGACCGGGCGGCCCTTATGGCGGGGCTCGAGGTGGCTCTCTCGGAAGCCCAGGCGCGGCAGCGCGAGGAGGAGGCCGGGCAGACCACGCTCTTCGGAGAGGGGGTGCACGAGCGGCCTGAGCCGCCCCTGCCGGACGTGCCTCCGTGGGGCGAGCGGGAACGGCTGCAGCGAGAGAAGAAGGTGATCGGATACTACACGTCCGGGCACCCGCTCGACCGCTACCGCGACCTGGTGAACCTCTACGCCCTGGAGGCGCACTCCGGGAACCTCTTCGACCTGCGGGACCGAAAGGTGGAGATCGCCTGCGTCGTCACCGAGGCGACGGTTCGCACCTCGCGTCGCGACGGGCGGGAGTGGTGCCGCCTGACGATCGAGGACTATCACGGCACCGCCACGGCGCTCGTCTTCGGGGACACGTGGACAACCCATCGCGACCTGCTCACGCAGGACGCGCCCGTGCTGATCAGGGGCGCCGTATCGGGCCGCTCGCGCGACGAGGAGAACCCGCCCATCTTTGTGGATTCGGTCGTTCCGCTGGCCGAGGTCCGGCGAAGCGGGCAGGTGGGCATCTGCATCGAGCTGGAGCACGAGCAACCGCCGCCGCCCGATGTGTTCGGCAAGGTACGCTCACTGGTCGAGGGGTCGCCGGGCAGCGGACCGCTGCTGGTGGAGTGGAAGAAGGCCGGCAACGGGAGCGCGCCGCGCTTCGCCTCCTCCCTCCGGGTCTCGCCGAACGCCGACCTCCTGGCGGATCTGAGATCCTTGCTGGGCAGCGAGCGAGTGCACCTCGTGCTCGAATGAGTGCGCAGGAGGAAGCAACCGACGTGTCCGAAGAGATCCGCGAGCCCGAGGTCGCGATCGACGAGCTCTCCCGGTACGAGCGCGTGAAGCTGGCGCGCCACCAGATGAGGCCGTTCACGCTGGACTATGTAGACTACCTGTTCAGCGACTTCGTGGAGTTGCATGGCGACCGCAGCTTCCGAGACGATCCGGCCATCGTGGCCGGCTGGGCCGGCTTCAGGGGACGGAGTCTCATGGTGATCGGCCACCAGAAGGGCCGAGACATGAAGGAGAACGTCCGCCGCAACTTCGGCTCGGCGCACCCGGAGGGGTATCGGAAAGCCGAGCGCCTCATGCGGATGGCCGAGAAGTTCGGAAAGCCGGTTGTGACCTTCGTGGACACGCAGGGCGCCTATCCCGGGATCGGTGCGGAGGAGCGTGGTCAGGCGGAGGCTATCGCCCGAAACCTCTTCGTCATGTCCGGCCTCCGGACGCCGATCGTGAGCTGCGTGATCGGCGAGGGCGGGAGCGGTGGTGCCCTCGGAATCGCCGTGGCCGATCGTGTGCTGATGATGGAGAACGCGATCTACTCGGTGATCTCGCCCGAGGGTTGCGCGGCGATCCTCTGGCGGAGCCGGGATGAGGCGGAGCGGGCGGCGGAAGCGCTCAAGCTCACGGCCTCCGACCTCATGGGGTTCGGTATCGTCGACGAGCTCATCCCCGAGCCGGGCGGCGGCGCCCACGTGAGCCCCGAGAGCGCGGCGGAAGAGCTGGGGGAGGCACTTGCCCGGGTTCTGGACGAGCTTTGCGCCATGGACATCGAGGAGCTCGTGCGGGCCAGACACGAGAAGTACTACGCCATGGGCCGGTGGGAGGAGGTACAGGGATGAGACCCCCAGGCGACCGCACCGACGGCGGCAGCGATGGCGGGAAGCCTGCGCCCATGCGTCCCACACCGGTTCGCGACGTGATGTCGCAGCCGCCGCGGCCGGTAACGTCGCAGCCTCCACCTCCGGTGACGTCGCAGCCGCCGCCTCCGGTGACGTCCGCCGACCTCCAGATCCTCCTTGTCCGATTCAAAGGCCTGCGAGAGGAGTGTTTCAGCTTCCGGAACGCGGCCGCGGCCCGGGAGCGAGAGTACGTGATCGTAGAGGCCGACCGCGGGCAGGATCTCGGGTGGGTGAAGGGCGCGGTCGATGCCGCCTCCCACAAGTGCGGCGGGGGCTGTGACGACGTGGCCGATCGCCCCGTGGTTCCTCCACCCAAGAACGTGATCCGGCGCGCCTCCCCGGCCGACGTGAGGCGAGCGAAAGAGCTGCGCGCCGAAGAGGACGACGTCCGTCGCAAGACCCGCGAGCTCGTGAGGAAGCACGCCCTGACGATGAAGGTGAGCGAGGCCGAATGGCAGTGGGACCGGAACAAGCTCACCGTCTACTTCACCGCCGAGAGGCGGGTCGACTTCCGTGCGCTGGTCCGGGACATGGCGCGCACGTTCCGAACGCGAATTGAGCTTCGTCAGATCGGCGTACGAGACGAGGCGCGACGGCTCGGTGGGCTGGGGCGCTGCGGCCGCGAGCTCTGCTGCCGGCTCTGGCTTCCCGAGATCCAGCCCGTGACGCTGCAGCTGGCCAAGGACCAGGGTCTGTCGCTGAACCCGGCCCAGATCTCCGGGGCGTGTGGACGTCTGATGAACTGCTTGCGATACGAGCACGAGATGTACGTTCAGGCCAAGAAGCGCTTCCCGCGCGTGGGTCAGACGCTCGTGACCTCGAGTGGCTCCGAGGAGGTCACGGGATGGAATCTGCTCAAGGAGTCCGTCTCCCTGCGCGACGAGAGGGGGCAGACGCGGACGGTTCCTCTGGAGGAGCTCAAGCAGGAGGCCAAGGCGCTCCGCGGCCAGCGGAGCGAGCACTCTCCGGCCGACTGACGCCACAACGACGGGAACGCCCGTGGCCCGTTATTACCTGACCTGCGCGATTGACTACGCGAACGGCGAGCCGCACGCCGGCCACGCCTTCGAGAAGGTCGGAGCGGATGTCATCGCCCGATATCGGCGCTCCCTGGGCGACGACGTCCGGTTCGCCATCGGCATGGACGAGCACGGACAGGGGATCGCGGAGGAGGCCGCGCGCCGCGGCTCGGACCCGCAGGCGTTCGTGGACGAGATGGCGAACGTGTGGGGCGGTGTCTGGCGCCGCCTGGGCATCTCCAACGACGACTTCATCCGGACGACCGAGGCACGACACAGCCGGGCCGTCGTGGCGATCATCGAGCGGATGCGGGAGGCCGGCGATCTCTACACCGACCGCTACGCCGGATACTACTGCGTCCGCTGCGAGCGCTTCCGGAAGGAGAATGAACTGGCCGACGGGCGGTGCCCGCTGCACCCGAAGCGCGAGATCACGTGGACGGAAGAGGAGAACTACTTCTTCCGCCTCTCCCGCTACCGCGACCCGCTGCTCCAACACCTCGAGACCCACCCGGAGTTCGTGCAGCCGGCAAGCCGACGAAACGAGATCCTGCGGCTGCTGGAGGGCGGTCTCGACGACATCTCGGCCTCGCGCTCGAGACTGCCGTGGGGCATCCCCTTCCCGGGCGCCCAGGACCACACCGTCTACGTGTGGATGGATGCGCTCACCAACTACCTCTCCACAACGGGGTTCCCGGAGGATGGGTACGAAGACTGGTGGCCGGCCCATCTGCACGTGATCGGGAAGGACATCACGCGGTTCCACTGCGTTATCTGGCCGGCCATGTTGCTGTCGGCCGGCGTAGAGCTCCCGCGCACGGTGTGGGCACACGGCTTCGTCAGCGTGGCAGGCGGGAAGATCTCCAAGGATGCGGGCTCGGAACTCAACCTCGATGAGCTCAACGATCGGCACGGCAAGGACGCGTTCCGTTTCTTCCTCATGCGGGAGGCGCCCTGGGACGGCGACCGGAACTTCTCATCGGCGGCCGAATTGCTGGAGCGCTTCGACCGGCGTTACAACGCCGAGCTGGCGAACGATCTCGGCAATCTGGTCAGCCGCACGGCCGCCATGGTCCACAAGTATCGTGAGGGACGAGCGCTCCCCGGTGGCGAAACGGTCCTCGATGAGGCGCGGGTGTCCTCGCTGCGTGCCTATCACGATCGGATGGAGGCGTTCCTCCTCCACGAGGGGATCGAGGCGATACTCGGACTCGTGCGCCGCGCCAACGCCTTCGTCGACCATGAGGAGCCATGGAAGCTCGCCAAGGAGGGCGAGTCGGCCGCCGACCGCCTCGACTCCGCCCTCGGCGCTCTCGTCCGCTGCCTGCGGAGCGTGGCGGCCATGCTCGGCCCGTTCATGCCGGACAAGGCCGCCGAGCTCTGGCAGCGAATGGGCGGAAGCGAGGGGCCCCCGACGTACGCCGAGGCGGCTGCTGCGCCCGTTGCCGCGGGGCTGCAGGCCGGCGAGGCAGCCTCTGCCGCAACTCCGATCGACGTGCGGAAGGGTCCATCTCTGTTCCCCAGATACGACCCGGACCCCTGAGGCCGGCCCGAGGGCCACGCTGCGCGGCCGCTCCCCATCACTCGGACAGGCTCCTGGCAGCTTGACAGTGCGGCGCGCCATTGATACCGTCCCCGCGGTTTGGCTTGAGCCCGGCCGGTCTCCAAAGCCCGGTCGATTCGGCAGTTTCCTGTAAAGAGACGCGGCGGCCTTTGCAGCTGGAGTTTTTCCAAAAGGAGAGAGTCGGCAGAAAAGCGAGTAGGCGCGGCGGCCTGTGGAGGGCCGATTCTTGGACCGTGCAGCTCGTCCCTGCCGGCTGCGAACGGGTGCGAATGCTTCGCATCCGTCGTCGCCCTGTCGTCACTTCCCTCGTCGCGTTCTTCCTCCTGGTGGTCGGCGGCCTGATGGGTCTCGCTTTTGCGACAGGCCAGGCGGCCCGCCAGCTCGAGATCGCCCGTTTGAGCGTCGAGAACAGACTGCTCGCCTCCAGCCTGGAAGGACTCGAGGTGCGGGCAGGCGCCCTCGATCAGGCCCTGGATGACCTCGCCGTGCGAGAAGATCGCTTCCGTCTGCTCGCCGGCCTTCCGCTCCTGGATGCGGACATCCAGGAGGTGGGCGTAGGAGGACCGGCCCCGGCCGACGTCGAGCGTGACGCCTTCTTTCGCGTGAGACCGGATCTCGCCCAGGAAGCTTACGCGACGCGTTACGACCTCGATCGCATGTTGCGGCGGGCCGAGCTCCTGCAGGGAGGCTTGGCGGAGGCGGAAGACGCGCTCGTCACCAGTCGAGACGAACTGCTCGGGCGCCCCTCCATCTGGCCGGTCGCGACCGAGGAAGCCTGGTTGAGCTCCGGCTTCAGCCGCAGCCGGCTTCACCCGCTCCTCCTGCGTCGCCGGCCGCACCTCGGCCTCGACGTTTCGGCCGAGCGCGGCGCAGCGGTCGTGGCCACCGCCCTGGGTACGGTCATCAAGGTCGGGAAGGAGGCCGCAGCCGGCCGTGTCATCGAGATCGACCACGGATACGGATACGTAACGCGCTACGCGCACCTCTCCCGGGCTCAGGTCCGGCTCGGGCAGCGCGTGGAGCGTGGCGAAGTGATCGGCACGGTCGGTAAGACCGGCCTGGCTACCGCGCCGCACCTGCACTACGAGATCCACGTCGACGGCCATCCGGTCAACCCTTACAAGTACCTGCTGGAGCGACCCATGAACGGAAGCGCCGAGCAAGGTCACTGATCGGAGGGTCGATGCTGAGACGATCGGTTTTGCTGGGCCTAGTCGCTTTTCTCCCGACTCTGGCTGCTTGCGGGGGATCCGAGGTCAACTTGCTGGTGCTAGCGGGCGAAGAGGGCGCCGAGAAGCCTGTGCCGAACCTGGAGCTCGAGTATCTGCCCTTCGACCGGGACTCGATTTTCGAGGTGCTCATGGCGGCAGCGGAGAACCCCGAGCCACAGGTTCCGGAGGATCTCAAGGTGCAGTTCGACTCGGTCGCCGTGCTCCAGGAGGCGTGGAGCGAGGCGGAGGCGGAATGGGCCGAAGCCCGGGAGTCGCTCCAGAACCTGTCGAGGCGGCTCCAGAGACTGGACCGGCGGAGCCGGGAGTATCAGCAACTCTACCGGCAGTTCGACGGCATGGAAGCCAGCGAGCGCCGGCTGAACAGCACGCGGCAGGCGGCGTTCGGGCGTTTCGATGACCTCCAGAAACAGACGCTGGGCCGCGCGGATTCGGTCCGGGCCGTGATCGAAGCTTGGGAGGACATCGCGTTCGAGGACTACGCGGACGTCGAGGCCCAGCTTCTGGAGGCGGCCGGGCGTGAACTCGTGTACGACACGACGAACGCCGCGGGAGTGGCCACCTCGAGGCTGCCGGGCGGCAGGTGGTACGTGCACGCACGCGTCCCCCTGCCTTTCTCGGAGCTCTACTGGAATGTCCCCATCGATCCGAGCGTGAGCGACACGATTCGGCTCACGCGGGACAACGCGGTAATCCGCCCCAGGCTTTAGCAATCTGGTAGGGCGCTCCGACCGCAAACAGCCCGATCTGCACGCGGTGCGGATCGGGCTTCGTCGTCTGCAGGCGGCGGGTCGGCCGCCGTGACAGGCAATGGTTGTGACAGGTAATGGTTGAAGACCGAGATCCTCTGACACTGGACGTTGACCGCGACTACGTGGGCTGGGTCACGTTCGACCAGCCCGCAGCCCGAGTGAACCTCCTCACGACACCCACGATGCGCCTCTTCGACAAGCTGCTCGGAGAGCTGGAGTCCCGGATCGCTACGGGGAAGCTCGTGGCCGTCGTCGTCCAGAGCGGCAAGCCCGGTTCCTTCGTCCACGGAGCCGACGTCCGCGAGATCGCTCGGCTTCGGGAACGCGCCGACGCGTTCGAGCAGAGCCGGGACGGGCAGCGGATCTTCCGTCGTCTGGAGCACCTCACCGTGCCGACGCTGGCAGCGGTCGATGGGATGTGCCTCGGTGGCGGGACGGAGCTGATCCTCGCGTGCGACTATCGGATCGCCTCCGACGATCCAGCGACCCGCCTGGGCCTTCCCGAGGTGAAGTTGGGAATCCTGCCGGGATTCGGCGGCAGCGTGCGGCTGCCGAGGCTGGTCGGCATTCAGTCCGCTCTCGACCTCATCCTCACGGGCAGGGTCATCACGCCCGAGCGGGCAAAGCGAAGCGGGCTGATCGATCGGGTGGTACCGAAGACCCGGTTTGACGCGGAGGTATCGGCGTTCCTGAAGGAGATCCTGGCGGCCAAAGTGCAGCGAAGGGCGCGCCGCAAGTCTCTGCAGAAGCGCCTGTTGGAAGACACCGGACCTGGCCGTTCGCTTCTCTTCTCGTTGGCGCGCCGCAAGGTGGAGAGCCAGACGAAGGGCTGGTATCCCGCGCCGCTTCGGGCGCTCCGTCTCATCGCCGATACGCACGGAGTGCAGATCGAGCGCGCCCTCGCGATGGAGGCGGAGGCGCTGGCCGAGCTGGCCGTCACGAGAGAGTCGCGCAGCCTCATCCGGGTCTTCCTTCTCCAACAGGCCGCCCGCCGGAAGCTCGGGGACGAGGAGTTGGCGGCCGCGCGGCGGGTCGAGCGGGCGGCCGTCCTCGGCGCCGGCGTCATGGGCGGCTCGATCGCCGAGCTTATCGCGGCACACGACATTCCCGTCCTTCTGAAGGACATCCAGCAGCAGGCCCTGGACGCCGGACTTCGGCACGCGAACGAGCTCCTGCAGAAGGCGGCCCGCAAGGGCGTCTTCTGCTCGGGCGAGGCCGGTCTGAAGTTCGCGCTCATCCAGGGCACCCTCAGCTACGAGAAGTTCGGCGAGGTGGACCTGGCCATCGAAGCGATCGTAGAGCGGATGGCCGTCAAGCAGCAGGTGCTGCAGGACGTGGAGGAGCACATCCCGCCGCACGCGATCTTCGCCACGAATACGTCGTCGCTCTCTGTTTCGACGCTCGCGGAGGTGTCGCAGCGCCCGGAGCAGGTCGTCGGGATCCACTTCTTCAACCCGGTCCACCGGATGCCGCTCGTGGAGGTCGTGCGGGCGGACCGGACCTCGGACGACACTCTCGCGTCGGCGTTCTCGTTCGCCCTGAGCATGGGGAAAACGCCCGTCCTCGTGGCCGACCGCCCCGGCTTCCTCGTGAACCGGCTGCTGGCTCCATACCTGAACGAGGCCGCGTACCTGCTGGAGGACGGTTGTGACGTCCGCGCGATCGACCAGGCGCTGGAGGACTTCGGAATGCCCATGGGTCCATGCCGCCTCCTCGATGAGGTGGGCCTGGACATCGCCGAGCACGTTGCCCTGGAGATGGAGCGGGCGTTCGGCGAACGGATGCGCCCGTCCGGCCTGGTCGACTCGATGAGCGCGGACGGACTCCTGGGCAGGAAGAACGGCCGAGGCTTCTACCGCTACGAGCAGGGAAAGCGGAAGGGTGTCGAGCCGACTGTCGCCCGGCGGTTCTCCGGAGCGGGTGCCAGGCCGGCGCCCGACGACGAGGATATCCGCCGACGCTGCCTGTATCTGATGGTGAACGAGGCCGCCTACGCCCTCGAGGAGAAGGTCGTCGAGACAGCCGGTGAGCTGGACCTCGCGCTGGTCATGGGGATCGGCTTTCCGCCGTTCCGCGGCGGTCTCCTCAGCTGGGCTGACCGGGAAGGAATCGCGCGAATCGTCGAAGGGCTCGGCCGCTTCGAGGAGCGCATCGGGCCTCGTTTCGCCGCGGCCGCTCTGCTCCGCTCGATGGCGGAGGAGGACCTCACCTTCACGGACGCTGAGTAACCGCCTCCGGCCGTTCCGTCGCCCTCTTCTCCCGGCTTCGGCCATCAAGCCGCTGCCGGGCGCACCGTTTGTCGAGATCGTCTATCGACGCCCGCCTTCGGACGTCACGCGCTACCGGCAGGAGCTCTTGGAAGACGGAGATGCTTGCAAGATCACCCTGATGTACCGCGGAGATCTCACCGCCGATTCCACCCCGAGAGCGCCCAGCCCACCCGACGCCGACCCCGCCTCGCGAGCGCCCCGCCCACGCGACACCGACCCCACCGCCGGCGCGGTCCTGATCTGGTTCACGTTCCCGGGAAAGCCCTACGAGATCGCGTCCGTCTGGGAGGCGAACGGCAGGCTCCGCGGGTACTACACGAACGTGGTGCGGCCGCCGGATCTTTCGGACCCCGCGGCCTGGCACATCACCGACCTCTTCCTGGACGTGTGGCAGCCACGGGGCCGGGAACCGGAGATCCTCGACGAGGACGAGCTCGAGGAGGCCCTGGCGAAGAAGTGGATCGAGCCGGGCGAGGCCGAGCGGACCCGCTCGGAGGCCCTCGCGGTCCTGGAGAGGATCCGGTCCCGAAGGTGGCCGCCGCGCGTCGTGCGCCGCTGGCCGCTCGACGCCGTCCCCTCGCTTCGCTTCCGAAGGGACGAGCCGGGACGATACTTCGCCAATCTCGTGTCCACCCGGGTCATCGCGTACGGCCTCTACGTCCTGGGTGCGGTGTCGCTGACCTCCGTCCTCTTCGCGGCGGCCACCGACGCCCTGATCGCGAGAGGGAGCTCCCAGACCGTCTGGCTGGTGACGCTGGCAATCGAGGCGGTCCTCCTCCTGCCGTTCGCCCTGGCCGGCCGGCTTCCGGCCACCGAGCACGCGCAGCCGAGCGAAGCGATGACCGAGCGCACCCTGCTCGCCGCGGCGGCGGCCACCGGGATCGCCGTCCTCCTGCTGAACCGAATCGAGATCTGGCGCGATCTCCTCGTGGCCGTGTACGCCTCGCTGGCCTTCTTTCTGACGGTGTTCGCGGTGTGCCGAGCATGGTTCGACCGGACGTTCCCGATCGCCGGGATCGCGGGCCTTCTGCTCTGCCTGATCGCCCTCGTCGTACTTCGGTAGCCTCGCATGAGCAAACGCAAGCATGTCGTCGGCGGCGACGGGAGCGGCCGCTTTCGGTTCGCGATCGGCTTCACCGCCTACTTCGTCGCCCTCTGGCTGCTGTGGGACACGCCGGTCGTGTACCCGCTCAAGATCTTCGTAGTGCTCCTGCACGAGGTGAGCCACGGGATCGCGGCCGTGGCCGGCGGAGGCGCGATCCAGGAGATCCTGATCACACCGAACCAGGGCGGAGCCTGTCACTGCCCCGGTGGCGTGCCGTTCCTCACGCTGTCGGCGGGATACCTCGGAAGCCTGGTGTGGGGCGCGCTTCTCCTTGGCATCGCGATGCGCGGCGGCCGGTGGTCGAGGTTCGGGATGGCAGCCGTAGGGGTGCTCGTGCTTGCGGTGGGGGCCCTCTACGTTCGCACCGCCTTCGGACTCGCGTTCGCGCTGGCTTTCGGGGTGGGTCTGCTGGCGAGCGCGAGATGGCTCCCAGAGGCGATCACCCGGACCCTGCTCACCGCGCTGGGATTGACCAGCTGCCTCTACGCGATCCTCGACATCAAGAGCGACATCCTGGACCGCCCCGAACTCGAGTCGGACGCGCGCATGCTCGCCGAGCTCACGGGCGTGCCGACGCTCGTGTGGGGCGTGCTGTGGATCGGCCTGGCCCTCGCGGCGAGCTGGTGGCTCCTTTCGCGAGCGTACCGACGGGCCTGAGCCCGCGCTGGCGATCCGACCTGCGGCTTCCGGCCCCGCCGCGCGCCCGGAGCGGATCAGCCCTCGGGAATGATCCAGTCGACCGGCGAGAACGCGCCGATCGGTCCGGGGAAGACGACGGGACTCTCGAAACCGTCCTCCGACACGCTCGCCACCCCGAAGATGTAGTTGTCGATGACGATGTTCTCGAGCGTGCTCTCGGTCACATCGCCCACGAATTCGCTCCACTCCCACTGCGGCGAAGTCGTGAGCCGCCAGTAGACCTTGTAGCCCACCAGCTGCGGCGCCTGGCCCGCGTTCGGCGGCGTCCACTGGAGCGTCGTGGAAGGCTGCACGGCGCCTTCGATCCGCACACCCGAGGGCGGAGGAGGAGCCCAGGCAAGCGAAGCCAGCGTGACGGCGTTGAGGGCTGTCAGCTTCGCCGCGAAATCGAACTCGACCTCCTCCAGCACATCCCCGTACTCCACGCCGTTCTCGACGCGGATGTCCTGGTGCTGCCGGCGGTAGTCCTCGTTCGCCTCCATGATACGCACGGCGGGGAAGCCCACGTCATTAAACGGACGGTGATGCCCGCCGCGCCCGAACCGGTCCAGCCGGTACACCATCATGAGGTCGAGATTGGGGATGTACCGGTCGGCCATCCAGTCGACATAGCGGGCGAGGTTGCGCGACGGCGAGTCGACCTCGCCGCCGGTGAAGCGGCGCAGCCGTGCCATCCGCTCGGTCTCGTCGGCCCGGATGCCCTCGGAGAAGACCCGGGCGACCGTGTTGTCGGAGATCCCGTTCTGCCCGTCGATGTTGCCGATCATGTCGTTGTTGAGGACCGCCTCGATTCGCCACCCCTCCTCTTTCGCCACGGCGGCCATTCGCTGACCGCCGAACAGCCCCTGCTCTTCCCCGGCCAGGCCCGCGTAAACGATGGAGGCGTTGAACCGGTACTTCGTAAGCACCCGGGCCGCCTCGATCGCCCCGGCCATTCCCGACGCGTTGTCGTTCGCCCCCGGCGAATCGCTAGTCGCGTCCAGCGGATCCGAAACTCGCGAATCGATGTCGCCGGACATCACGACGTAACGATCGGGATCGGTCGTTCCGCGCTGGATAGCGATCACGCTAACCACCGCGGTCGTATCAGGGATCCGCCGCTGGCCGGATACCAGCGAGACCTGATAGAAGACCTCCAGGCAGCCTCCGCACGCCGCGGAGATGCCCTCGAACCGGGCCTTGA
>DAOVWI010000266.1 GCA_030636765.1 Gemmatimonadales bacterium
CAGAGGCCGACGCTGAGGAGGATGAGGTCGAGGCAGAGGCCGACGCTGAGGAGGATGAGGTCGAGGCAGAGGCCGACGCTGAGGAGGATGAGGTCGAGGCAGAGGCCGACGCTGAGGAGCTGTCCGAGGAGCCCGTGGACGAGGAAGAGGACAAGAAGTCCTGACCTCCTGATCTCGGTGGGAAGCATGTTGGCTCGCAGGGGGCCCGGCCGGTCGCGTCGGGCCCCCTCTGTAGTTTCTACGGGAGGTTGGTTCGATGCGCAGGTGGCTGATGACGACGGTCGTGCTTGCGGCGGGTTGTGCCAGCGCGCACAGCCCGCCGCCCACGGCGGAGCCGGGACAGCCCGAGGTGGAGGCGGTGCGGGAGAAGGTCTTCGACGATGCGCCCCTCCACGATGCTCGAGACGCTTTCCGTGACGATGACTTCGACACTGCAGCGATCATTGCGGACTCGCTTCTCGAGGCCTGGAACGGTGCCGAGGAATTGGACTCTGGCAGCGCGGGAGACCTTGTCGATCTGTTGACAGGCGTCGGCGCCGAGGATGGAGCCGCCCGCCTGCTCCTTCACGCGCCATTTGACCTGGACGGAGGAGAGCGGGGCACCCTGCGCCGCCTGTCCGAGCGCCTCTCCATCGTGGAGCTGCAGAGTCTCCTCGCGGAGGCTGATGGTGGCGTCAGCCAGAGGTCCATCGTGTCAGCGGAACTGGCCCGGGCACTCGCTATCGCAGGCCACCCTAAGGGAGCCGCGGATCTCGCGGAGAGGGTGCTCGCGGGGTCTCCGGACGGACCCGACAGGGACAAGGCAGAGGACGTGCTCGCGGGCCGCACCGAGCCACGAAACGAGGCCGTGAAGGTCGGGGTCGTACTTCCAGGATCCGGTCGCTTCGAGGTAGTGGGAAACCAGATTCTCGAAGGAGTTCTGCTGGCAGCACAGCGATACGAGGTCGATCCGGAGCACTCGCCAATCGATCTCGTCGTGCTGGACGACAGTTCTCGGGTCGACCTCGGGATTGAGCTCATCCATGACCTTGAGAACCGGGACGTAGTGGCCGTGCTCGGGCCGCTGCGTACGGAGGCCCTGGTCTCGGCCGCCATTCGGCGGCAGCACAAGGACCTGTTGCTGATCAGTCCGACTGCTTCGGGAGGGCAGGGCGTCGAAGTGAATGCGTACACCCTGTGGGACAGGGCGAGGCGGGAGGCTGACGTAGCCGCTGCTGTCGGAACCTGGATGGCAGCCGATATGGGTCTGGCTACGTTTGGCGTTCTTCATCCTGCGGGACAGTCAGAGGCGGCGCTGGAGGCCTTGAGCGCCGCGGTGGCCGAGGCAGGTGGGACCATCGTCGGTGTGCAACCATACGTCGCGGATTCCATGACCTTCGGTTCCCCGATAGCAGCGCTCGCCGCAGCCGAGCCGGACGCCGTCGTGGTGCTGGCAGATCGACCCAGAACAGTGCTCCAGATCGCTCCCCAGCTCGTGTACTACGGGCTTCGGAGGTGGGTCACGGGAGGGGACGCGAACTGGTCGGATCCGTCCGTCGTCCGGCGGCTCGATCCCAGCTACGCTGACCATCGACTCGTGGGTGCATTCGTCGACAGAGTCACTCCGGAAGCGTCGTGGAAGCAGTACGAGGCGGCG
>DAOVWI010000040.1 GCA_030636765.1 Gemmatimonadales bacterium
CATCGAGTACACGAACAGCGAGGTGAACGTGAGCACGTTGTCCAGCTTGGAGTACTGCCGGACCGCCTGAACGGCGCCCACCGCGCAACCGACTACGAAGATCAGCACGAGCGACACCCCGCTCAGCACCAGGGTGTTCGGAAGCGCGTCGGCGAGGACCGCGGAAACCGGTCGGTGCTGGCCGAAACTGTAGCCGAAGTCGCCGGTGAAGAAGGCCCGCAGCCACCGGAAGTACTGCTCATGGATGGGCCGGTCGAGCCCGAGGTTCTCGCGCATGCGATCGATGATCTCGGGGCTGACGTTCGGGTTGAAGTAGGCGGTGGCCGCATCGCCCGGCGCCAGGTGGAGGAGAAGAAAGATCAGGGTGACGATGCCGACGAGGATCGGCACCGTGTGGAGGAGCCGCCGCAGGGCGAAACGGATCAGGGCGCACCCTCCAGAAGCCACCAGGAACCGACGTCGGCGAGCTCTCCCCGGAAGTCGGGCGCCACTCCCTGAAGGCTCCGGCGCAGAGCGTCCGCTCGCCTCTCCACATAGAGGAACGTGAACGGCTGGTCGTGCGCCAACAGCTCGTTGTAGCGGCGGAGCAGTCGCCCCTGGTCGGAGCGATCGGTGGATCGTGGGATCAAGTCCATCACGGCGTCGAGCGCCGGATTGCAGTAGCTCGTGAACTGCAGGGGCCGGCCGATCCGGTCGCAAGCCCACTGATCGCGCTCATCCAGCACGAACCCCTGCTGCCAGCTCAGCAGAAACGCATCAAACCTCCGCTCGGGGCTGGTTACGTCGGCTACCAGCGACTGGTGCTCCCGCACCCGCGGCCGGGCTTCCACGCCCACGTTCGCGAGGTAGCGCTGTACGAGCTCCGCGATCGACCTCCGCTCGCGGCTCTCGTTCGTGGCCAGTTCGAAGCTGAAGCGGACCCCGTCCTTCTCTCGGACCTCGTCGCCGTCCGAGTCGACCCAGCCCGCTCGCTCCAGAAGGAGCGCCGCGGAGTCCGGGAGGTGCGGCAGGGGGCGCCAGGCCGAGTCGTACGCCCAGTGCCAGGGACCGACGGGGCCGGCGGCGGGAGTCGCCAGGCCGTGCCGCACGGCCTCCACGATCTCCTCCCGGTCGATCGCCATCGTGAGGGCTCGCCGGACCGCCACATCCTCGAAGAACGGGCGCCGCGAGTTCCATGCGATGAACGAGTAGTTCGGAAACGGGAACGCCTCGAGGCGAAGCTCCGGGTCCTCGATCACCCGGTCCACGAGCTCCGGCGCGACCCGCACGTACATGTGCACCCCTCCGCTTCGCAGCTCCGCGAAGAGCGTGGTCTCGTTCGGGATGACGCGATAGACGAGACGATCGAGATACGGGCGGCCGCCCAGGGCCTCCGGAAAATCGGGGTTCGCCTCGAACGTCCATCGGTCCCCCGGACGGTGCTCCACGAAGCGGAACGGTCCGTTTCCGATCGGTTCGCTCGTGCCGAACGGGTGCGTCGCCAGCTCAGCCGGCGGCACGTCCTTCAGGATGTGTCGCGGCATGATTGGCAGAGCCGTCCAGCCGTTCAGGAAGTCCGCATGCGGCCGAAGCGTGAAGCGGATGCGGTGGGGACCGAGCACCTCGGCCGTCTCCCAATTGTCGAAGCTGGAGCGGCTGGGGTACGGGACATCCGGGTCCTTCACCCGGTCGAAGGTGAAGGCGACGTCGTACGCGGTGGTAGGCGTTCCGTCGTGCCAGCGGACGTCGGTTCGGAGCTCGAACACGACCTCGTTGCCGTCCGGGCTCACCTCCCAGCCGCGGGCCAGGTACGGTGCCGGCTCGAGACGCTCGTCGTAGCGGAGCAGCGTCATGAAGAGGACGTACGCCTGCACCTGGTCCGTCATGTAGTCCGAGGACACGAAGGCGTTCATCGTCTGGATCTCGCCCAACCCGCCGACAACCACCGTGCCCCCGTAGCGCTCCACCTCTGGCACATCGGCGGGATCGACAGCCGGCGGTGCGGCCGCGCGCTCTCCGCCGCAGCCGGCGGCCACGATGGCCAGCACCACGGCTGAGGTGCGCGTCACCTCGACCTCTCTCCGTCGGCGGAGCCCCACCGCCAGCGGGGCAGCGTCACCAGCTCTCCCCGCGCGTCCATCCGGACGTCCTCCAGACCGTCACGCACGCCGGCCAACTCGTCGTTCCAGAAGAGGAACGTGATCGGCTGGTCCCGCTGCAGGACCCTGGTGAACCGCGCCCATACTCGCCGCGCCTCCGCGTCGTCGGTGAGCGTGACGCCGAGGTCCATCAGGCTGTCCGCCACGGCGCTGGCGTAGGAGCTTCGGTTCGCGCTCCCCTCCGTGGCCGCCTGCGACCCGTGGAAGAGCGGCCGGGGGTCCACGCGGAAGTTGTCCAGGATCCAGTTTGTCAGGACGGCGTCGAAGTCCCGCGCCCTGTGCTGACTGAGAACGGTCTGCCACTCCAGCAGCTGCGGCTCCACCTGTACGCCCACCCTGGCCAGCTGCGCCTGTACGATCTGGGCCACGTCGCTGAGGACGGGACTGCTGGCGACCGTAAGGAGCGTGAACTTCAGACGCCGGCCCTCCCGTTCGCGAAACCCGTCGCCATCCGTGTCACGCCAGCCGAGCCGTTCCAGGATCGCGACCGCCGAATCGGGCGCGTAGGGCAGCGGCGCGAGATCCGGCGCGTACGGATGCCATGGTGGAATCGGCCCGACGGCCGGCGACCCGCGACCACCCAGCACCGCCGTCAGGAGCTCCTGGCGATCGATCGCCATCGCCATCGCCCGGCGAGCCTCCGCCCGCTTAAACGGTTCCCGCCGGGTGTTCCAGCCCACGTACGTGAACATCCGCCACGGAAACGCGATCAGCCGCGCGCCGGGCGCCTCCTCCACACGGCCCGCGTCCGTGGGCCCCAGGGTCCCGTAAACGTCCACGTCGCCCCGCAGGAACTCCGCCAGGAGCGTGGTCCGCTCCGGCACGATGCGATAGAGGACCCGGGGGATCCGTGGCGGGCCGCCCAGCGAGGGGGCAAAGCCCGCGTTCGCCTCGAACACCAGCTGCTCGCCTGCCTGCCACCGTACAAGCCGGTAGGGACCGCTCCCCACGGGCGAGCGTCCGAAAGCGTGCCGGCTCAGCTCCTCGGGAGGGACGCCCTCCAGGAGATGACGCGGAACGGGCGGCCAGAAGAAGCTCTCGAGCGGCTGGGATAGCTGGCTCGCGAAGCGGAACCGGATGCGGTGATCGTCCATGACCTCCGCCTCCGCCACGTCGGCCAGGTACACGGCTCCGAGCGGCGAGCCGACGGACGGATCCGTGGCGAGGTCGAACGTGAACTTCACGTCGTGCGCGGTCAGCGGCTCGCCGTCCTGCCACCGCACATCCTCTCGCAGCTTGAACACGACCTCGCGCTCCCCCAGCTCCCAGGACTCGGCGAGCCACGGGCGCACGCGATACGTCGAGTCGTACACGACGAGCGGCGTGTAGAGGAGGTGGTAGATGACGTCGTTCGCGTTCTGGTCCGTGCTGATCAGCGGGTTCAGCGTCTGGAGCTCGGCCGAGTACCCGAGGATGAGAGGACGCCCGGGATCATCCGGGCCGCCCCCGGTGCAGGAGGCGATCGGGAGCGGGACGAGCCAGAGCAGCGAGAGGGCAGCGGACCTCAGCACACCGGGAAAGTAGGTTGCGGCCCACGCCGCCGGAACCAGGCGGCCGCCCTCCCTACCTGCGCCACGTCCACTCGGGGTCCTCGTAGCGCGCCACGAGGCGCTGTGCCTCCCGCATCTCGCGCGACGTCCACTCGTCGAGCTCCGAGGGGATATCGATCTCCTCCTCGAACCCCCGCCTGAGCGCCGCCACAACGGCGGGCTCGGAGGGAAGCTCGCCCAGGAGCTCGTGGAGCGAGCAGGCGCCGGTGGAGGGCGTGTGGGCGGCGGCTCCCGAAGCCGCACGGCGACGGGCTTCGACCATCAGGTCGTCGACCACGGCCTGGTCATCGTAGAGGAGGATGGAACCGTGCTGCAGCAGTGCTCCGTCCAGCCGCCACTGCGCGCTGCCGATGAGCTTTCGACCCGCACTCGTGATCTCCCCCGCAAGGGGATCCCGAAAGCAGGCGCGAGCCACGGGCCGGGGCGCGCGGGCCGACCGGGCAACCCGAGCGGCCCGCGGTTGGCGAGCAGACCGCCGCGCGAGCGGCTCATCCAGCGGGACCCCGAGCGAGCGGAGGCCGCGCCCCAGGGCCTGGTTGATGCGGGTGTATCCATCCCGGAGGCCACCCCACAGGCCGACAGGGGCGGTGACGCAGTACGTGATCTCCCGGTCGTGGTAAACGGCGCGACCGCCGGTGGGCCGCCGCATAACGTCGATGTGGCGCCGCCCGACCTCCTCCGGGTCGTACCGGCCGCGGGCGGCCTGGTTGCGGCCAAGAGAGAGGCACGGAGGGTCCCAACCATACAGCCGAAGCGTCAGCGTTCCGCCCCGCGCTGCGGCCATGAGAACCTCGTCCAGCGCCATGTTCCAGGCACCGCGACGCGGGGGGTCGATCAGGCAGCGGAAGCGGTCAGGCGTCGTTGTCGAAGCTCCACCGAACGTCCAGCCGGCGTCCGGCCCTCCCCTCATCCAGGCGCGTCACCGGCGTTGCGTGAGGAGCGCCGGTCACGAGCTCTGGGTCGTGCTCCGCCTCGTCCGCGATCGCAATCAGCGCGTCGGCGTAACGATCGAGCTCCTCCCTGGTCTCCGTCTCGGTAGGTTCCGTCATCAGCGCCTCGGAGACGATGAGCGGGAAATAGATCGTCGGAGCGTGGAATCCGTAGTCGAGGAGGCGCTTCGCCACGTCCAGGGTCTTCACGCCCGTTCTCCTCTTCAGCTCCGCCCCGCTGTAAACCGATTCGTGCATCCCCCGTCCGTAGGGCAGTGGAAATCTCTCCTCGAGGCGGGCGCTCATATAGGCGTTGTTCAGGACCGCCGCCTCGGCCGTCTCACGAACTCCGTCGCGGCCCAGCATGCGGAGGTACGTGTAGGCCCGGACGAGCACGCCGAAGTTGCCGTAGAAGCCGTGGATCTTGCCGATCGACTCCGGCCGGTCCCAGTCGAGTGCGTAGCTCTCGCCTTCCTTCTTCAAGCCCGGTGTGGGAAGGAAGGGCGCCAGGCGCGCCTTCACGGCCACCGGGCCCGCTCCGGGCCCGCCCCCTCCGTGGGGCGTGCTGAACGTCTTGTGGAGGTTGAGGTGCACGATGTCGTACCCCATGTCGCCGGGCCGCGCGATGCCCATCAGCGCGTTCAGGTTGGCGCCGTCCATGTACATCAGCCCGCCGGACCCGTGCACGAGCTCGCTGATCTCCAGGATCTCCGACTCGAACACGCCCAGGGTGTTCGGGTTCGTGAGCATGAGCCCCGCCACATCGGCATCCAGCACCGAACGGAGCGAGTCGAGGTCCAGGCGGCCGGCCTCGTTCGACCTCAGCTCCACCACCTCGAAGCCGGCCAGCGCGACCGTCGCCGGGTTCGTGCCGTGCGCCGAATCGGGTATCAGCACCCGCCGTCGTCCCTCATCCCCGCGCGCCCGGTGGTACGCCCGCATCAGCAGCACGCCCGTGAGCTCGCCCTGTGCGCCGGCGGCAGGCTGCAGGCTGATGGAGTCCATTCCGGCGACCTCGCACAGCAGCTCGCCGAGCTCGTGCATGAGGCCCAACGCTCCCTGCGCCGCCTCGGCGGGCGCGAAGGGGTGCAGGCCGGCGAAGCCCGAGAGCCGCGCCATCTGCTCGTTCACCTTCGGGTTGTACTTCATCGTGCAGGAACCCAGCGGATACAGCGCCCGATCGACGTGGTGGTTCTTCAGCGAGATTTCCGTGTAGTGCCGAACCACCTCGTGCTCGGGCACCTCGGGCAGCCTGGGAGAACTCGTTCGAAGGTGTCGGGAGGGAATGAGCTCCTCCAGGGGAAGCACGGGCACATCGGGCCGCGGCACCGAGGTGCCGCGGCGACCCGGACGAGATTTCTCGAAGATGGTCGCCGTCCACTCCCCCAGGAACGGGAAGCGCTCAGCAGGTCGACGCGACCCACCCGGGTTCTTCAGCGACCTGCTAGAGCTCATACGAGTCGCCCGCTCCCAGCACCACGACTTCCGCCCGGCCTCCGACCAGCTCCCGGAAGCTGCCGGCATCCTGCCGGATGACATCGAACGTGTCGTAGTGGATCGGGATCACCACGGAGGGCTCGATCATCTCGATCGCCCGGACCGCATCCTCAGGCCCCATCGTGAAGTTGTCGCCGATCGGCAGAAGCGCCGTGTCCACCTGGCCTCGCAGCAGCGTCATGTCGGTGGTGAGCGCCGTGTCTCCGGCATGGTACACCCGGTGGTCGTCGATCGCGATGAGGAGGCCCGCCGGGAAAGTCGTGTACCCTTCCGCGCCCTCCCCGGCCACCTGGCCCCCATGCAGGGCCGGCGTGAGCTTCACGCGGCCAAACGGGAAGTCGTAGCCGCCCCCGATGTGCATCGGGTGTGCGCTCGCCACCCCCTGCCTCTCCTGCGCGTAGCTCACGATCTCGAAGGTCGCGATCAGCGTCGCTCCCGTGCGCTGGAGTATCTCCCATGAGTCCGCCACGTGGTCGAAGTGGCCGTGGGTGAGCAGGAGGTAGTCCAGCCGATCGAAGTGGTCGGCGGCGACGTCGGCGAGCGGGTTGTCCGAAAGGAACGGATCGATGAGGAGCCTCGTTCCGTCCTCCGCGATCAGCTCGACGCAGGCGTGCCCGTGAAAGATCAGTCTCGCCATCTTAGTGTACCGTCTCAGAAGTCACGCTGTCATTCGGGGGCCGATTCATTCCGCCCGGCGGCGTTGCTCCTCCTCCACGTAGCGCTGCCACGCCTTCGTCGTCGCGCCTTGCCGAAGCCGGACGACTCGGCCCCCTCGGTGCCTACCGTACTTCTGAGACGGTACACTAGCCTCGCCTCAGAACATCAATGAGAAGATCGATCTCCTCGCGCGTCCGCTTCTCCGTGAACGCCAGGAGAAGGGCGTCCGGAGCGCCGAGCTCCGGAAAGCGGGAGAGGCTGACGCCGGCCAGCAGGCCGCTCTCGAGGCCGCGCCGGACGATCGCATCGGGATCGCCGGGCGTCCGAACCGCGAACTCGCGGACGAACGGTGAACCCGGATGAAGAAGCTCGTAGCCATCCAGCTCAACGATACGCGAAGCCGCGTAATGCGCGTGCTGGGCGGATGTTTCCGCGACCTGGCGCAGCCCCTCCCTTCCGATCAGAGCCAGGTGGATCGTCGCGGCCAGCGCGTTCAGGCCCTGGTTCGTGCAGATGTTGCTGGTCGCCTTCTCCCGGCGGATCTGTTGCTCGCGCGTCTGGAGCGTGAGCACGTAACCTCGCCGCCCTTCCGTGTCCTCCGTCGCTCCCACGATCCGGCCGGGCATCTTTCGGACGAACTTCTCGCGCGCCGCGAAGAGGCCGACGACCGGCCCGCCGAAGCTCGGCGTGTTCCCGAACGGCTGTCCCTCGCCGGCCGCGATGTCCGCGCCCTGCTCGCCGGGTGAGCGGATCAGGGCGAGCGAGACAGGATCGGCCACCACACAGACGAGCAGAGCACCCGCCTCGTGCGCCCGATCGGCCAGCGGCTCCACGTCCTCGATGAGGCCGAGGAAGTTGGGACTCTGAACGACGATGCACGCCGTCTCCCCTCCGACCTCCTCCAGGCCCCCGGGATCGACGACCCCCTCCCGGTCGGCACCCGCCATCCGGAGCTCGATGTCCAGCCCCTGCGTGTACGTATTGATGACCCGGCGGTAGTAGGGGTGGAGGTGGCCGGCGAGGACGACCTGCCGTCGACGCGTGGCGGAGATCGCCATGAGAACCGCCTCGGCGGTGGCGGTCGCGCCGTCGTACATCGATGCGTTGGCCACGTCCATGCCGGTCAGCTCGCAGATCATGGTCTGGAACTCATAGATGGCCTGGAGCGTGCCCTGGCTCACCTCGGGCTGGTACGGCGTGTAGGCGGTGTAGAACTCGCTCCGCCGAATGAGGTGATCGGCGGCCACCGGCACGTGGTGATCGTAGATGCCGCCGCCCGCGAAGCACGCGAGCTCGGGATTACGCGACGCGTGGCCGGCTACCAGTCGGATCGCCTCCCACTCCGAGAGGGCCTCCGGCAGGTCGAGCGGCCCGTCGCGAACGATGGCGGCAGGGATGTCGCTGAACAGCTCGCGGACGCTGGCAACGCCGATCGCCGCCAGCATGGCCCGGTGGTCGGCATCACTGTGGGGAACGTAGGACATGGCGGCGGGCTACCTCGGAGGGCTACTCCTCGATCAGCAATCGGTAGGCGTCCGCCGACAGCAGCTCCTCCAGCTCGGAGGCGTCCTCCACTTTGAACCGCACCATCCAGCCCGCGCCGTAGGGGTCGGAGTTCACGAGCGCGGGGTCCTCGTCGATCGCCTCGTTGACGGCAAGCACCTCGCCCGAAACCGGACTGTACATCTCGGAAACGGCCTTCACCGCCTCGATCGTCCCGAACACGTCCATTCGGCGGAAAGTGTCCCCGGGAGCCGGAAGCTCCACGTACACGACATCACCGAGCTCGCCCTGCGCGTAGTCGGTGATGCCGACGATCACCTCGTCGTCCGCATCGGTCGGGCCGATGTATTCGTGCTCCTCGCTATACTTGAGAGACTCGGGAATCTCCGACATCAAGCTCCTCCGCTGGCTGGCCATCGCCGCCGTCGTGGCGGCGCGGGCGGTGACAATACCGGGAAGCCGAGGAGGGCGTCAAGGAGGATCGGAGCCGGGTTCGATCACGCCTGTTCCCCGCGTCCGAGCCTCTTTCTTCGCCTCTCCGCCTTGAGGCGCTTTCTGGCCTCGCGCTTGGTCTCGCCGGGAAGGCGCACCTTGATCTCGACGCCGCCCATCAGCACGAAGCCGTTCACCTTGATCAGCGGGGCATCGGGACCCGGCGCACCGTCGGACATCTGCTCGATGTCAAAGCCTCCCATGATCGCGAGACCGTTGGACTCCACCCGGACCCCCGGCGGTACGATGATCTCCAATCCGCCCATGAGCACCACCACGGTGATCTCGGTAACCGGCTCACCGAACCGCGCCTCGCGGAAATCGACCTCGGCCCCGCCCATGAGGACGAACACGCTCAGGCGGCGGGGCGGCGTCCAGAGCCCACTTCGTCCCGCGCCGCCCATGATCGCCACCATGGTCTGGCTCTTGGGAACGGCGAGGCCGGGCTCCACCCGGCACGCCGGCAGCGGTTCGCCAGCGGATTCCGCGGACGGCCCCCGCTCCACGAGCAGGGCAGGAAGGCCGGCCAACAGCGCGTCCAGATCGGCTCTCGTTCGCACGGCAAACACCCGGTCCAGCCGCCGCTCCAGCTCGGCCACATCCAGGTGGTCGGCCGCGAAATGCGCGGAGAGCTCCTGCACAACCCGTTCTCGCGATTCGGAGAGAGCCACGGCCTCCAGCGGCCCGGAACGCTCCGGCAAGTCCGTCACGGCCACCCCCTTAGCAGGACGCTGAAGAACCCCGCCCTCCGCCCGATCGTGCTCAGCGGACGTGGCGGGTCTTCCGGCTCATGTAGTCCATCAGAATGTACTGCCCCAAAGACATCGTGGATGTGAAGAACGCCTTCCCGCGACAGATCTCCGTCACCTTGCGGACGAACGCGATCAGGGTCGGGGACCGGGCCAGCATGAACGTGTTGATCGCGATGCCCTCGCGGCGGCAGGCGGCCACCTCCCGGT
Organism: Gemmatimonadales bacterium; assembly: GCA_030636765.1. GTDB lineage: Bacteria > Gemmatimonadota > Gemmatimonadetes > Palauibacterales > Palauibacteraceae. The sequence continues at coordinate 9,726 of DAOVWI010000040.1, forward strand.
ACGTCTCCCGCAGGACGCGGCGGTCCAGTCCCATCGAGTTCTTGTAGATGCGGCCCCCCGGCAGCGTGATCGCGCTGGGCTTCCCATCCGTGATCATGATGATCTGACGCATGTCGCCTCGCTCCGACCGCAGGATCCGGCGCGCGATCCGCAGGCCCTCGGCCGTGTTCGTGTGGTACGGCCCCACCTGCGCACGGGCCAGGGCCGAGAGCGGGATCTCCTCGGCGCTGTCGTGGAAGAGCACACAACGCAGCGTGTCGCCGGGGAACTGCGTCCGGAGGAGGTGCGAGAGCGCGAGCCCCACCTTCTTCGCGGGAGTAAAGCGGTCCTCACCGTACAGGATCATCGAGTGGCTGCAGTCGAGCATCAGCACGGTCGCGCAGCTCGACCGGTAGGTCGCCTGATGGACGTGGAGGTCGGAGTACTCGACGGGCAGCGGGAAGCGGAGCCCCGCCCGGGCGATCGTGTTCCGCAGCGTGGCCGGCACGTCCAGGTTCAGAGTATCCCCGAACTCGTAAGGCTTCGAGCCGGCTTCCGCCTCCACCCCGGTGGCGAGGCGCTGAGTGTCATGCGCTCCCAATCCGGCCTGACCGTAGGAGCCGAGCAGCGAGCGGAGCGCGCGGTATCCCAAGAAGTCGAGGCTCTTACGCGAAAGCTCGAACTTCACCGAACGGACGGCGGCCTTGCCGATGCTGCCGGCCCCCGTCACCGGCCGCGCCTCGTCGGGGGCTCGTGGCGCCCGATCGACGTGCAGGTAGCCCTCGTCGACCAGCCGCTGGACGATGTCGTCCAGAAGACGCGCGATAGAGTCCACGGTCTCCGCATCGGGCTCGCCCTCGCCGCGTAGCGCCTCCAGCATCTCAGGCGTGAGCTGGTCGCTCTCGATCAGGGCCCTGAGGATCGCGTCCTTCAAGGCGTCCAGGCCGTCCGATTCCTCCGGCTCACCGGTGTACGCGTTCCAGCTCCAGCCCCCGAAGCCCGAGTCGAGCAGGAAGTCGGAGAGCCGATCGAGGAGTTCCTCGACGTTCAGGGCGTCGACTAGGCCACCACGGTACTTTTCGTAGGTGATGGTTCTCACGGCTTCTTCTCCACGGTGGCCGCTTCTTTTCCACGGTGGCCGCTTGCCTGCCTCGAACGGCGATCGGTATCCTCAGGCGGTCGCGCCATCCGAACGCCGCCAGAGAGCCGAGGCACGGCGCGCCCTCGTGCCTCCCTGACTAATAACCGGCCCGGGTACTCGCTGTGCCGCCAGACGTCGCCCCGATACCGTTCAGCAAGTATAGCGGAGCCGGAAACGATTTCGCGATCGCGCTCGCCGACGACCTCGCAGACATCGAGCCTTCGTCTCTGGCACCGCGCATCTGCCCGCGCGCCACAGGGGTCGGGGTCGACGGCCTGATCCTGGTCAGCAGGCTCGGCCCTGGACGGATCGGGGCCCGGTTCTTCAACCCTGACGGCTCCGAGTTCTCGACTTGCGGCAACGGCTCTCGGTGCGTCGCCCGCTACGCCCGCCGCCGTTGCCTCGTCAAGGAAGACCGGATCGCCATCGAGACGTCGGCGGGCGTCGTGGAGGCGACGGCCGGCGAATCCCAGGTGTCGCTCGACTACAAGATGGACGCGTGGGTGGAGAGGGAAGCCGAGGTGCCGTACGGCGACGAGTTACGGCCGGGGTGGCTCGTACACGTGGGTACGCCGCACCTCGTGCTGCTCCTCCCATCCGTGCCGGCCGGCGATATCGCCGGTCTCGCCCGGCCGATCCGGTTCCACCCATCGCTCGGGCCGGAGGGCGCCAACATCGATTTCGTCTCCCGGCACGGCGGTTCGGAGACGGAGCTGGAGATCCGCACCTACGAGCGCGGCGTCGAGGGCGAGACGCTGTCGTGCGGCAGCGGCGTCATGGCCGTGGCTCTCGCCCTCCACACGGCAGGCGTCGCGGGTCCCACCCTCACGCTCCACACGCGTAGCGGCGACGCGCTGGAGGTCGCCCTGCTGGATCGGATGGGTGAGGTCTCCTCTTCCCCTGCGTCCGGTGAAGCTCCATCCACCGCCGCCGCTTCCCGACGACGACGCCTGCGTCTCGGCGGTCCGGCGCACCACATCTTCGACGGCAAGTTCCCGGTCGCAGCGGATGCTCCGCCTGCTGGTGATCCACCGTTCACCGGCGGCCGCTCACCCGGCGGCGTCGACGGCTGACCCGATGCGGACCGGGTTGGTCATCGACCGGTTGCTGGGGTGGTACCGGACCCGCGATCGCCACGTGCCCTGGCGCGGTGAGACCGATCCGTATTGCGTGTGGGTCGGGGAGGTGATGGCGCAGCAAACGCGCATCGGGACGGTGGCCCCGTACTACCAACGGTTCCTCGAGCGCTTCCCCACCCTTCCTGCGCTCGCCGAGGCCCACCTCGACGAGGTTCTCAAGGCCTGGCAGGGAATGGGATACTACGGGCGGGCCCGGCGTCTCCACCTGGCAGCCCGCGAGGTGATGGCGAAGTACGGAGGCGATGTGCCCGAAGACCCCGCGGAGCTCCTCGCCCTGCCCGGCATCGGCCCATACACGGCCGGGGCGATCGCCAGCCTCGCGTTCGGGCGGGCGGAGCCCGCGATCGATGGCAACGTGCGCCGGGTCTTCAGTCGGCTCTTCGACCTCGAGCTGCCCGACCGATCGCGGCTCGAGGCCGCCGCGCGCGAGCTCCTCGCATCCGGCCGTGGAGACGCCGCGTCGGTCAATCAGGCGCTGATGGATCTCGGATCCGATGTCTGCAGGCCCCGAAACCCCGCGTGCGAGGCGTGCCCGCTGGGATCGTTCTGCCTGGCGAGAGCCCGGGGCACGGTTGAGAGCCGACCCCCTCCCAGAGCCCGGCGGCCGCTGCCTCACCAGAACGTGGGCGTGGGCATCGTCCGGCGCGGCGAGCTCGTCCTAATCGCACGCCGCCCGGAGTCGGGACTCCTCGGCGGCTTGTGGGAGTTCCCCGGCGGGAAGGTCGAGACGGGAGAATCACCGGCGGATGCGGTGAGGCGCGAGCTCATGGAGGAGATCGGCATCGAGATCGAGGTCGGCGACCTCATCGAGCGGATCGATCACGCGTACAGCCACCTCCGCGTTACCCTCCACTTCCACGCCGCCATCTACGTGGCCGGAGAGACGCAGGCGCGCGCCGCTTCGGAAGCCCGGTGGGTCGACCCGAAGACACTCGGCGACTACGCCTTCCCGGCTGCCAGCCTCTCGATCGTCTCCCGGCTAAGCCAGCAACGGGCCGCCGGGTGACGGGGCGCCGCCCGGCGGGCCGCTCTCTCCCGGACGCCTGCGCCGCTTCATGCCCGCGTAGCCCGAGTCCGTGCGGCTGATCATCCGCTTCGCCTGAAGGGCCTCCAGCACCAGCTCGCACGCCCCGGCTACCTCCTCGGGGGACACGTCTTCCTCGACGATCCCAGACGCTTCGACGAGGGGCAGCAGGCCCGCGACCGTAGAGAACCCCTCGACGAGCGCTCCACCCCGGCTCATCTCGGAGATCCGTAGCACCCCGCCGGTATCGAAGTACTCCACGATGGGGGTCGCGTCCTCCTCGACGAAGTGTGCATCGAAGGTGTCCTCGCACGCCGTCCCGATGAGGTCGATCGCGATGCGCTCCGCTCCGTGAAGCTCGCCCTCGTACTCGAGCTCGAGCTTCCCGGTGATGGACGGCAGCGACGAGTACACATCGGAGGGCCGGACGACGGCCCGGCCTTCGCCCAATCCCAGAGCTCGGCGCTCCGCGCTCGACACGGCGTTCTCCAGGACAGTGATCGGCATGCGCTGACTCACGCCGGAGCGCTGGTCCACCCGCTTCTCCTCCCGGGCTGCGAAGGCGATGCGCTCCACGATCTCCTGGACGAAGCCGGGCACGATGACCTCCATGTCGCGATCGACCCACGCCTCCTGCCCGGTGATCGCGATGCCGGTCAAAACGTCACGCGGGTAATGGGTAGTCACCTCCGATCCGATTCGATCCTTGAGCGGCGTGATGATCTTCCCCCTGGCCGTGTAATCCTCCGGGTTCGCCGTGAAGACCAGCTGGACGTCGAGGGGAAGGCGGATCGGGAAGCCCTTGATCTGGACGTCCCCCTCCTGCATCACGTTGAAGAGCGCCACCTGGACCTTGCCGGCCAGATCGGGGAGCTCGTTCATGGCGAAGATCCCTCGGTTAGCCCGGGGAAGCAGCCCAAAGTGGATGTTCAGCTCGTCCGAGAGAAGGCGGCCGCCGCGTGCCGCGCGGATCGGATCCAGGTCGCCGATCAGATCGGCCACCGTGACGTCGGGCGTGGCCAGCTTCTCCACGTAACGGCTCTCGCGGCGGATCCACCGAACGGGCGTGTCGTCTCCCGACTCCTCCACCTTCAGCCGGCCGTAGCGGCTGATCGGTGCGAGGGGATCATCGTTCACCTCGGATCCCTCGATCACGGGAATCCGGGCATCCAGCAACTCGACCAGCGCCCGAAGGATCCGGCTCTTGGCCTGCCCGCGAAGCCCGAGGAGGATGAAGTTGTGGCGTGACAGGATGGCGTGGACGATGCCCGGAATCACGGTGTCCTCGTAGCCGACGATGCCCGCGAAGAGGGGCTCGCTTCTGGCCAGACGCGCGCGCACGTTGGCGCGCAGCTCATCCTTGACCGAGCGGGGCCGGTAGCCCGACTCCTTCAGCTCTCCCAGCGTGCGCGGCCCCTCCATCTCCCCTCCTTCGACGCGTGGTTTCTCGACGTAAGGGGCTTCTACCGGGTGCCCGGCGGAGGCGTTCCTCGTCCGGCAGCAGTCGGCAGCACGAGGACCAGCCACACGGCCGTCACGACCAAGAGCGTGGCGGACGCGTAGAAGGCCACGGCGTAGCCCAGCGCGCCGAACGCCCATCCGCCGGCCACGGGTCCGACCACCCGCGAGAGTGCGCTCGCGGACTGGTTCACGCCGAGCACCTCGCCCTGCTCAGCAACCCCGGCCTGACCGGAGAGGATGCCGAGAACGGAAGGATTGAACAGCCCCCATCCCACGCCGAGGAGCGCGAGCGACACGATGATTCCGGAAACCCCCGGAGCCCAGGCGAGAATCGCCAGGGCCAAGGCAACGGTGACGGAGCCGCTCACGGCGGTCCGCCTCTCCCCGAGCCGCTCCACCACAGGGCCCACGATTCCCCCTTGCGAGGCGGCCGTCACGACGCCCGCAAAGGCGAAGAAGCCTCCGGCCTCCGCCGCGCTCATCCCGATCGGATCGTGCAGCACGAGCGGAAATATCGTCGTGTACGCCGCGATCCCGGTATTGCCGAGGAGGGTGGCGCCGATCGGCCCCCGAAAGCCGCGATGTGCCAGCGTCCGTCCCAATGCCCCCAGCGTCCGTCCCAGTGCACCCAGCCCCTCACCCACCACTCGCAACCCGCCCGGTGGCTTCGCCCCCACAGCTGGTACCAGCCTCTTCTCGGGAGGAAGGGACTCGGGGAGAAAGACGAGAGCCACGAGCCCCGCCGCGAGGCTCAGACCAGCGGCGAAGAGCCCCGGCAGGGCGTAGCCCCAGCGGCTCAGCAGGCCGCCGATTGCGGGACCGATGATGAATCCGATCCCGAACGCAGCACCGATGAGGCCCATGGCTCGAGCTCGACTCTCCCTGGGGCTGCGGTCTGCGACGTAGGCCTGAGCCACCGGGATCGTCGCCCCCATCACGCCCCCCACCAGCCGCGATAGCAGGAGGACCGTTACCGTGTC
>DAOVWI010000013.1 GCA_030636765.1 Gemmatimonadales bacterium
AGAGGTCAGGCGCCGATGCCGCCCCCACCTCTGACAGCCAGCTCCGGATCTGCGCCGCGGAATCAATCGGGCCGACGAGGGGATGATAATGGCGAAGGAGATGGACCGCCCTGCGAGTGTCCGCGTTCGAGTACCGAAGCCGGCTCAGGATGGCCTGGCCGCGTTCGGCCCGAAGCTCGGCGGCGGCCTCCGAACCGGCGGCAGCCGCGGAACCGGCGGCCGCTGAATCGTCGATGAGCTCGGCGACGCCCGGCGCGAGAATCCAGCGGACCAGGCGCAGCAGGGAGCGCGTGGGAGGAATCGAATCCACCGCCGCCAGGTTGAGCTTCCAACGCGGATCTCGTCGCGCCGGAGCGATCTCGGGATACCAGATCTCCAGCACACCCACCTCGCCGTACAGAAGCAGGGCGGAAGACGGATAGGATGGGTGAACAAAAGCCAGCACCTTCTCGAGCTCCTCCCGCACTCGCTCGGCCGAGAGCGTCGCGGTTCCGCCGACGCCGGCGACGAGGGCGTCCCACGTCCCCGGTTCGACGTCCAGGGCGAACCGGCCCGCGAAGCGGAGGCCCCGCAGGACTCGCAGGTAGTCCTCGGCCATGCGCTGCGCCGCGTCTCCCACGGCGCGCAGCACCCGGCGCTCGAGGTCGGCTCTTCCGCCCATAGGATCCACGAACTCGTCGGTGGCCGGCCTCCACGCCATCGCGTTGATCGTGAAATCACGCCTCGCGAGATCCTCCTGTATCGAGTCCGCAAACTCCACGACGGCGTGCCGCCCGTCCGTCTCGATGTCGCGTCGGAAGGTCGTCACCTGAAACAGCATCCCGTCCGGCGCCAGCACGCCGACCGTGCCGTGCTCGATCCCGATCGGCAGGGTGCGGGAGAAGACACGGCGCACGTCCTCCGGCCGGGCATCGGTGGCCACGTCCCAGTCCGTGCGGGTGTGCCCCAGCAGCGCATTACGGATCGCTCCGCCGACGGCCCAGGCTTGGAACCCCCGGGCCTCCAGCGTCTCGGTCACGCCGAGCAGGTCGCCCGGCGGTGAGAAGGCCAGCCGGTCGGTCACCCGCACAGGACGCTCCCACCGTTGACGTTCAGCACCTCTCCCGTGACGTGCCGTGCCAGATCGCTGAGCAGAAAGCAGATCGGACCCGCTATGTCCTCCGGCGACGCGACCCTCCGGAGCGGGATCTCGTTCTCGACCTGCGCCCGCTCGGGCGATCGCAGAACCGCCGAGCTCATGTCGGTGTCCACCCACCCCGGCGCTACCGCGTTGACCGTGATCGCCCGCGGGCCGAGCTCGGTAGCGAGCGACTTGCAGAAGGAGATGATGCCTCCCTTGGTCGCCGCGTAGTGGCTGTGGCCCGCCTCCCCTCGCTGTCCGGCGGTCGAGGAGAGAAGCACGATTCGCGAGCCGGGCTCCATGCACTCCACGGCCCGGCGCGTCGTCAGGTAGATGGACGTGAGATTGACCTCGAGCATCCTCCGCCACTCCTCGGGCTCGAGGCGCCCGATCGGCGTCTCCCGCTCGTTCCAGACTCCGGCGTTTCCGACGAAGAGGTCCAGCCCACCGAACTCGTTACGGACACGGTCGAAGAGCCGGTCCACGTCCTCCTCCCGAGAGAGGTCGCCCGGCTCGCTCCACGCGGTCGGACGATCGCTGCCGGGAGCGGCGCGGCCGGCTCCCGCCTCACTGGCTTCCCCAACGAGGTCAGCGGCCGCCTCCTCCGAGGCATGATAGGCGATGCCGACCGAGGCGCCCATCTCGGACAACATGCGCACGACGGCCCGTCCGATGCCGCGTGTTCCACCCGTTACGAGCGCGCGGCGAGCGGCCAGGCCGGGTAGCAACGGAGGACTCACCACGACCGGCCAACCAGACGCCGCAGGCGCTCGCTCCAGCCGTCGGCGAGGTGGATCGGTGGCACGGGCTGCGGGTCCCTTCCCTCGAGGACGGCCTCCGGATTGTCCCGGAGCAGGAGCCGGGCGGCAGGCTCGAAGCCGCCCTCGATGAGCCAGTCCCAGGCCGCACGCACCGTCTCGGAGCGGCCCGGGCGCGCATGGTTGTCGGAGGCGATCAGGTCGACGGCCCCGTCGGCCAGCATACGCCGCGCCACCCACTCGGCTTCCCTCCCATAGAGACCCTGGAGGCTGCCCGAGTTGACGCACATGAGCGCGCCGGCCTCGCGCCACGTCGCGACCATCGGATAGCGCTCCGCGACCCCGGCGTAGCGCTCCGGGTGGGCGAGGACAGGAATCCAGCCCTGTCGGATCGCCGTCTCCAGGGTCGCGACCGGATACGCGGGCATCATGAGCATCGAGAACTCGACGAGAAGATGCCGTTCGCCAAGCCCCAGCTCGGGGTCGCTCAGCTCCACATCGGGCTCATCCAGGCGAACCTCGAACCCGAGGCTCAGCTCGATCTCAGGAACGGATTCGGCGGCGGCCGAACGAAGCTCGGCGAAGCTCTCCGCCACGCCACGCACGCGTGGCCCGGCGGCGCGGCTGGCGGCCAGGTGCGGCGTCGTCGCGACGCGCCTCACCCCGAGAGCGGCGAACTCGCGAAGCGTCGCGATCGCTTCCTCCACCGTGCGCGCGCCATCGTCCACGGCAGGCACAAGGTGGTTATGCAGATCGACGAGCGACGGGACCTCTGCCGAAGCCGAGCGGCCGTGATCGGGCCGCCTCTGCGGGCTCACCGGACGGGAGGAGGTTGCACTCCGGGGCCCTACGAGCTTCCGCCGTCCAGCGAGGCCCGAACCGCCTGGCCCGCCTTCTCGAGGGCCTCGTTCACTCGCTCGTGACTCCCCACCCCACCCTGCGCCAGGTGCGGCCGTCCCCCGCCGGACGAACCGGTGGAGGTGGATGCCACTCGGACGAGGTCGCCGGCATGCACGCCCTTGCGAATCCAGTCGTCGGTCACGACGGAGAGGAAGGCTCGCTTTTCCCCCTCGGAGAACCGGACATACACGATCGCGGCGCCCGACCCCTTCGCTCCGAGCTGCTCCCGCAGGAGATCTCCGAAATCCCCCAGGTCGGTCCCCTCGGAAAGCTCCACCTGCCCCTGTGCGAAGATCCCGCCGCCGAGCTCCACGCCGGACGCCACCAGGCGCTTCGCCTGCTCGGCAGCGCCCTCCTGCCGCCGACCCGCAGCCGCCGCCTCGAGCCGGTCTCGCTCCTCGATAAGGGCGGCCACGGCCCGTTCCAGCTCGGCTCTTCCGACGCGGAGATGCTCCGAGAGACGGCCGAGCTCCTCCTCCCCCTGCAACATCCGCTCGTACGCTTCCGGTCCGGTCACCGCTTCGATTCTCCGGATACCCGCCGCCACACCGGTCTCGCCGAGGACCCTGAAGAGCCCGATCTGCCCCGTGCTTCGCACGTGGGTCCCTCCGCACAGCTCGGCGCTCACGCCGGGTACGCGAATCACCCGAACCTCGTCCCCGTACTTCTCGCCGAAAAGCGCCATCGCGCCCTCGTCGATCGCCTGCTGGTAGGCTTTGTGCTCGGCGAGGACCGGCACGTTCGCCCATGTCGCCTCGTTGACACTCCGCTCGATCGCCCGTCGCTCGTCCAGCGTGAGCGGGCCGCGGTGCGTGAAGTCGAAGCGAAGGCGATCGGGAGCCACCAGCGACCCGGCCTGGTGTACGTGCTCGCCGAGCTCGGACCGAAGGGCCGCATGGAGCAGGTGCGTGGCAGTGTGGTTGCGCTCCGTGTCGCGGCGCGTCCTCTCATCGACGGCGGCCAGCACGTCGCTCGGAGCCACCTCCAGCCTCCCTCTCGACAGCGGGCCGGCGACCACCGTCTGGCCCTCCTCGTTTCGCACGACGCGCCGAACCTCCATCTCCCAGCCGTCGCCGCTCACCGAACCCCTGTCGCTCACCTGGCCGCCGGCTTCCACGTAGAACGGATTCTCGGCCAGGACGAGGGCGCGCCAGCCATCGTCGGCGGCGTACGCGAGCACCGGTGTCTCGATCGCGAGACGCTCATACCCGACGAACTCCTGCTCGAGATCGGTCTCGACGCCCCTCTCGAGCTCCTCCGCGAAAGCCAGCCGATCGCGAAGCTCCCCAGACACCAACCTTCCCTCACGCGACCGCTCCCGCTGCTCGAGGAGCGCACGCTCGAAACCCGCCGTGTCCACTTCGTAGCCACGCTCGGCAGCCATGAGCTGCGTGAGGTCGAGCGGGAAGCCGAAGGTGTCGTACAGACGGAACGCCTCCTCGCCCCGTATCGTCCCGCCTCCCCCGGTTGGGGCAACATCGTCGAACCGGCGCATCCCGTCCTCGATGGTCGACAGGAAGCGGTCTTCCTCGGCCCGCGTCGTCAGCACCAGGTGGTCCTGCCGTGCTCGCAGCTCGGGGTAGGCAGAGGCCATTTCCTCCACGACCGTTTCGACGAGCTTGTCGAGCGTCGGCTCCCTGCGGCCGAGCAGCCAGGCATGCCGGGCCGCCCGGCGCAGGATTCGACGGAGCACGTATCCCCGTCCCTCGTTCGACGGAAAGACCCCATCCGCCAGCAGGAAGGCCACGGCCCGTGCGTGATCCGCCAGCACTCGGAACGGCAGACCGTCCTCCCACCGCTCCGGCTCGCGCGGGTATTCGCGGCCCAGCACGTCCTCCGCGCGCGAGATGATCGGAAGAAACAGATCGGTGTGGTAGGTAGAGCCGACGTTCTGCATAACCGCCGCGATCCGCTCCAGCCCCGCGCCCGTATCGATCGAGGGCGCCGGGAGGGGCCGGTCCTCGGCCCCCTCCAGGCGCTCGAACTGCATGAACACGAGGTTCCAGATCTCCATGAACCCATCCGCCTCGCCGGCCGCCAGGAAGCCCTCGGGACTCAGGCGGCGGGACGCGCCGGCGGGACGCACATCGTAGTGCAGCTCCGAGCACGGGCCGCAGGGGCCCGTCTCGCCCATCTGCCAGAAGTTCTCCTTGTCACCCAGACGCAGGATTCGCTCGGGCGGAAGCGTCGAGCGCTCCAGCCACAGCGTGTACGCCTCTTCGTCGGCGCTGTGAACCGTTGCCCAGAGCCGGTCCGCGTCGAGTCCCAGCTCGTCCGTCACGTACTCCCAGGCGTAGGAGATCGCTTCGGCCTTGAAGTAGTCGCCGAAGGAGTAGTTGCCGAGCATCTCGAAGAAAGTGTGGTGGCGCGCGGTCCTTCCCACCTCTTCGAGGTCGTTGTGCTTGCCGCTCACCCGCAGGCACTTCTGAACGGTGACGGCCCTGGCAACGTCTCGTTCACGCTCGCCGGTAAAGATGCTCTTGAACTGCACCATCCCCGCGTTCGTGAAAAGCAGGGTGGGATCGTCCGTCGGCACGAGCGAGCTGCTGGGCAGGTCCGCGTGAGCGTTCCGCTTGAAGTAGTCGACGAAGCGAGACCTGATCTCCGCGGACTTCATATCTTTCGTCTGACTGGATTCAACTACTCGCTCCTCCCGCCCTTGGCCAGGCGCTCGACGATCCGCCGAACGTCATCGATCGGGAAGCCTGACCGCGCCAGATGGCCGAACAGCCGCCGCCTCGCGGTGGACGGATCGGCCGCAACGAGTCGCCTCCACCGCCTGCGGGCGGTGGTCTCGAGAAGCTCGAGCTCCGTGAGCTCCTCGTCCTCGAAGGCCGCGCGGATTCCCGCCTCGGCATCCTCTCGACTCACACCCTTTTGGAGCAACTCCGCCTCGAGCCGGCTCACGCCGCGTGGCCTGAGCCGGATGCGGTCACGGGCAAAGGCTGCGGCGAACGCACGGTCGTCGACGAGCCCGAGCTCGCCGCACCGATGCAGGGCCCGATCCACGAGGTCCTGCTCGTACCCCCGTCGACGCAGGTGGCGTTCCAGTTCTCGGCAGCTGCGAGAGCGGTAGGAAAGATAGGAGAGGACGGCATTCCACGCCTCCTCGGAGGTGCGCGGCGACTCGGGCGGGGCGTCGTCCGACACGACGGTTCAGCGGGCGCCAAACCTAGCAGGTCGCTGAGAAATCCTGACGGGCGGGCAAGGACCTCAGGACGCCGGAGCTCCCGCCTCCAGCAGCGCCTCCTCCTCGGCCTCCTCGGCCTCCTCGACGTCGGGGGGCGTCATCCCCAGCTCCTGCCGGACCTTCTTTTCGATCTCGGCCGCGACATCGGGGTGCTCCTTGAGGAAGGCCCTGGCGTTCTCGCGACCCTGTCCGAGCCGCATGTCGTCGCCGTAGGAGTACCAGGCGCCGGCCCGAGCCACCACGCCCACCTCTTCTCCGAGATCGACCAGGAGGCCCTCCCGGCTGATGCCGTGGTTGAACATGACGTCGAACTCGCCCTGGCGGAACGGCGGCGCACACTTGTTCTTCACCACCTTCACCCGGACCCGATTCCCGATGTGCTCGTTCCCCTCCTTGATCGCGGCGATCCTCCGGATGTCGAGCCGGAGGGAGGCGTAGAACTTGAGAGCCCGTCCGCCCGACGTCGTCTCCGGATTCCCGAACATCACGCCGATCTTCTCGCGAATCTGGTTCGTGAAGATCACGGCCGTCTTGGAGCGTCCGATGGCACCCGTGAGTTTTCGCAGGGCCTGGGACATGAGCCGCGCCTGGAGCCCCATGTGCGAATCGCCCATCTCTCCCTCGATCTCCGCGCGCGGGACCAGGGCCGCAACAGAGTCGATTACGACCACGTCCAGCGCGCCCGATCGAACCAGCGCCTCCGCGATCTCCAGTGCCTGCTCCCCCGTATCGGGCTGAGAGACCAGGAGGTTCTCGACATCCACGCCGAGCTGGGCGGCGTACCGTACGTCCAGGGCATGCTCAACATCCACGAACGCCGCGACGCCGCCACCCGCCTGGGCGTTGGCGATCACGTGGAGGGTAAGAGTCGTCTTCCCGGACGACTCCGGCCCGAAGATCTCGGTCACTCGCCCCCGTGGAATCCCGCCGATGCCGGTGGCGTGGTCGAGACTGAGCGCCCCGGTGGAGATCGCGAGAATATCCATCCCGGCCCTATCGGCACCGAGCCGCATGATCGCGCCCTTCCCATACGCACGCTCGATCTGATCGATCGCCACGGACAGCGCCTTTTGCTTATCCTCGCTGAGTTCTACCGGCATCGATGAATCGTCCTGGACCTGGAGTTGGAGGATCACCGGAGCAGTCCATGGGTCATCGGCATCATGGAAAAACCCGCTCCGCGCGGCTGCGGCCCTACGAAAAACACTATAGCACCGCTCGCCACCTTTCGCAATTTGTTCGGGTGCCCGATTGGGTGCCGCCGAACGTCCGCTTGGCCATGGTGAGCCCGGGTCTCACCCGATCATCAACCCACTGTGTCGCGGCGCGGAGCCGCCGCGGTGTCCGGCCGGCTACGCGTTGGCCACCACCCCGGCCAGGGCCTCGATCGCACGATCGATCCCATCGTCGCTCACGTCCAGGTGGGTGACCGCGCGCAACCGGCGCGAGCCACCCGGAAGGATCAGCACGCCGTCGCGTTCGAGCGCCGCGCTCAGCGCGGCGGGATCCAGGTCGTCTCGCCGAACCCGGATCATCACGATGTTCGTATCCGGAGTATCCGTGGCGAGGCCTTCGATCTCGGCCGCCCCGGCCGCGAGCCGCCGGGCCCGGGCATGGTCCTCGTGCAGTCTCTCCAGATTGTGGTCGAGGGCGTAAAGACCGGCGGCGGCCAGGATGCCGACCTGTCGCATCCCGCCACCCAACCGCTTGCGAACCGACCACGCACGCTCGATCAGCGGGAGAGGGCCCGCCAGAAGCGATCCGATAGGGCAGCCCAGCCCCTTCGACAGCGACACCATCACGCTGTCGGCCTCCGCCGCGAAATCGGCGAGCGGGACGCCGGACGCCGCCGACGCGTTCCATAGCCGAGCTCCGTCGAGGTGAACGGGAATCCCGGTCTCGCTCGCCAGGACCCGGATCTCCCGCATGTTCTCCAGAGGAAGCACCGTCCCGCCGTGCATGTTGTGCGTGTTCTCGAGGCAGATGAGGCTGGTGGTGGGGTGGTGTCTATCTCCCGGCCGGATCGCGGAACGGAACGCCTCCGCCGAGACGCGGCCGGAATCGGAAGACACGGTGTGGAGCTGGACGCCGGAGAGCCACGCCGCGTCGGCCAGCTCGTAGTGGAAGACGTGGGCTTCGCCTTCGCACACCGCCTCCGTGCCGGGATGGGTGTGAAGCAGCACGGCCGCCTGATTCGCCTGGGTTCCGGACGGGAAGAAGAGCGCGGCCTCCACCCCCAGCAACTCGGCGATCCGACGCTCCAGGCGGTCAGCCGTCGGGTCCTTGCCGAGCACATCGTCGGCGACCTCGGCCTCCGCCATCGCCGCCCGCATGCCGGCCGACGGACAGGTGACCGTATCGCTTCGAAGGTCGACCGTAGGCTCGTTCGTCAGGGGCCTTCCTCCCGCCGCGGGCTTTCCTCCCGCCGCGGGCCTTCCTCCGCGAGTGGGCCTTCCTCCGGCGGGCTTTCCTCCGGCGAGTCCGACCCGTGCTTCCTCGCCTCGACCGCTGCTCGCGCCAGGGGGGGCCGCATCTCCCGGTACTCTTCCTCGTTGATCTTCCCGGTCTGGTACTCGAACTCCAGCTCCGCCAGCTGGGCCAACGCTGCCTCCTGCCGCGAGGCCGGGTCGTCGGCGCCCCAAGCGGGTTCGACGGTACCGCCGCGAACTCCGGCCGCGATCACCACGACGATCAGCGCGACGAGCAACACCGCCATGACGTAGAACGGGATCAACGGACTCCTCCTGCGGAGCGTTCCGCGGATGGATCCGGTCCGGTCCGGCGCTTCGCGGCGAGCTCCAGCGCCCGCCGCACCGCCGCCTCCGGATCCATCACGCGCTCTATCGGAAGGGCGGCGGGCAGCGTGTCCCTCAGCCCCAGCAACGGCACGCCCAGCTTGAGGCAAAACGCCGCTTCGCTCAGCGTGCCCCACCCGCCCGCGATCGCGATCACGGCTTCGGACGTCCGAACCACAAGGATGTTGCGTGCCTCCCCCAGATCCGTGGGCAACGGAATCGACACTCCGGGTGCAGCCGCCCCGACCGCCGCGCCCGGAAGGATACCCAAGACGTTGCCACCCGCAGCGGCCGCGCCCTCGGCCGCTGCCTCCATGACACCGCCCAAGCCTCCACACACCACCAGCGCGCCCCGTTCTGCCAGGGCCGCGCCCACGCTCCGGGCCGCCGCGGCCGTGGCCTCGTCGATCGATCCGCCGGACCCGATTACTCCGATTCGATACGGCCGGTCCGACGCGCCGGCTCTACGCTCGGTCATACTGGATGCTACCGATCCAGGATCAGGGTGACCGGACCATCGTTCACGAGCTCGACCTTCATCATCGCCCCGAAGCGGCCGCTCTCCACGCGAACACCTTTCTCGCGGCAGGCCGAGAGGAACCGGTCATACAGATCCTCGGCCCGATCAGGGGGCGCCGCGCCAACGAAGGAAGGGCGAAGCCCTCTGGAGGTGTCGCCGTACAGCGTGAACTGGGAAACGACCAGGAGAGAGCCGCCCACATCCCGAACCGACCGGTTCATCCGGCTCTCGCCGTCCGCAAAGATTCGGAGGCCGACCACTTTCCGGGCCATCCAATCCAGCTTCTCCCTTCCGTCGTCCGGCGCGAACGCGACCAACAGAACCAGCCCTTGCTCGATCACCCCGACCCTTTCCCCACCCACCAGCACCGACGCGCACGACACTCGCTGGGCCACCACGCGCATACCGCCTCCTTGCCGTACTTCGGGTACTCCAAGATCGGCCCAAGTGCAACACGACCCCAATCCACACCGTCGTGGATAAGCGCTTCTTCCGTCACCCGTCCCATTCAGCCACGGTCAACAGATGTTCCACGTTTTTCTCCACACTCTTTCCACACGCCGACACTCATTTTTTCAAAAAACCGTACCCCTGTGGCCAAGCGCCAGGTCAATCTCCCACTGGATCACGTTTGACGAGAGCCCGCACTCGGCGAAGCGGCACGCACCACATACCAGGCACCGAGAGGAGGATCCGGGAGACGCTGCTTCGCAAGGAGGGAGCCCTCAACGGCAGGCAGAGGCTCCCAGATGTACTCAGCCCCCGCCCGCTCCGAAAAGCGTTCGGGGGCTGAGGGAGGATCGACCCGCCTTCCGACAGATCTCACCGTTCTGTCAACCGCGTCTTGGTCGATCGCGCAAACCTTCCAAGACTCAACGGGTCTGGTACCATCTTCGCCCAACCCGCGGTGTGACTTCCAGTTTCCAGCCTCGCGGCCTTCCACCTTCCTCCACGTCAGACGACCCGTTGATCCGTGACAGAGGGCGCAGCATCCGGTCTTGCTGGTGCCTCCTCCTCGGACACGAACGTAGTATACAAAAAGAAATTTTTGAGGTCAACCCCTGGAATCGACGACCTTCCACTTTTTCAAACTTTCGTTTGTGATCACACGTCATGGCTGAGGTGTCGGCGCTCATTCGATTGAAATGCTCCGCCCCTCGCTATTCCATCCCGCGGGTCGCCACAGATCGACAGGATCGGAGCCCCGCAGCAGATCGGCCCCGGATACGCGCACGCCCTCCTCGGCCACGCGCGCCACGATACGGTTGACCAGCGCGCCGGCCGGCAGCGTGCGCCGGAGGCCCGCCACCGAGGCGATCAGGACCAGGGCGTGCTGCGCGCGGGAGAGCGCCACGTTCACGAGTCGAGGAAGGTCGGGATTCCGACCCTCGTGCAGAAACCAACTCGCTCCAGGCGGGGCATCCACCGTATCGAGGAGAAGAACGGACTTCTCCCGTCCCTGGAAACGGTGGATCGTGGCAATCTCGAGGCGGGCCGGCGCTGCCTTGCCCAGCTGATCACGCACAGCCTCCCTCAGCTTGCGCATCTGCAGCCGGTACGGTGTCACGACCGCCACATCCTCCATGCCGCAGCTCGCGAGAGCCTCCAGCAGGCGAATGATCAACCGGATGTGGGCGACGTTCATCCGGGATCCTTCCAAGCGCACGACCTCCGGCCTCGTGTCCTCGGAGTCGACAAGAACGAGCGGACAGGCGACCTGCGGACGTGTCGTGACCTCCGGCGCGTCCCGCAGCCGCCCGTCGTAGAAGAGCTCGCTCACCAGGCGCCTGATAGCCGGCGCCATGCGGTACTGCTCGTCCAGCATCGCGCAAAGCCGGTCCTTCGGAGATGGCAGCGATACCTCGCCCGGCACGTCCGTCACGATGCCGGCCTCCCGGAACAGGTCGCGGCTGAGCCAGCGGGCGGCCGCCTCCCCGCGCGAGGTGACGACGGCGGGCAGCTGCTGAAAGTCACCGATCGCCACCGCCCGGCCCGACGAGCGCGCGGCCGCCAGGGCCACATACGGCAGCGGCGCCGTGGACGCCTCATCGATGACCAGCGAATCGAACCGGAGCGCCGCAAGCTCCTCCCAGAGGGCGAGGCGCGCGAACGTGGTCAGCACCACATCAGCTTCCCGAAGCGCCAGGAGCGCCTGCACCTGGATGTCTCGCGCCAGCTGGCCTGCGCGCACCAGAGCGTCCCGGTCGTCGAGACGCCTCCCAGCGGCCTGCGCGCGGCGGAGACGCGCCCTCTGAGGCATCGCCTTGTGGCCGCGCAGCGGCCCGAGGCCGAGGTCCCGCTCCAGCAACTCGACGGCGGCGGCGATCTTGCCTCCTGTCAGCCGCCGCTCCAGCGCCGCCTCCAACGAGAGCGTAGGGTCTCCCGTTCCGCTGAGCCCGGCCCCCACCCGCACGATTCGATTCGCGCGCACCGCCGCGGGACCGAGAACCGCCGCCACACGAAGCGCCGCCAGATCCACGGCACCGTTCGTGACCGAGGCCACGAGTACCGACCCCCCATCGGCCATCTCGGCCACGGCGTGGCCGAGCAGCTTCGTCTTGCCCGTGCCGGGCGGTCCCCAGACGAACTGAACTCTGCTTCCGAGCACCCGCTCGAGGGCGTCCTGCTGAGCTCGGTTGAGGGCCCCCGAATCCGGCCGCGTGGGCCGGACCCGGCCTACCTCCGGAAAGGAGCGCCCGAACAGCCTCAGAACGGTGTCGGCATGATACCGCTCCGGTTCGGCCCGTATCGCTTCGAGACGCGAGGCCAAGGAACCCAGAAGCCAGCTGGGATCGAACTCCAGCGTGGCGATCGAAGGCAGCCGGCCCAACCACTCCGCCGTGGCAACTCGGACGCGCCTCGCCTCGCGATCCGACATCGTCACGAAACCGCTTGTCTCGCCGGCCTCGCAAAGCACGCGGACGGCATCATCGGGCCGCACGTCGTGATGCCCGGAGGGAAGTCGCCACTCGTAGAGGAAGCCGCCCGCGGCATCGAGCAGGCGGCCGCCGGAGACGGAAACAGGCCCGTCCAGCCCCCGCGCAGCCAGCTGATCGCGCACTGCCGCGATCTCCTCCCCCACGGCAAGCAGGCAGCCGTCGAGAAGGTCGTTGAGTCGCTGATGTGTCGCGGTTTCTTCCATCGGTCCGTAACGTAGCTGAGCTTCAGCGGGGCCGGCACCCGGCACCGCACCGGCCTGCCGAAAAGGAGAGCGGCCATGAGTCAGTTGTTCTGGATCGGAAGGATCCTGTTCTCCCTGCTGTTCATCGCATCGGGATTGGGACACTTCATGCAGCGGCAGTCGATGACGGCCTACGCGGAGGCCAAGGGCGTCCCGGCCGCAGGCGCGATGGTGCCTCTAAGCGGGCTCATGATGCTGGCCGGAGGGCTCAGCATTCTCCTGTGGAGCTGGGTGGATGTCGGAGCCTGGCTACTCGTGCTCTTCCTCCTTGGAGCGGCCTTCAAGATGCACGCCTTCTGGAAGGAGGAGGATCCGATGGCCCGGCAGGGCGAGATGGCGCAGTTCATGAAGAACGTCGCGTTGGCGGGAGCCGCGATCATGTTCTACGCCCTCTACCAATGGCCGGAACTCGCCATCTGAGCGCCAACCAGGACGAGGAGCTTCGGGCCGGAGCTCGCGATCTGAGCGCCAACCAGGACGAGGAGTTCCGGGCCGCCGCCCGCAGCGTAGCCGAGTGGGTGGCGGACTACCGGGAGCGGGTCGAGGAGATGCCGGTCCTCGCTCGCGTCGCCCCAGGCGAGCTCAGCGCGCTGCTGCCGCCCTCGGCGCCGGAACGAGGCGGGCCGCTCGACGACGTCCTTCGCGACCTCGACCGGCTCGTCCTTCCCGGCATCACCCACTGGAACCACCCCGGCTTTCTCGCCTATTTCTCGAGCTCCTCCTCCGCGCCGGGCCTGCTCGCCGAGTTCGTGATCGCCGCGCTCGGGGTAAACGCGATGCTGTGGCGCACGTCCCCGGCCGCCACCGAGCTCGAGCTTCGCATGGTCGATTGGCTTCGCCGCCTCGTGGGTCTCCCGGACGGCTTCGAGGGCGTGATCCTCGACACGGCTTCCACGAGCAGCTTCACGGCCCTTCTGGCTGCGAGGGAAGCGGCCGGGCTCGAGGTCCGAGAGCGGGGGCTCGCGGGACGGCCCGACCTGCCGTCCCTAACCGTGTACGTCTCCGAGCAGGCGCACTCCTCTCTGGAGAAGGCGGCGATCGCCGCGGGCCTCGGCCAGCGTGGCGTGCGCAAGATCCCCACGGACAACAGCTACCGGATGAATGTGGAGGCGCTTCGCCGGCGCATCTCGGCCGACGTTGAGGCGGGAACCCGGCCGATCATGGTCTGCGCCACCATCGGCACGACCTCCACGACGAGCGTCGATCCGGTGGCCGCCATCGCAGACGTGTGCGAAGCGATGAACGTGTGGCTTCACGTGGACGCGGCGTACGCGGGGCCGGCCGCGATGCTCCCCGAGGCACGCCGGCACTTCGTCGGATGGGAGCGGGCCGACTCGATCGTGATCAATCCGCACAAGTGGATGGCAACGCCGATGGACTGCAGCACGTTGCTCTTTCGCGACCGGGGCGCGTTCCGAGCCTCGCTCGCGCTGACGCCGGAGTACCTGAGCTCCGACACACAGGGCGTCGTGAACCTGATGGACTACGGTCTTCCGCTCGGGCGCCGCTTTCGGGCGCTGAAGCTGTGGTTCCTCTTCCGGCAGCTGGGCGCGGAGGCGCTGAGAGAGATGCTTCGCCGTCACCTGAGGCTGGCTGGGGAGTTCGCCGGGTGGATCCGGGCCGACCGTCGCTTCCAGCTAGCGGCGCCGGTGCCGTTCGGCACCGTCTGCTTCAGGGCCAACGCGCCGGGCGCGGACCCGAAGCCGGGTGCGGAGCCGCCGGGCACCAAGCCGGAGCCATCGGGCGCGGACCCGGGCGCGGAGCCGGCTGCGACCAACGACTGGACCCGGGAGCTTCTCGCGCGGGTGAATCGTCGCGGACCGGTCTTCCTGTCGCATACGGTCCTGGACGACCGGTACACCTTGCGCCTCTCGGTGGGTAGTGTGCACACGGGCGAGCGGCACGTCCGCAACGCGTACGCGCTCCTTTGCGAGGAGTACGACGGCCTGGTGCGGGAAGGCTGGCCCGCCCGGGATCGATAGCGGCGCGCCGATCCGGCAAGTCGCTGAAGAACACCAGACGGGATGCGAAAATGAAGGCCAGCAGGTCGCTGAGGAACTCCAGTGGGCCGCGTTACGAGCGCCGGAACCGGCACGCCCCCCTGCTGCCCCGGCTCGCTTTCCTCGTGGCACTCGGCTGCACGGGCGAATACGGCACGGCTCAGGAAGCGCAGCCGTCCGGCGAGGAGCCCGGGGCTCCCGAAGAGACGGGCGTGAAGGACGGAATCGTCCTGCCGGACCAGCAGGAGATCATGATCACCCGGGCGGATCAGGCGCGCATCAAGGGCAGCTCCGACGCGCCGATCCGGGTCCTCGAGATCTCCGACTTCCAGTGCCCGTTCTGCGCGCGATTCAACCGCGAGACCCTGCCGGTCCTGGACAGCCTGTACATCCGTACGGGGAAGATCGAGTACGTGTGGATCTCCTTCGCGAACCCGAGCCACGAGTTCGCCTGGCCGGCCATCGAGGCCGCGTTCTGCGCGGGCGCCGTGGGCAAGTTCTGGCCGATGCACGATGTCCTGTTCGATCGTCAGGGCGAATGGTCAACCGCGAAGGAGGCGTTCCCGAGGTTCGTCGAATACGCCGAGGAACTGGCCATCGACGGCGCGTCGTTCGCGGCCTGCATCCGAGAGGATCGCATGGCGCCTTTGCAGGTGCGCGACTTCCAGTCCGTGAACCGGGCGGGAATCACCAGCACGCCGTTCTTCATCATCGCGGACAGCCTCTCGGTGCGCGGAGCGGCCGCGGCGACACAGTTTCAGACCATCATTGACAGCCTGCTGACGATCAAGGAAGCGGAGGGCTAGAAGTGGCAGCCGGCTCGGAGGCGATGGACGTGGGCTCGGAGACGCTGCGATAGGGATCAGCCCTCCCGGAAGACGCGACGCATTCCTTCCAGGGAGAGGAACGCGGCGCGCGCCCCGGCCCCGAAGATCCGCGCCAGCTCGCGGTCGCCCACGCCCTCCAGGGGGATGTCGTAGGTAAAGTGGATGGACACGCCTGCCGGGCGGACGTCCGCGGCCGCCGCGTCGCTCCAGCCCGCTGCCGCATCCAGCGCGCCCTCGATGTGGACCTCCACCACGTCCGCCCCCGCGCCGGTCTCCTGCGCCTCGCGCGCCAGGCGGACCGCGAGCCGCTCGTTCGAGTCGCGATCCGCCTGTCTCTCCTGGAGCCACAGCGCCGGCGGGGCCACATCGACGTTCAGAAACCCCAGCATCACCGTGCTGTCGAAGGTCAGGTCCGCACCAGTGAGCGGCTCGCCCTCCTCCTCGCCCGGTGGGGGGGGAGCCGTCAGGTAGCCGGCCACCCCCTCCGTTCCGAGGTTGGCGCACGCGAGAGCGAACTCGTCGACGACGAGCTCGACGAGAGCGGAGGGCGCATGCAGCATTTCGATCGCCCCCGATTCCATGATGTCGAGTTCCGATTGATCGAACGCGAGGCCCCGGAAGAACCAGGAAAGAGGCTCCTGGCGACCCTCAAAGAGATCTCGCACGCCCAGACCGTTCTGACGCAGCTCGGCGAGCAGTATGGCGCTCATCTGGTGGCGAGTCAGGACGCTCATCGGGCTCGTAGCTCCGAGCAGGTCGCTAAGGGTGCCTCCGCGCTCAGGACGAGATCATGATGTGGGCGTTCGGCTCGCCCGGATACATGAGCCAGGGGGTCCCATCGGCGGGCGCCGGCGGGAGCCCCAGCTCCTCCGTCGTCGCGCCCGGCACGTAGATGACGAACAGCCGGCCTGCTTCCTCGGGCTCCCGGCCAGGCTCGGAGGGCCGCGCCGGCGCAAACAGGTTGTAGAGTGCGGCCGGGTGGGATGGCATGAGCAGGGCGCCTTCGCGCGCCTCATCCTGCCGGATCGAAATCGCCTCGCTCCCGTCCTTTCCCCCGGCCCGCAGCTCCCGTCCTCGTCTCATGTAGGGCTCGAGCGCTCGATGATAGCAAGCGACGTGGAAGCGCTCGCGGGCGGGGTCGTCCGCCAGGCAGACGAGGGGGTTGGAGGGAGAGCCCTCCCGGAGCGTTGCCAGGATGCCGTCGGCGCCGTATCCAAGCACTTCGGCGCCCATACGGAGCGGCTCGGGAGCCGCCAGAACGGCGTTGGCGATCTGCTCCTCGGCGGACCTCGACTGCGCCGAGGAAGCTACCCCGCATGCCGCGAGCGATACGACCAGGATCGACGTCGACGATAACCAGCGCATGGCACTTCTCCAGACGTTCCAGACGTTGGGCGTGAGTCCGGCGGGACCGCCGGCTAACGCTACGAGAAGGCTGTCGAAGGAACACGGTGGGCCGCGCGCGGGGGTCTTGCAAGACTCCCGCGCCCGTCGACTCTTGCGGGACGCGGTTCCCCCCGCGAGTGTTGCGCCGACGCTCGGGCGTGCAAGCCCGTAGCCGGGCGTCCCGTGGCGGCTCGACGACGCGACCGCCCGCCGACGAGAGACAACCGAGGATCGTGGCAAATGCCCGAGCACACCGTGATCGCAGTCCCCCGCGAGAGCGCACCGGGTGAGACGCGGGTCGCGCTCACGCCCGATACCGTTCGACGGCTCGTGTCGGACGATGTCCAACTGCGGGTCGAGGGCGGGGCGGGGCTGAGAGCCTCGTTCTCCGACGACGCGTACCGGGAGGCGGGCGCGCTGGTGGTGGACGGGCCGGAAGGGCTCGAGGACGCCGACGTGTGGCTCCGCGTGCAGCCGCCCCGGGATCGGGAGGATCTGGGTCGACACGAGATCGACCTGATGCGAGAGGGAGCCGTAACCCTCGGCTTCCTGCGTCCGGCAGGCGGTGAGGAGCTCCTCGACCGCCTGGCCCAGCGCCGGATCACCGCTCTTGCCCTGGAGCTCTTGCCGCGGATCACGCGCGCCCAGCGCATGGACGCGCTCTCCGCCATGAGCACGGTGGCCGGCTACAAGGCCGTCGTGATCGCCGCCGACACGCTCGGAAAGATCTTCCCCCTTCTCATGACGGCAGCCGGAACGCTCGCGCCCGCCCAGGTGCTTGTCTTGGGTGCGGGCGTGGCCGGTCTGCAGGCCATCGCCACCGCGCGGCGTCTCGGCGCCGTCGTGGAGGCGTTCGACGTCCGGCCCGCGGTCAAGGAGCAGATCGAGAGCCTCGGTGCCACGTTCGTGGAGGCGGAGGAGGAGGCGGCGGAGGAAGAGGAAGGAGCAAGGGAGGCGGCCGGAGGGGAGACCGCCGCCGGTTACGCCGAGCAGCTCTCCGAGCGTGAGCAGGAGGCCGACCGCCGCCTGCTCGCCCGGCACGTGGCCAAGGCCGACGTCGTCATCACCACGGCTCTCGTGCCCGGCAAGCCGGCCCCGCTGCTCATCACGGAGGACATGGTGCGCGGCATGCGCCCGGGCTCGACCATCGTGGACCTCGCCGCCGAGGCGGGCGGGAACTGCGAGCTCACGCGTGAGGGCGAGACCGTGGAGCGACACGGCGTGGTGATCCACGGACCCGTCGATCTGCCGGCCAGGGTCCCGGTCCACGCCAGCCAGATGTACTCGAAGAACCTGCAGGCACTCCTCGGTCACCTGCTCGTCGACGGAGAGATCCGGATCGACCTGGACGACGAGATCACCGGGGCCATCTGCGTGACGCACGCGGGCGAGGTACGGTACGGGCGATGATAACGCCACGCCGGGCGATGATGCGCCCCACCGGCCCGCTCTCCAGCTCCCAGGAGGGAGGAATCGAGCGATGACCGGAACGCTTCTCGTGGGCATCTACGTGTTCGTTCTCGCCATGTTCGTCGGCTTCGAGGTCATCACGAAAGTCCCACCGACCCTGCACACGCCGCTCATGTCGGGCGCCAACGCGATCTCGGGGATCTCGATCGTCGGCGCTCTGGTGGTGGCCGGCAGCGGCGAATCGCAGCTGCTCACGGTGCTTGGCGTGATCGCGGTGGTCATGGCGACGATCAACGTGGTGGGCGGCTTTCTGGTCACCGACCGGATGCTCCGAATGTTCCGGCGTGACCGTGAGGGTGAGGAAGGGAGCTGATGACCTCCGATCTCTTCATCTGGCTGGCCTATCTGCTCTCCGCGGTTCTGTTCATCGTCGGGCTCACGCGGCTGAGCTCACCGGAAACCGCCCGAACCGGAAACGCGATCGCGGCTCTGGGCATGCTGCTGGCCGTCGTCGCCACGCTGATGGACCGGGCGATCATCGACTTCACCTGGATTGTGGTCGGCCTCCTGGCGGGCTCCGCCACCGGCCTGGTGATGGCCCGAACCGTCAAGATGACCGCGATGCCGCAGATGGTCGCGGTGTTCAACGGGTTCGGCGGGGCCGCCTCGGGGCTCGTCGCCGCCTCCGAGTACCTGGCCAGGGGAAGCAGCGCCGCGCCGCTCCACATGGATCTCGGGATCTCCATCATGGCCGGCACGCTGATCGGCGGCGTGACGTTCTCCGGAAGCCTCGTGGCGTTCGGCAAGCTGCAGGGCCTGGTCACGGAGCGCGCGGCCACCTATCCGCTGCAGAAGACGTTCAACTTCCTGTTGGCGGCAGCGGCCATCGCGGCATCCGTCTACCTCATCCTCTCGCCGCTGGACACGAGGGGCTACCTGGCCCTGGCCGTGCTCGCGCTGATCCTCGGAGTTCTCGTCGTGATCCCGATCGGCGGAGCAGACATGCCGGTCGTGGTGGCGCTGCTGAACTCGTACTCCGGCCTGGCCGCCTCGGCGGCCGGCTTCGTCCTGTCCAACAACGCGCTGATCATCAGCGGCGCGCTCGTCGGCGCCTCCGGCCTCATCCTCACCAACATCATGTGCCGGGCGATGAACCGGTCTCTGGCCAACGTTCTCTTCGGCGCCTTCGGCGGGGGGACCCCGGCCGTAGCCGCCGGCGCCGCCGGCGGGGAGAAGGTGGCCAACCCGATCGATGCCGAGGACTGCGCGATGATCCTGGGGTACGCCCGCTCGGTCGTCTTCGTACCGGGATACGGGCTGGCCGTCGCCCAGGCGCAGCACCGCCTTCGCGAGCTCGGCGACCTGCTGAAGGCGCGGGGCGTCGAGGTGAAGTACGCCATTCACCCCGTCGCGGGCAGAATGCCGGGACACATGAACGTGTTGCTGGCGGAAGCGAACGTGCCCTACACGGAGCTCTACGAGATCGAGGACATCAATCCGGAGCTTCCGAACACCGACGTCGCCGTAGTGGTCGGAGCGAACGACGTCGTGAACCCGGCGGCGCGCGACGATCCGGACAGCCCAATCGCGGGCATGCCGATCGTCGAGGTAGACCGAGCGCGGCACTGCGTGATACTGAAGCGGAGCCTGAGCCCGGGCTTCGCCGGCATCGACAACGAGCTCTTCTACCTGCCGAACACCCGCATGTTCTTCGGCTCCGCCGAGAAGTCGCTCGCGGACCTCGTGCACGAGGTCAAGACGCTTTAGCGTCAGTCGGCCGAGGCACCCCTGGTCTGACGCGGCCACGCGTCGGGCGTCAGTCGGCCAAGGCGCCCAGCTCGAGGAACTCCGCGGCCAGCCGTGGGCCGGCACCCGCGTCCTCGTGCTTGAAGAACACGAACGCCTCGCTCCAATCCTGCGAGCGGACCCTCTCCACCCACGCGGCGAGGCGCTCCGCATCGTACTCGGTCCGCCTCAGCCGCACGTAGCCCCACCCGGTCGTGGAGATCGTCGCTGGGGGCTCGGATTCATCGGTCTCCGCAGCGCAGAGGGCGCAGGAGTGCTCGCTCAGGGCCGCGTACACATCCTCATCGAACCAGGAGTCGTGCCGGAACTCGAACGCCGCCCGGAAGCCCTTCGGCACGAACCGTAGGAAGTCGACGAGCCGCTGCGTGTCCTTCCGCATGTTAGGCGGAAGCTGAAAAAGGATCGCGCCCAAGCGATCACCGAGCGTGGCGGCGGTGCTGAACAGGTAGTCGGTCTCGTCGCCCGCGTCCTTCAGCCGCTTCATGTGCGTGATCCGCCGCGATGCCTTGAGGACGAAGCGAAAGCCGTCGCCCACCTGCTCTGCCCACGATTCGAGCACGGAGCTGCGCGGCATCCGGTAGAACGTGCTGTTGATCTCGACGGCCGGAAGCTGGCCGGCGTAGTAACGCAGCATCCCGCCGGCCGGCAGATCCTCCGGGTAAAAAGCGCCCTTCCATTCCTTGTAGCTGAAACCGCTCGTGCCGACCCGTAGCCTCATGCGCGTCCTAAATTGTGCGACAGCGTGTCCATAGTGTGCGCCAGCATGACCTCTGGAGACGGTACGCTAGCCCCTCTCCGCGAGCGCCAGGGCGAAGCGCTCCTCTCGGTCCGTCTCCCAGCGGTGCAGCCGGAGGCCGCCGCATGCCATCACGCGCTCCGCCGCCTCCCGGGTGAACTTGTGGCTGAGCTCGGTCCGGATCGACTCGCCCGCCCGGAAGTCCACCTCCATCGACAGATCTCCGATCACGACCACCTGGTCTCGCTCCGACGCGAGGTGCATCTCGATCCGCGTGCGCTCGGCGTCGTAGAACGCCAGGTGCCTGAACGACTCGATGTCGAAGTCGGCGCTGAGCTCGCGATTCAGGACACGCAGCACGTTCTTGTTGAACTGCGCGGTGATCCCGGCTGCATCGTTGTAGGCGGCCTCCAGCTCACGGACGTCCTTGACGAGATCGAAGCCGACGAGAAAGCCGTCCCCGTCGTCGAGCTGCGCCGCGATGGACTTCACGAACTCCCCCGCGGTCTCGGGCACGAAGTTCCCGATCGTCGAGCCGAGGAAAGCCACGAGACGGGGCCGCCCGGCAAAGGAAAGGTCCACGGGGGCATCGAAGTCGGCGATTACGAGCGTGACGGTGAGCTCCGGATACTCGGCCATCAGACGAGCGGCGGCTGCACGCAAGGCCTCTTCGCTCACGTCGACGGGCGCGTACCCCGCCAGCAACCGCCGCCGACGCATGGCGTCGAGGAGCAGGCGCGTCTTTCTCGAGCTCCCCGAGCCGTACTCCACCAGCACGTGCGGAGAGACGTCCGCGACGATGTCGGCCGCGCATCGTTCGAGGATCTCGGTCTCGGCCCGCGTCAGGTAGTACTCCGGCAGGCAGGTGATGCGCTCGAAGAGGTCCGAGCCCCTGGCGTCGTAGAAGTACTTCGGTGGGATCTCCTTGTGCGGCCTGGAGAGGCCCTCGCGCACGTCGCGGGCGAGCTCGGCGTGGCGGTCGCGCGGGCCCAGCAGGTCGCGCACCCGGATCCGACCGTCGTCGGCCGCCGCGGTCGCCGGTCGCGGATTGGACGCTGCCGGCTCCTCTGCCGTGCGACTAGTATCGAAGGACATCAATGCAGTGACGGATCATGGGCTGGCGATCCCTTTTCGCTCGGCAGACCCAGTCTTCCCATTCGGCTAAACCTCGCTCCGCTCATAGCTCCAGCCACGGCCGAGAATCTTTCGCTCATGTCCCTCTACCTGTACAGGTGCGCACGTAGAGGGCCGGAGGAAGTGTCGACTCGTGCAAGTCGAGCGAATCGAGAGTGCAAGCTACTCCCCGGTTTGGCGGCGGTCCAACTCGCGCCTCCGACTTCGGGAAGCCAATATGCGCAGGTGACCGAGCCTGTACCCGCCGC
>DAOVWI010000195.1 GCA_030636765.1 Gemmatimonadales bacterium
CGCGTTGATCTCCCCGACGACGCGGCGGCCTATCAACGCCTCCGGTCCCCGCTCCACGACGCCCACGAACTCGTGCCCGAGGATGCCTGTGTAGGGGTAGTAGCCGCGAACGAGCTCGAGATCCGTGTTGCAGATGCCGGCCGTCAGCACGCGGATGAGCGTCTCCCCGCCTGGCGGCTCGGGCGGCGGGATGTCGTCGCGCACGACGAGCCGCCCGTCCTCCAGCCAGATCGCGATCACGTCAAGCCGGCACCGCCGCGCTCGGCTCGTAGGCAACGATCCGGCCGGCCAGCGCCGAAGCCAGCACCGTAAACGGGCTCCCCAGGTACACCCTCCCGGGCCCGCTGCGACCGGGGAAGTTCCGGTTGATCGAGCTGATGGTCACCTGATCGGGCGAGGTGCTGACGCCGGGTCCGGCATTGATGCACGCCCCACAGCCGGGCGCCAGCACCCGGAATCCGAGCTCCTTGAAGAGCTCCTCGTAGCCACGCTCGCGGGCGTACTCCTCGACATCGATCGAACCGTACTGGATGTACGCCGCCACGCCGTCCGGGACACGCTCCCCCCGCTCCAGCCCCTCTCGCGCGACCTGCGCGTACATGTCGAAGTCCTCGCGCTTTCCGCCGGTGCAGGAGCCTGCGAACACGAGGTCGATCGGCGCCTCCTCGGTTAGCTCATCGATGAACACGCCGTTGCCGGGATCTCCGGGCAGGGCGACCATCGGCCGGAGGCTGGAGGCGTCGACATCCAGCGTCCACTCGTACTCGGCCCCCTCGTCGCTGGTCAGCCCCTCCACGAGGTGATCGGCTTCCTCACGCGACATGTTCCTGCGCTCCACCAGCCACTCGGCCGTGCGGGCGTCCGGCGCGATGATCCCCGTGAATCCGCCGATCTCGGCAGCCATGTTCGTGAGGGTCGCGCGCTCGTCCATGCCCATCGCCTCGATCGCCTCGCCACCGTACTCGATCACCTTCCCGATCGCGTCGCCGCGCTTCACGTACGGGTGGCGGAGGATCTCCAGCATCAGGTCCTTGGCCGTCACGTTCTGCGGAAGCCTCCCGGTGGCGCGGATCCGCACCGAGCGCGGCACCTCGATCCGTACGTCACGGGTCGCCCAGGAGTTGACGATCGCCGACGTCCCGACGCCGAAGGCCACCGCGCCGAGGCACCCCGAGTGCGGTGTGTGCGAGTCGCTGCCGACGATCACCATGCCAGGAAGCGCATAGCGATCCTGCACCATCACGTGACAGATCGCCTCGCTTCCGGCACGGTCCGGGAGCCCCCCGTGCAGCCGCACACCCTGCTGGCGCGCGAACTCGCGCTGCCGCTCATGGAGGCCGTGCGCCGCGTCCAGCAGCCCCTTCTCCTTGCGCTCCTCGGTCATCACCTCGTCGAGAAGCGCCAGGTGGTCGCGGAAGAAAAGGATGCTCTCCACCTCGTTGAGCTCCGCCTCGCTCCCGGCGAAGTTCTCCCAGAAGGTGGAGGCCATCGGAGTCACGTACTCGTGACTGAACCGGATGTCGGTGCGGACGAAGCCGCTGTCGCCAGCTCTGACAGCGTCGACGCCGACCTCGTCCTTGGCCAGGTCGGTGACCCAATGGCGGGCCAGGATCTTTTCGGCCACCGTCATCGGGCGCGGTGCGGTGGCAATCCGCGGCACCTGAACCTGGCCCTTGAGCCGAGCCACGGCATAGTCGAGTAGCCCGCCGAACTCGATGATATCACGCTCGATCCCGCCGGCGTCCCCGATGAACGCCTCCAGCGGTATATCCTCCCCCGAGCGGACCTTCTCGATCAGCGAGAAGTCCGTCGAGGCGAGCACCCCCAGGTTCTGGCAGTTCTCCCGGTATATGCGCTCGATGTTCTCGGCGATGACCACCCGGATGCCGGCCGCCTGCTCCGCGTACGGGGCGGCCTCGCGGCTCGAGCCCTTCCCGCGGCGCACGCCCGAGACCGAGCACACGAAGCCGCCACTCCGAACGTCGAGTCGCCCAATCGGGAACTCGTCGCCGCACCGGAGGCCGACGTACGGATACTCGCCCAGTTTCTCGTCGTAGTAGTAGCACACCCAACCGGGCGTGATCTCGTCGGTGCTTATGTCGTTCCGCAGCGGAATCGATGGATCCCACTCCAAATCCTCTCCGCCGAGCTGGCGCCTGATCAGCTCAGGATCCTCGGTCAGAAACAGGATTCGCCCGCCAAAACGGACGGTCGCCGGCCTTCTGGAAACCTCACGGTCCAGCAGCTTGGTGAGCATGATATCCTTCGTCCTTACTCGGCCATCCGCCCTTCCAGTTCCTCGAGGCTGGGGTACCCCTCGAGGGCGGCGAAGACATCGAGCGCGTACCGGACCTTCCCAAACGGGGCGCTGACCTGGACTCCCTCCACCAGGTCCCGCACCTCGGCCAGCATCTCACGCGCGATCGCGCATCCCTCCGCTCGGGCCTGCTCCTTGCCCTCTTCCTGCGCCCTCTGCATGCGCTCCAGGTGCTGATCCGGAACGTCGATCCCGGGGACCTCGTTGTTCAGGAACTCCGCATTCCGAAGGCTCACGAGCGGCCAGATGCCAGCGACGATGGGAATCCGCGTCCCCGCGCGCTCGATCCTGTCGAGGAAGCCGACCAGCGCCTCCACGTCGAAGACCGGCTGCGTGACTCCGAACTCGGCGCCCGCCTCCACCTTCCAGTGCCATCGCTCGAGCTCCCGCTCCAGCTCGACGGCCCCCGGGTTCACGCCCACGCCGATCACGAACGACGCGGGCTCCCCCAGCGGGTTGCCGCCGAGGTCCTGTCCGTGGTTCAGGCGTGACACCAGATTCGTGAGGCCGATGGAATCGATGTCGAACACCGCCGTGGCGTCTGGATACGGGCCCATTTTCGGAGGGTCCCCGGTGATCACGAGGATGTTGCGCAGGCCGAGAGCCTGCGCTCCGACCAGGTCGCTCATCATGCCCAACAGGTTCCGATCGCGGCAGCAGTAGTGCACGACGGTCTCGATCCCGACCTCCCGCTCGATGAGGGCAGATGCGGCTATCACGCCCATCCGCATCATCGCCCGTGCGCCGTCGGGGACGTTCACTGCATCCACGCCGGCCTCCTTCAGCCACCGGCACGCCTCCAGCATACCGCTCGCATCGGCGCCGCGCGGCGGCAGGATCTCAACGCTCGTGACCATCTCACCCGCCGCCAGCTTTCGCCCCCAGGCGGAGCGTTCACCGAGAGGCACCGGCTCGACGGCCACGCCCTCGGCGACCTCGGCCGGCTCCGGCCCGGGCTCTCCCACGACCACCGCCGTCCGCGGATCCACGGCCCGAAGCTGGTTCGCCATCTCCCGGATGTGAGCCGGCGTCGTCCCGCAACAGCCGCCGACGATGCGCGTGCCGGCCTGCACGAGCTTTCGCGCGTAGCTGGCCATGTACTCCGGATCGGCCAAGTAGATCTTGCGCCCCTGCACCTCCTTCGGCAGTCCGGCGTTCGGCACCGCGGAGATCGGGAGATCGGTGGCCTGGGACATCTGTCCGATCGCCTCCAG
>DAOVWI010000215.1 GCA_030636765.1 Gemmatimonadales bacterium
AGGCGCGCCTGGCCGAAGGTGCCGCCGTTGCCCAGCTCTCCCTGGAGTCGACTCCCGGCATCGCCGTCGACGCGCCCATGCTCTGGATCCCCTCCAGCGACGAGGCGAATTGGCGGATTCGTGTCCTGGCGCCTGGGAGGCATGCCGTTCGTATCACGGCGGATGGCGAGCCGTTGGAGAAGATCGTGGACGCCACCCAAGGCGTCGTGAGGCGTTCCCCGGTTCGTGCCTCGAGCGGCTTGTTCGAGCAGCTGATCTACCCGGCGGAGTCGCCTATTCCGCGGGCGTCACCCCTCCGCTGGATCACCGTCGAGTATCCGGCGCTGAGGGTATCCATGCTGGGTTGGGAGATGCACTGGCTTGTCGCGTTCCTCATCTTCACGCTGGTCTTCACGCTGCTGCTACGAACGCCGCTTCGGGTAACGATCTGAGGCGAGCGGCATCGCGGCGCGGCGTTCAGGAGCGGACCCTTTTTACGCTGGGGCTGTTGCTGGGGCTGTTGGGGTCCGGAAAAGCCCCGGAAACCGCATTTTGGCTTCCGGGGCTGATCCGTAAAACACCGCTAAACTACGGGTTATCGCCGGAAATGGGCGGATCTCTGGCTCGCTTGCAAAGCAGGTGCTCTCCCAGCTGAGCTACGGCCCCGCGTGGAACGCAACCCCTCGTAGGCGCCGATGCGGATTTACCTGCTCAGCGTCCAGACGTACGCGGCGACGGCCGCTATCTGGTCGTCCGGGAGGTTCGTTCCGCCTCGTGCGACCATCGGGCTTCCCGAGGTGGACTTCTCGGCGGGCACGCCGGCCGTGATCGTCGCGATGATACCCTCGTAAGACCCGTCCGAATGGAGCCACTGACTGTCCGTCAGGTTGGCTCCCAGATTGGGCATCCCCTCCCCGCTCTGGCCGTGGCAGGTGAAACAGATCCCTACTCCCCCGAAGATTTGCTTACCCTGCGCGAACATCTCGGCCGTGACGCCATCGGGAAGGTCGACCTCGGAGGCCGCCGGCGCTTCGGAGGCCGGCTCCGGCGTCGTCTCCGCTCCGGTTTTTTCGGTCGCAGCCCCATCGCCCTCTCCGCCGCAGGCCGCCGGGCCGAACCCGACGGCGAAAACCAAAGCCAACACTGCCCCATACCGTGGCCGCGTGCGAATCGCCTCACGCATGGACTCTGCTCCAGGTTTCATGTGGTGACTCTCGCTGGGCGCCTCGGTGCTCACAAGCTGACGACGAGTCTTTGATCCGGGCCGGCAGGCCGCTGTGCTCCCCGAGCGATGTACCTCGCGAGGATCGAAGCTAGCCAACCCGGGCACTTTCCGCTCTTCATCGCTTCACGATTCTCGAGGTGTACGCCACGCCGTCCGGCCGATCGCCGACCTCCAAGTACCCGACGACTTCCATTCCCTCCAAGTCGATGATCGCGACCCGGCCCTGCTGGCTCAGGGACAGAAAGGCCGTCTTACCGTCCTCGGACAAAGTGATCCCCTGCGGGCCGGCACCGGGGAGGGAGATCGTGGCCAGCACCTGCTTGGATGAGAGATGGATGATCCGAAGCTCGTTGCGTCTGAGGTCGGGGATGAGGACGAGGTGCGAATCCGGGGTCGGGAGGATCCGGTAGGGCCAGCCGAACCCATCCAACACCTCCTCCAGGTTCCCGGTTGCCACGTCGATCACGCTCACCGTGCCCTGGTCGTTGCTGCCGACCCACACCTCGCTGCCGTCCGGCGTGACGCCAATCGCCTCGGGCTGAGAGGGAGCCTTGAACGTGCCCGTGTGTTTGCCCGTGGCGAGGGAGAGCTCGGACACGTTGTTGTCGCCGATGTTGCCCGTGTAGATCCTCTCTCCGCTCGCGACGAGAGCGAGCATGTGGGACCCGCCCGCTTCGGTGGGCACCGCGCGGACGATCTCGCCGTCTGCGAGACGGACGACCACGACGCTTCGGGTGTCCTCGGATGTAACTGCCACCAGGCTGTCACCGGGCAGGAAAGCGATGCCATGGGGCCGGCTGTAGCGGCCGAGCGCGATCGTCTTCTCCACGCGAAGACCGGGGACATCGATCACGGTCAGGCTGTTGCCGCCGGCCTGGCCGCCGTAGTCGGTGACTATGGCCCGGCTGCCGTCCTTCGTGATCACGACCTCGTGTGGCCCGTTACCGGTGGGCAGTGTGGCGAGGGTTGCTCCCGACCCGACGTCGACGATCGTTGCCGTGCTGGCTCTCTTGTTGACCGCGACGAGAGTGCCCGTGACCTCGGCGGTTTGGCCGCGCGCGTCTCCGGCGGTGATGAGCCCGAAGGCGACCGTTGCGATCGCAGTGTGCTTAAAGATGGGCTGAAGTATGGTTCGAGCCTGGATCATCGATCCCGACCTCCGGCGGCTTGCTGATGAATCCTTCTCGGTTCCGATGAATCTGCGTGCCGCGGGGTCGTTATGGGAGGGCCTGGGACTCTAGATCCTCCAGGCGGCGCCGGCGCCGACGAAGAAGTTCGGCCGGGGGCCTCCAAGGCCGAAGCCGACACGGGCATCGAGCTGGAAGCCGGGGCTGAGCAGATAGGTGACCCCGACGTTGGCGTTGTTCTCGTCCTCGCGGTCATCGGGTAGCGGATAGATTCCGAACCACTCGGCGAAGGCGCCGAGCCTTTGCGTCAGGCCGAAGCCGAGGGCCACGCTACCCGAGAGCTCGTCGAAGCGACCGTCGTCGTCCTCCGGGTATGCGTAGCCGACGTTCATGCCCGCCGAGAGCCAGTCGGTGAGATCCCAGCCTGCCGCGAGAAGCGCACCCGGCTGCAGTCCCACGGTCCCGACATCGGAGCGCCCGGTCGGGACGCTCGTGCCCGCCAAGATCCCTAGCTGCGGCAAGCCGCGCTTCGACGGCGGGGGCCGGAACACCTCAACCTTGAGTCCGAGCGTGAGGTCCTCCAGTCCGCGCACCGAGCGTCGCTGGCCCGAAGGAACGTCTCCGGAATCCGGCTCGCTCCGGAAGACGAAGGAGTTGATGCCCAGCCGGAACTCGAGGCGGTCCACGGCGCCGATCCGCGCCAGCAGCTCGCCGACCGTGTGGCTTCGCTCGCCCTCGAGTCTCGAGAACGTGTAGCCGCCCTCGAGCTGAACGCGGCCCGGTGCCACGCTGGCCGGGCTCTCCGTGAAGTCGGGTCGGTCCGTG
>DAOVWI010000132.1 GCA_030636765.1 Gemmatimonadales bacterium
CAGGCGATCGCCCTCACGGACGATACTCTCGTCGTGGGAGCGCCGACGAAATTCGCCGTAGAGTGGATCGAGGACAAGTACGGTTCTCTGCTGCGGGAGCTCGCAGAACGGGAGCTGGGACGACCTCTCCAACTGCTGTTCGAACACCGCGGCCAGGACGAGCGGCTCGATTTCCCGGAGCTCGGGCGCTCGGAGAGCGACATGCCTCCGGCCCCGTTCGTCACCACGGTATCGGAGCCGATCGCCATCGGCCTAAACGATCGGTACACGTTCGAGCGGTTCGTCACCGGCAGCCACAACCAACTCGCGACCGCGGCGTGCCGTCGAGTCGCGGACGCGCCCGCCACCGCCTACAACCCGCTGTTCATTTACGGCGACACCGGGCTCGG
Organism: Gemmatimonadales bacterium; assembly: GCA_030636765.1. Taxonomy (GTDB): domain Bacteria; phylum Gemmatimonadota; class Gemmatimonadetes; order Palauibacterales; family Palauibacteraceae. Next base: position 390 of record DAOVWI010000132.1, read on the forward strand.
AAAGACCCACCTGATGCACGCGATCGGACACGCAATCCTCGCCCGGCTGCCCGACCACAGGGTCGTTTACACGACGTCCGAGCAGTTTACCAACGAGATGATCTCCGCTATCCAGGGTGGTCGGACCGCATACTTCCGCCAGCGATACAGGCTGGTGGATGTGCTGTTGGTCGACGACGTGCACTTCCTGGGAAACAAGGAGGGAACCCAGGAGGAGTTCTTTCACACCTTCAACGCTCTCCACGACGCCCACAAGCAGATCGTCATCACGAGCGACAGGCCGCCGCCGGAGATTCGAGGCCTCCAGGAGCGGCTTGTCTCGCGCTTCGAGTGGGGGCTGGTCACCGATATCAAGCCACCCGACTTCGAGACCCGTGTCGCGATCCTGCAGATGAAGGCCGAAGAGGATGACCTCCTTCTGGACGAGGAGGTCATCGAGTATATCGCGCGCACCAGGAAGACATCGGTTCGCCAGCTGGAAGGGGCGCTGATCAAGCTCCTCGCCTTTAGTTCCCTCACTCGGCGGGAGATCAGCCTCACCCTCGCGCGGGAAGCGCTGGGCAACGATCCATCACACGCTGGACCCGATCAGATCAGGGCTACACCGGAGCAGATCGTCGAGCGCACGGCAGAGCTTTGGAACGTCAGTGTGGAGGACATGAAGTCGAAGCGACGCACCCGCGCGCTCGTCGTCCCCAGACAGGTCGCCATGTACCTGATCAAGACGACCCTGGACCTTCCCTACACGGACATCGGCTCGATCTTCGGCGGACGAGACCACTCCACAGTCATTCATTCGGTGAACAAGGTGGAAGCGGAGATGGCGGGAGATCCCACCTTCCGCTCGCGCGTCCGGGTTCTCCAGGACGCGCTCACCGGGTGATGAAGCGGCATTGAGGGGGCTCATCCACATTATCTGCTTCGGGCGCTGTCGAAAAGTCCGGTGAGAGGCCTGTTGATAGAGACGGACCACTGTGGAGCGTCCACACCGCGTGCGAACCGATGTGGACGAGGAATGCGGGATCCCACCGGTTCTCCCGACCGTTCCACAGCCACCCGCATCGGCACACGCCGCGCTACGTCGCATCAACGCGCCCAGCGCGCACCCGTTCTCCACTTTCCAACAGGCTCTACTACTACTACTAGATAATACCTTTCAACTAGGAAGCAGAAGAACTTATCCGGTCGCCCATCGCCGAACCGCGAGGTCATGAATGAAGCTGTCCATTACAAGAGAGAACCTGCGAAAGGGTCTTGCTGCCGTATCCGCCACGATTCCCGCGCGGACTACGCTGCCCGTTCTTTCCAACATACTCCTCCGGGCAGACGGGGATGCTCTCCAGCTCTGCGGAACGGACCTGGACATCTCCGTGCAGGTGAGTGTCGATGCGGAAGTGGATACGGGTGGGGCCGTAACGGCGCCGGCGAAGAAACTGTCAGACATCACCCGTGAGCTGGAGGAGGCGCCCGTACATCTTTCGGCGGACCGGGATCAGATCCATATCGCATGCGGGCGAAGCAAGTTCAAGCTGTATGGTCTTCCGGAAGGCGAGTTTCCCACTTTCCCGGAGGTGGACTTCTCGGAGTCCTGGAAGATGTCCGCGGAGGCGCTGCAGGAGCTTATCTCGCATACATCGTTCGCCGCCTCGACGGAGGAAAGCCGGCCGATACTGAACGGCGTGCTCTGGCAGCTGCGTCCCGACTCTACGACGATGGTCGCTACGAACGGGCACAGGCTGGCGATGATGACGAAGGAGCTGCCGGAGGCAGGGGCGCCTGAAGCGGACCTGATCGTGCCACCAAAGGCCCTCGGCCAGGTGGAAAGGTTGTTCGAGGGTGATGAGGAGCTGGAGGTAGCGCGCTCCGCGAACCACCTGGCATTCCGCTCCGCCAGGCGGGCAGTCTTCACCCGACTGATAGAAGGGCCCTACCCGAACTTCGAACAGGTTATCCCGAAGGACAACGACCGGCACGCCATCGCGAATCGGGCCAGCCTCGAATCGGCGATCCGCCGGATGGCCGTGGTGGCGAGTGACCAGACGCACCGCGTTCGGATGATTTTTGAAGAGGGTCTGGTCAAGTTTCGAGTTCAGACACCGGATCTCGGCGAAGCGGAAGACGAGATGGCTGTCGATTACGCAGGCGATTCGCTCGAGATCGGTTTCAACGCCCATTACCTGCTCGAGGTATTGCGCTACATGCCGGATGGGGACGTGAGGGTCTCCTTCAAGGCGCCCGAGCGTGCCGCCACGTTCGAGCCCGCCGGGGGAGACTCGGAATACCTGCGCCTCGTCATGCCCCTCAGGCTGCTAGACTAGCTGTAGGTCGCTGACCCGGCAGAGTTGTTCGGCCACCTGCTGGCAGGCTAGCCGCGGTAGTCGGACCAGAGGTCCCGGCCCTCCCGCACGCGCACGCGGCGAAGGGAACAGGCAGCCGGCAGGCCCGGCACCAGCCGATCCCAGATGGCGCGGGCCAGGTTCTCGGTGGTGGGGATCGCCCGCTCCCCCGCGAACTCCGGGAGGTCGTTGAGGAAGGCATGGTCCATCGGGCGTAGGATCTCCTGCGCCAGCAACTCGTCGAGAGCCGACAGGTCGATCGCCATGCCGGTCTGCTCATCGACCTCCGCCTCCACCGTGACCTCGATTCGGTAGTCATGGCCGTGCGCCGGCTCGTTGGCGCACTTTCCGAACCGTACCGCGTTTTCCTGCTCCGACCACTCCGAGCGGTAGTAGCGATGGCCGGCGGGGAACTCGATGCTTCGGGTGAGCTGAGCGCGCGCCATCCCGGGACCCCTCCTCCTTCGAGTTTTCTCGCGAGCATGTGCCGCCCCTCGGGCGGGGTGGGGAAATGTAAGCGTAGGGGCGTTCACCTACAGGGGTGACGCGCGACGGCCGAGACGCCATCTTCGCTCCCTGCGCCGAACCCCAACGCGAGGGGCCACCTTGCCCGCTTGTCCACATTGCGGTTTCGAAACCGGCGAAGGAGCGACGACGTGCCCGCTGTGCGGGAGTCGCATGGGCTCGCCCGCCGCCGCCGGCGTGACCGCTCCTGGTGCTGGTGATGACCGACGTGTCGCGGGGCCGGCGGTGGGGTGGGAGGATGCGCGCGGGACGTTCCCCTCCAACCTCGTCGCCACGTGGCGGGCGAGCCTCTTCGAGCCGGCCGCGTTCTTCCGGGGCCTCCCGTACGGGACGCCGCTGGCGCGGCCGCTGCTCTACTACCTGATCGTCTCCGTGACCAGCGCCTTCTTCGTGCTCCTCTGGGGTTCGGTGAGCGAGTCGCTCTTTCCGAGCATGGTCCTTGGATCGTCCGAACCGGTCGGGCCGCTCGTGCAGTTCTTCTTCAAGCCGTTTGGAGCGCTGATCGCCCTCGGCGTCGGCACGCTGGTCCTCCATGCGTTGGCGCTGGTGCTCGCGGCCGAACCACGTGCGATCGGAGCCACAGCACGGGTGTTCTGCTACGCGTGGGGGCCGAGCGTCTTTACGATCGTGCCCATCCTCGGGCCGATCGTGGGGTTCGTGTGGTCGGTCGTGCTGCTGGTGGTCGGCATGCGGGAGGCGCACCGGACCACCGGCGGGAGAGCGGCCGTTATCGTGGTGACGCCGATTCTGGTCCTCCTTGGGGCTCTCTTGTTGCTCATCGCGCTGCTCGTCGCGCTCGGGCTTACGGCGGGCGACGTGCTGCGTTGGTGAATGGGGGCCTTTCCGACGCCGAGCGGATCCAGCGGGCGATCGAGGAGGAGGAGTTTGCCCGGGGACACGTCGAGCCCGGGTCGCCGCCCGTCGAGCCACGTCCAGCAGCGACGATCTGCGTCGCCCGCACCGCCGACTCGGGCTTCGAGGTGTTGCTGCTGCGCCGGCCGCTGGCGAGCCGTTTCGCGGCGGGTGCGCACGTCTTTCCGGGTGGGACGATCGATCCGGAAGATCGATCGCCGGCAGCGCTGGAGCGCTTGGTGGGTGGGGAGATCTCCGAGCCCGAGGCGCTCTTCGCGGCTCTCCGGGAGGCGTTTGAGGAGACGGGCTTTCTGTTGGGCGCCGGCGGGCAGGATCCGGAGGCCGCGGCGAGGGTGCTCTCGGGCCGGGACCGATTGCTCGCCGGCGAGACCACCTTTCCGGAGTTGCTGACAGAGAGCGATCTGGAGCTGGATGCGTCCAGCGCGGTGTACTTCACTCGCTGGATCACACCGGTGCAGCTGGATCGCCGATACGACACCCGGTTCTTCCTGGCGCGGCACCCGGGAGGCGAGCCCCGGCTCACGCGTGAGCACACCGACTTCCGCTGGCTGGAGCCGTCTGTCGCCCTGGAGCTGTTCGGTGCGGGCCGGTTACCGATGTTGTTTCCTACGCGCAAGACGCTGGAGCTGCTCGGCCGCTTTGACCGGCTCGAGGACGTCTTCACATCGTTCCGGAAGCGGGAGGTGAAGCCGATTCTGGCCCGGATCATCGTCGAGAACGGCCGCGTCGTGCCGGTGCCCTTCGATTACGACTGAGACGGGACGGCACCCTCTGAGGCCGATCGAGCTCGGGGAAGGAGTCGCGGTGACGGTCGCGGACAACCCGGGGCCGCTCACCCTGGATGGCACCCGCTCCTACCGGATCGGCGTGCGGCACGCCGTGCTGCTCGATCCGGGCCCGGCCGCTCCGGACCAGATGGAGCGTCTGGCGTCGCTTGTGGGTGACGCCACCGTGGAGCGTGTGTGCCTCTCCCACGCTCACGCGGACCACTCCGGGATCGTTCGAGCGGCGGCGGAGAGGTTCGGAGCGGCGATCGCAGCGTCGAGTGACACCCTGCGCCGACTCGGGGTGGACGGGGAGTCACTCGCGGACGGCGACCTCCTGCCGATCGATGACGGAGCCGGCCAACTGGAGGTCATCGAAACGCCCGGCCATTCGGCCGACTCGCTGAGCTTCCTGCTCCGGCCGGCCGGCTGGCTGTTCACGGGCGACACCGTGCTGGGCGAAGGCTCGAGCATGATCGCGTACCCCGATGGGCGGATGGGCTCCTATCTGGCCAGTCTGGCTCGATTGATCGCGCTTCGCCCTCTTCGGCTTCTTCCGGGACACGGTGCACCCGTGGACCGGGCGCGGGAGCTGCTGGAGGAGTACCGGCGGCATCGCCTGGACCGGGAACGGCAGATCCGGGTGGCGATCGCCGGGGGAGCCGGTTCGGTGGCGGAGGTGCGCGAGCGCGTCTACGGAGAGCTGCCGACTCGCCTCGAGCGGGCGGCCGAGGCCTCCATCGCCGCTCACGTCGCGCACCTGCGCGAGCGCGAGCTTCTGCCGGCCGGCTTCGCCCAGCGGAGCTCCATGGAGACAGACCACTGAGCGACGAGAGGGTGCCGCCCGAAGGTGGCGCCGGCCGGCAGAAGGCCGGAGGCATGGGCGTATCGTGGATCGGCCGTCTCTCGCTGGGGGTGGTCTTCCTCACGGTCGTCATCAATCTGATCGGCTTCGGGATCGTCCTCCCGCTCCTCCCCTTCTTCGCGACCGAGCTTGGCGCGAGCCCGCTCGCCGTAGGGGCGATCATCGCCGCCTACTCGGCCATGCAGTTCGTCTTCGCGCCGCTCTGGGGCCGCATGTCGGACCGCTACGGCCGCAGGCCGGCCCTGATCATCGGACTCCTCGGCACGGCGGGCTCGTACGTCGTATTCGCCATGGCGGACACGGTAACGGTCCTCCTGCTATCGCGGCTGGTGGGGGGCGTGATGGGGGCGACGATCCCGGTGGCTCAGGCCTACGTCGCAGACCGCAGCCCCAGGGAGAGTCGAGCTCGAGCCATGGGCCTCATCGGTGCTGCGTTC
>DAOVWI010000155.1 GCA_030636765.1 Gemmatimonadales bacterium
CCCTTAGCATCGCCTCGAGCGGCTCTCGGGAGCCGACCAGGTTGAAGTCGCCGGCGACGATCACGGCATCCACTCCGCCGCGGTGGCGGGCGAGCGCCTCGGTGAGCGCCTCGTGGATCGCGGCCACCTCGATCTGCCGCACGTACTCCTCGACCGTTTCCGTCCCGTTGCCGCAGCACTGGAGGTCCAGCGTCACGACCAGGAGGCGGGCGTCCTCCAGCTCGACGATCCCACCCAGGGCCGGGAGGCCCGCTTCCGGTCCCCCGAAGCCTTGTGGTCGGTTCCGCCCCGCTAGGCTCTTCAGCTGCTCGAACAGGGAGTCCGGGTACGAGATCTCCTCGAGCTCGTGCACCGCGATCACAGGGCGACCGGAGGCGATCACGCCGCGCTGGGGCCCGCCAGCCTCCCCGTACATCAGATGCCAGTCCTCCCCATCAGGGCCGGGCAGACCGGAAAGAAGGTCGGCGATCTCCTCGGCCGCGCCGGCCGGGGCCTCATCCAGCAGAATGATGTCGGGACGAGCGGCCGCCAGCACGCGTGCGAAGCGGTCCTTACGATCGAGCAGGTTTCCGCGCGACACGTTCCAGGCGAGCACCCGAAAGGAGGCGCCGGGAGCGCGCGCGAGAGGATCCTCCTCTCCGGTGTTCGGTGGGCGCGGACGCCCGCCCACCAGCTCGTACGTGAAGGGAGGGGCCCCCTGCCGGACCGATCCATCGGACCCCGTAAACACGAGCTTGGCGGTGTACCGGTCGCCGGCGAAGAGCGTGAGGCCGCCAGCTGGCCCGACTCCGCCAAGGAGCCCGGGTCCGCGGGCGATGCGGAGCTCGACGAATCGCGACGCGTACTTCGGGGCGAAGCTGAGGCCGACGTGGTGCGAGTCGTGCCGCGAGAAAGCGCCGTCGGCGGGGCCGCCGGCCGCGCCACCGGATTGACCTCCTGTCGCAAGCCTCACGCCCGCCCCGATGCCGGGCGGGCCCCCAACGATCGGATAAGGAGGCGGGAGATCGACGACGAGATCCACCCCCTGGAGGCCGTAAAGAGCGGAGCCCGTGAGGGGATCGCCGTCGGCGTCGAACAGAATCGACACCGTGCCATCCAGAGACTGCACGTTCAGCGGCCGGCCGAGATCCAGGAGGAGGTAGACCGCCCCGTCATCGTGGCTCGCCTTCGCCACGCGGAAACCCGCCTCGGCTCCCGGCGCGTAGGCCTCGTCCGGTATCGTGACGGTCGCCGAGTCCCAGTCGTCGAACCGGCCGTCCAGGACGACCGGCCCCTGGGCCGCCAGCGGGCCGGCGAGGAAGAACAGCGCCCCGGCGACGACGGGCAGCGGGAGAAACGGCCCTAGGCCTCCGGCTCGAGCTACGGTTCGTATATCTCCGTCTCCGGAAAGGTGAGGGCGAAGCCGTACCATCGGGTAAACACCTGGAGGGGTCGCTCGATCTCTTGGCGCTCACCGCTCTCATCGAAGAGCGCCCCGTCACGAAACACCTGTCCCGTGTCCAGGAGGAGTTCCCCGTCCGCCCAGCGGGCGCCCGCGGCGTTCGCATGCAGGGCGGCGAGCGCCCGCGATGTCGGTTCCACGTAGACGACCACGCCGCGGCCGTTCAAACTGTCGACGATCACCTCGCCGGCGTCCAGCACGTCCTCCATCGCGTAGTACTTGGCCGCGTCGCCGTCCCACACGCCGATCCCCACCTCCATCGTGGGGCGGCGCGTGTCCTCCCGCGCCATCGTGCCCCGGAGGCGCTCGCTCAGGCCCGTGCGCCGCTCGAACTCTCGTTGGAGGAAGTCGCCCTCGACGCGAATAGGGCGCTCGGAGATGGCGATCTCCAGGTCGGAATCGGCCTTGAGCGCCGCCGCTACCGTCGTGTGGAGTAAGTTGTACACGGGAAGTCGGGCACCGGCAAGCGGACCGTAGACCGCCTCGCCCGTGATGTGATCCCAGATCGTGCCCGTCTCCTCATCCCACAGGATCGACACGCCGTCGTACAGGCCGCGCGACTCGAAGTGGTGGACCTTCCCGTCGACGAATGGGGTCAAACTGACCCCGGTGTTGCAGACCACTCAGAACGACACCATCCAGGGCTCGCCAGCGATGTCGCCCTGCGCCACGTGATGGTACGCCATCTGGTCGGTCACGAGCGCCAGCCGGCCCGCGGGGTGTTCCATGACGAGCAGCGAGGTCTCCTCCTCGACCACTCCCTCCCGAAGCGCCTCGGCGAGCGGCTCCGTATCCTCGACCAGGAACGGCACGAAGACCGTCTCCTCGGCCAGGTAGGCGCGCTCGACGTCGAACTCGGGCGCCTTCTCCCCGGCGGCCTGTGCACGCAGCTCGCGGCCTGCCGCCAGCATCACGATCGGCACGGCCGCGACGGCTGGCAGAGCGCGCTTCCATCCGTCTAGCATTCGGGTCCTCCCTGCTGGGCACCGCGCCGGCGGCGCGCGCTCAGGGTCGGCTGGCTCGGGTAGCTACTCCGGTGGCTTCGGTCGCGGCGTCTCTCACCGGGCCACCCGGCGTTTCAGTGGCGCCGTCACGCGGGATCCCGAGCTCCCGCACCGTTTCACGAATAGGGTCGACCGTGCGGCCAAACCCGTAGAAGCTCTTCACGACCCGCAGCTCACGATCCAGCACGACCGTGTACGGTAACCCCCGGTAGTAGTACCGATCCCGAAGGCGTCCTTCCCCGGCCGCGCTCCGGTAGGACACTCCGCCGAGCTCTTCGACGAACCGGATGCCGTCGGCGGGCCTGATGTCCTCATTCAGGCCTATCACCACCGCCTCGGCGGGATCGAGCTCGGCCGCGAACTCGCTCAGGACCGGCATCTCCTTCCGGCAGGGCGCGCACCAGCTCGCCCAGAAGTTCACGACCACGACCCGCCCGCGATAGCTCTCCAGATCAATCCTGCCGGAACCGTCGAGCGCCGGCAGGTCGAACGGCTCGAAGGCGGCCCGCGTGGAGGCCCCGGTCCGCGACAGGGCTTCGGCGAGCGGGATGGAGAAGACACGGCCGCCGCGATCGACGAAGAGTGCGCCATCGGCCGGTGCGTCGGCTGCGCGGACGAGCTCGCCGCGTTCGTCGAACACGAGCAACCGCCGGTCCTCGGTATCCGAACTGGCCGAAGCCAGCACGTAGGCGAGGCCGTCCCGGCCCAGCACGACTCCGTTCTGCACGATCGTGAACTTCGGACTCAGCGACCCGGCTTCGGCACCGAAGCGGGGCGCGGGGATCGGCTCCGGGGTCGGCCAGCGGCTTATCCACTCCAGCTTTCCGGAGCGGTCGAAGCGACGGATCTCCGGCTCCAGAGCGGATGCGAAGTAGATCTCTCCCTCCGGCCCGACAGCGACCCAGCCGGCGTTCGCCAGCTGACCCATGAACGAGCGTTCCGGAACCTTGACGGTCCCGATCGGGCGTGGCTCGCCGCCCTCGGCCGGCTGAAACCAGAGAAGCGGGTCATCCGGCCGCACGGGAGCGAGCGCGAACTCCAGGTACGTGCGCGCGGCCGCGCTGCCTGCGCGGCTGCTCCCCCCCAACGGACCGGGCAGATCGGCGCCGAGCCACTCGACCGGTCGGCCGTTCTTGAAGACGAGCGCCGATCCGTCGGGCTCGACCGCCAGCACGCCGCGCGCGTCCGCGGCCACGCTCACGGGCCCGGCCAGGGCCCGGCCGTCCGGGGACGCACCCTGCAGCACGCCGGCCACCGCGCCCATCCGGTCGAAAAGAACCACGCGGGCGCCTTCCGTGTCGGCCCACGCCGCCCCCCCATCGGGCAGCGCGGTGGACGCCCGGCCGAGCAGGAAGAGCGGCTGGACCTCGCGCGCAGGGAGCACATCGTACAGATAGAGGATCTCCCGCGGAGCCTGAATCTCCAGGTTGCGGATACCATCCACCTCAGCGATCGCGGGCGCGGCATACGCGGCGTTCGGCTCTCCGGCCGGTCGCCCGTCTCCATCGACCCCGCATGCCGCCTGCAGCAAGAGCGCGAGGCCGAAGGCTAGCCTCCGGCCTCGCGACAGATGCCGTGCCATCGTCACGGTCATCGGCGTCAGACCACCTCGACGCTCTCGATGATGATCGTCTTCAGGCCGCCGCGCTCGATCACCTTGCCCTTCACATTCACCTCCTGCTCGGCGTGGGGCTTCAGCTGCTCGTTCGCGCCCGTCCCCGGCATGGCCTTGTCGACCGGCAGATAGATCTCGCCCTCGTGGAGCAGCACGAGAGGGATGCCCTTGTCCGCACACACCTGGGCACACATGCGATGCTCTTCACCGGTCAAGCCGTACACCACCTTGCACGAGAGGTCGACGACCTGGGCGGTGAACTCCACCTCCTCACCCTCGGCCATCTTCATCTTCATCATCTCCTGGGCGACGGCCGGGCGCGCACCGAGTGCGAAGCCTAACGCGGCGACAGCGAGTGCCAACCTCTTCATCTGGATCCTCCTTGTGGGTTGCTGGTCGACGAGCGGGCCACCCGCTTGCCGTTCGTTCGACGAACGAGCCTGCGGCTCGTCCGCTCATGACATCTAGTGCTGGTGAACGCTCTCCGCCTCTTCGGGAGGCGGCACATCGAGCTCGAAGGAGGCGGCGTTCACGCCCGCGTCCAGGTTGACGTAGAGCAACCATCTGCCCTCCATCGGAATCTCCAGGTTCACCGTGTACTCCGTCGGCGAGATCGCCTCCGCATCGAATCGCCGGATGCCGTGCATCGGCATCTCCGGGGAGACCAGATCCACGCTGACCGGAAGCGGCTCCGGGCTGTCGCTTCGGATCGCGATGCTCAACGATAAGGGGCCGAGACGCACCGGCACGTTCGGCGTCGTGACCGTTACGGGCGTTCCCCCACTCGACTCCCCCTCCCATCTCCCCACCTCGGCGAACGGAACACCGATCGTCTCGGCCGCGAAGGCGGCCTCCGGCGTCTCATCCGCCTCCACGCTCCGCTGTGTACGGTCCGCCGAACCGCACGCGCCCGATGCCAGCGCCGCCACAACAGCGGCCCCGATAGTCGTTTCTCGTAACTTCACACTCGATCTCATCTCTCTTCCTTCTGTCGACTAG
>DAOVWI010000251.1 GCA_030636765.1 Gemmatimonadales bacterium
GATGCGAAGCGGAACCTGCGTGCTGCCCACCTCCGTGGAGTGAACGGAGCAGGTGATGAGCACGATGCTCCGGCCGGTTCCGATGAGCTCCTCCAGGTGTCCCCGATCGCGGATCCGCCTCGGGTCCGCGAGCTGCAGTTGCGTCTCCCGGATATCATCCAGCGAGGCGAGGTTCATCGGGTCGCTGATCGTAAGGAGCACGAACGGGCGCCCCAATGTGGTACTTCCCAGCGTGTCGATGCGGACCCGCTCGCTCCCGCTCGCGAGCTCCGCCAGATAACCGGTGATCTCGGTCCAATCGGCCAGCCGGCGATCCGAACCAACCGGGTACCCGAGGTAGTCGGCGGGCGACCGCTGGGCCCTCGCCTCTTCCAACGATCCAAGACTGACAGCGGTTGCCAGCGCGCAGAGAAGGAGCCTGGATGATCGCGAGCAGCTCATGTTCCCGCTCCGAGGAGTAAGGGTGGAAGATCTCGAATCGAGTCGATCATGAGATCGGCCTCCATCGGCCTCGCCCGACCAGGCGGGGCAACCTAGCTCCGCCCACCTACCCTGCAAGAGATGGCTACTCTGGTTCGGCAGGCACTCCGGCCGATATCTTCGCGTCGCTTTCAGACCGTGCCTCGCGCCCAGGAGCACCAGAATGGCAGCGATCTTCCCGACCGCATCCATCCACTACGCCGCAGCCGCCGGAGATCCGTCGCACCTGATCTCTCCTCCGTACGACGTCATCGGCACGGAGGAGGCGCAGCGCCTCCGAGACCTCAGCCCCTTCAACGCCGTCCGCCTCGTGCTGCCCGAGGGTGATGCTCCGGAACGATACGCCCTGGCTTCCAGCCGCATGAGCGAGTGGCTGGCTTCCGGCGTTCTGGCCCGCCCCGAAGGCGAGCAGGCCTACTCCTACAGTCAGCAGTTCTCCTACAAGGGGAGCACTGTCGTTCGCCATGCCCTGCTCGCTGCCGTCGGCCTGGCCCGGTTCGAGAGCGGCGACGTTCTCCCGCACGAGCGCACGCACCGAGGGCCGAAAGAGGACCGCCTGGCCCTGATGAAAGCGTGCGAGGCGCAGCTCTCGCCGATCTTCTTCGTCGCCCGCGACTCCGAGCGCGAACTCCCCGAGCTGCTCGCACGGGCGGGGTCCGTGGAGCCGATGCTGGAGGCGACGACCGAGGACGGAATCACGCATGTCGTTCGCGTGATTCCGGTCGAGCATCAGAGGAGCATCCTCGCTGTCGTGGCTGCCGACGACCTACTGATCGCGGACGGGCATCACCGCTATGAGACGGCCCTCGAGCTTTCCCGGCAGCTCCCGGACCGTCCCGGTGCTCGGCGCGTGCTCGCTGCCATCGTGAGCGAGCACGACGACGGACTGATCGTCCAGGCGACGCATCGGCGTCTGGGAGGGCTACCTCTCGACTGGCGTACGCAGCTGGAGGATTCCTTCGAGATGGAGTCCGGCCCCGAGGAGCCGCGAGCCCTCGCCCAGGAGGTGCGGAGCAGGGGAGGAACGGCTATTGGCGTCCTCGCGACTCCTGGCCCAGCTACTGCGGCGGCCTACCCTCCAGCGCTTATTCTGCAGGCGCGCCCCGAAGCTGCCGAGCGGGCCGGGCTGACGCCGACCCTGGCCGCTCTTGCCTGCGTGCTTCTAGACAGGCTTATCCTGCGCCGCTTCGCGGGCCGTGACGCTGACGCCGCGGCCGCGGCCGGCCTCCTCTCGTACCATCAGGATCCCGGGGCCGCCTCCGCCGAGCCGTCCCATGACGCCGCCGCCTTCCTCCTGCCGCCGGTCTCCATCGACAGCCTCTGGGCCGTCGTTCGCGAGGGTGGACGCCTGCCCCCCAAGTCGACCTACTTCGCGCCCAAGATGCCGTCCGGCCTACTCTTCCGGCCCATCTGAAGGGCTCACCGACCCACCACCCCACCTTCCCGCCAGCCCTTACTCC
>DAOVWI010000150.1 GCA_030636765.1 Gemmatimonadales bacterium
GCCGCCGCTTCGAGGAGAAAGCCGCGGAGTCGTACCAGATGGGGAAGATCGGCGGCTTCTGCCACCTGTACATCGGGCAGGAGGCCGTGGCGGCCGGCGCCCTCACGCCGCTCCGCGAGGACGACTATGTGATCGCGGGCTACCGGGATCACGCCCTGGCCCTGGTGCGTGGCGTGGCCCCGAAGGCGGTGATGGCGGAGCTCTACGGGCGCGTAGACGGCTGCTCGAAGGGGATGGGCGGCTCGATGCACCTCTTCGAGCGCTCGCTCAACTTCATGGGCGGTCACGCGATCGTCGGCGGGCACCTGCCTCTGGCGGCCGGCGTGGGCTACGCGATCCGGTACCGCGAGGGGGACCAGGTCGTCCTCTGCGCGTTCGGCGACGCGGCGGTGAACATCGGTTCGTTCCACGAGGCGCTGAACATGGCGGCGAAGTGGGAGCTTCCCGTCATCTATCTCATCGAGAACAACGCGTACGGGATGGGAACCGACATCCGCCGTACGGCCGCCATCTCCCAGCTCGTGGACCGAGCCTGCGCGTACGAGGGGCTGGCCGCCCGGCAGGTCGACGGCATGGACGTCATGGCGGTGCGCGCCGCCACGGAGGAGGCGATCGAGCTGGCGCGCGAGGAGCACCGTCCCTCGCTGATCGAGGCCCTGTGCTACCGCTACATGGGCCACTCCATGTCCGATCCGTCCCACGGCACCTACCGGAGCCGTGAGGAGGTCGAGCGCTGGAGGAAGGACGACCCGATCCTCTGTTTCAGCGACACGCTGGTGGAAGCCGGCGTGATCTCGGAGGAGGAGTACGAGGAGATGGATAGGGCGGCCATCTCCGAGTCGGAGGAAGCTGCCACGTTCGCCGACGAGAGCCCATTGCCCGAGCCGGCCGACGTGTACCGGTACGTCTACTCCGACGAGTACCCGCACGGCGTCGACCGGAGGGATCTATGGCGGTGATCACTTACCGAGAGGCCCTGAACCAGGCGCTGCGCGAGGAGATGTCGCGGGACGAGCGCGTCTTCCTCATCGGCGAGGAGGTGGCCGAGTACGACGGGGCCTACAAGGTGTCGAAGGGCCTGCTGGAGGAGTTTGGGGAGTGGCGGGTGCGGGATGCCCCGATCGCGGAGCTCGGCTTCGCGGGCCTCGGCGTGGGAGCCGCGATGGCGGGCCTGCGGCCGATCGTCGAGTTCATGAGCTGGAACTTCGCGCTGCTGGCGATCGATCAGGTCGTGAACAGCGCCGCCAAGATGCACCAGATGTCGGGCGGCCAGTACAACGTGCCGATCGTCTTCCGCGGGCCCGGAGGCGCCGCCCTGATGCTCGCCGCCCAGCACTCCCAGGCGCCCGAGCCGTGGTACGCCTACGTTCCCGGCCTCAAGGTCTGCTCGCCCGCGACCCCGTACGATGCGAAGGGCCTCCTGAAGTCGGCGGTGCGCGATGACGACCCGGTGGTGTTCATCGAGGGGGAGCTCCTCTACAACGTGAAGGGCGAGGTGCCGGAGGAAGAGTACGTGGTCCCGATCGGGTCGGCGGACGTGAAGCGAGCGGGAAGCGACGTCACGATCGTGGCGTACGGGAAGATGGTCCACGAGTCGCTGGCGGCGGCCGAGAGGCTCGCGGCCGAGGACGGGCTCGAGGCGGAGGTCGTGGACCTGCGGACCGTCCGTCCCATGGATCTTTCCACGGTGCTCGAGTCGGTCCGGAAGACGAATCGCGTGGTCGTGGCGGAGGAGGGATGGCCGGTCGCCAACGTCGGCGCCCAGCTCACGGACGACATCCAGAGGGAGGCGTTCGACGATCTGGACGCCCCCGTGGCCCGCGTCTCGGCCCTGGATGTTCCGATGCCGTACGCGCGGAACCTGGAGAAGCTCGTCGTGCCATCGGCCGACCGTATCGTCGCTGCAGCCCGGCACGTAGGCTATATCGCACGATGATACACTATCGGGCGATATAGACGATGGCGACGAAAGTGGTCATGGCCCAGCTCAGTCCCACGATGGAGGAGGGAAAGCTCGTCGAGTGGAAGCTTGCCGAGGGTGACCCGGTGTCTCAGGGGGACATCGTCGCCGAGATCGAGACCGACAAGGCGAACATGGACGTGGAGGCGATGGGCAGCGGCGTCCTGCGGAAGATCCTCGTCCACGAGGGGGCGACCGTCCCGGTGGGCACCCTGATCGGGGTCATAGCCGATCCGGAGGAGGACATCGAGCCGATCCTGGCCGAAGCGGCCGCCGCGGAGCCTGCTGGCGCCGCGCCGGCTGAGGAGCCTGTCGTTGCTGCGCCGGCCGGGGAGCCGGCACCCGGGGCGGCAACGGCTGACCTGCCACCTGTGGCACCGGCGGCCCGTGACGGCCGGGTCAAGGCCTCTCCGGTCGCCCGGAAGATGGCGGCCGAGCTGGGGATCGAGCTGGGGACGATCCCGGGGTCCGGTCCCGGCGGCCGGATCATCAAGCAGGACGTGGAGGCCGCCGCGGCAGGAGCGGAGGTGCCGGCCCCAGGGGCGCCAGCTGCAGGAGCGGCTGTGGCGGGAGTGGCGGCTGGCACGCCCGGGGCAGCGGGAATCGTCCGTCTGCCTGCCCTCGGGGAGGGACGCCTGCGCGATGAGCGCATCGAGGCCAGCCAGATGCGTAAGGCGATCGCCCGGCGGCTGGTGGAGTCCATCGGCCCCGTTCCCCACTTCTTCCTCACGACCGAGATCGACATGGAACGGGCGCTGGACCTGCGAGCGGAGCTCAACGCCGGGCTGGATGGCTTCAAGATCGGCGTCACCGACATCCTCCTGAAGACGGCCGCCGAGGCGCTCGTACGTCATCCGGAGGTGAACGCTTCGTGGGAGGGGGACGCCATCCACCACCACGGCCGCGTAGATCTCGGCATCGCCGTGGCCCTGGAAGGAGGCTTGATCACGCCTGTGCTCCGGGATGCCGACAGGAAGGGTCTCCGGCAGATTGCCGAGGAGACGACGGACCTGATCGAGCGGGCTCGCGCCCGGAAGCTGATGCCGGAGGAGTATCAGGGCGCGACGTTTTCGATCAGCAACCTCGGAATGTTCGATATCGAGGAGTTCACGGCGATCATCAACCCCCCCGAGGCGGCGATCCTGGCGATCGGCAAGACCCGGGAGAAGCCGGTGGTGGAGGAGGGTGAGGTACGGGTGCGCCGGCGCATGCGCGTGACCATGTCCTGCGACCACCGCGTGGTGGACGGCGCGACGGGAGCGCGATTCCTGGCCACGTTCAAGGGCATGCTGGAAAACCCGCTAGCGCTGGTCCTGTAAGCACTTTACGCGACCGCCAAGCGCTACGCACGGCGGCACGCGGTAGATGAGGCGAACGGATGGCTGATTCGTACGACGTGGTGGTGATCGGGGCCGGTCCCGGCGGATACGTGGCCGCCATTAGGGCGGCGCAGCTCGACCTGAAGGTCGCGTGCGTGGAGGACAATTCGTACGAGGGAGGACTCGGCGGAACGTGTCTCAACTGGGGGTGCATTCCCGCCAAGGCCCTTCTGGAAAGCGCTGGGCTCGCGCAGACCCTGAAGAGCCACGGCGAGGAGTTCGGCGTGCGGCCCGTGGATGTCGACTACGACATGGGGGCGGCCGTGGACCGCAGCCGGGCGATCAGCGAGAAGCTGAGCAAGGGCGTCGCGTACCTATTCAAGAAGAACGGCATCCACACGGTCTTCGGCCGCGGCCGCCTGACGCCGGAGCGGCGGGTGGTCGTGGAACCGGTGAACGGCGAAGGCGAGGCCCGCACGCTCGAGGCGGCGAGCGTGATCATCGCCACCGGCGCGGTCATGAAGACGTTTCCCGGTTTCGAGCTGGACGGGAAGCGCGTGATCGGCAGCCGTGAGGCCCTGGCGCTCCGCGATCCTCCCGAGCGAATGGTGGTCGTCGGCGCGGGGTTCGTCGGGGTGGAGTTCGCGGATGTGTTCAGCGCGTTCGGGGTGGATGTCACTATCGTCGAGGCCCTGGACACGCTGGTGCCTCTGGAGGATCCGGAGATCGGGAAGGCTCTCGCCCGTTCCTTCAAGAAGAGGGGCATGACGGTACGAACCGGCACGATGGTGAAGGAGCTGAGCCGCGATGCCAGCCCGATGGGACTGACCGTGGAGTCCAGCAAGGGCGAGGAGCGCATCTATACGGACCTCGTCCTGATGGCCGTCGGCAGGGAGCCGGTGATCGGGGGCATCGGCCTCGAGGAGGCCGGAGTCGAGGTGGCCGACGGGTTCATCCGGATCGACGAGCGTTGCCGGACCAACGTCGAGGGCGTGTACGCGGTGGGCGACGTGGCCGGGCAGCCGATGCTTGCCCACAAGGGCTCGCACGAGGGGATTCTGGCGGCCGAGCAGATCGCCGGGCTGAATCCGCACCCGATGCGGTACGACAACATCCCGAGCGTCGGTTACTGCCACCCCGAGATCGCGACCATCGGGCTCGGCGAGGCCGCTGCAGTGGAGGCGGGCTTCGAGGTAAGCGTTGGGAAATACCCGCTGGGCGCCCACGGGAGGGCACTGACGGCGGGAGACAACGAGGGCTTCGTCAAGATCGTCGCCGATGCCAAGTACGGAGAGATCCTGGGCGCTCACATGATCGGGCACAACGTGAGCGAGCTGATCGGGGAGGTGGGGGTCGCCCGGATGCTCGAGTCGACCGTCGAGGAGCTCGCCGCACACCCGCACGCGCACCCGAGCATGTCGGAGGCCGTCATGGAGGCTGCCTTTGTCACGCTCGGCCGCGCGATCCACCTCTAGAGTCGCTTTACCGGTAATGCCGCCCCATCACATGCCTTTACGTAAGCCCTTTACCTTAGAAGCGGCGGCACGCTCGTCGTCGGCCGCGGCACGCTGGCCGGCGGCTGACGCTCGGGCGAGGTGTGTGTCGGTGGTTCGGGTGCCGGCTCGGGTGCCGTACGGAGCCGGACTCGAATGGCAGCGGAGGCTGGCGCGAGCGCGGATCGACGGCCGCCTCTCCCGCGATCTCCTCTTGCTGCTCGAGCACGAGCCCGTCGTGACGGTCGGCAGGGGGGTACGCTCGGAGGAAGTCCGCTCCCGGGCGGGGGGCGCGGTGAAGGGGATCCCGCGGTTCGAGATCGAGCGTGGCGGGGATGTGACCTACCACGGTCCCGGACAGCTGGTGGGGTATCCGATCCTTGACCTGCACGACTACCGCCAGGACCTCCATTGGTACGTGCGTCGGCTCGAGGGCTCGCTGATCGAGGCGCTCGAGGAGTTGGGCCTGCACGCTTTTCGGGTGGCCGGGTACACCGGCGTGTGGGTGGGCGACCCCCTTTCGGGCCCGATCGCCGCGGAGGGCATGCGGAAGATCGCGTCGATCGGGGTTCACGTGAGCCGCTGGGTCACCTGGCACGGCTTTGCGCTCAACGTGACGGGTGAAGC
>DAOVWI010000039.1 GCA_030636765.1 Gemmatimonadales bacterium
ATCCTGGCCCTGATCGACGAGGTGATCGAGGACGCGCGGACGCGGCCTGTGGACGCGGAGACTCTCGCACGCGCGAGAGTCAAGGCCCGTTCGGCGTTGTTCGGCTCGATCGACGCATTCTTCGGCTTCGGGAGAGCGGACCTTCTGGCTTCGTTCGCGATGTTCGACGATGATCCGGCCAGGATCAACGAGATCGAGGGGCAGTTCGCGGCCGTGACGCCCGAGCTGATCCAGCGGACGGCGCAGGAGTACCTGAGACCGACCAACCGAACGATCCTCCTCGTGGAACCGGGGGCGGACGCTCAAAGTGCCGCTTCGGCGGCGGGAGGTGCGCCGTGAGCGCCGACGTACGCATCCGCAGCGGAAGAGAGATCGCCTGCCTCGCCCTGGCCACCCTTGTGTGGCTGGCGCTGCCCCCCACCGTGCTCCTTGGCCAGGAAGATGCCGCCAAGGAGCAGGCAGAGGCCGAAAAGGAGCTGCCGCCCCGGGGTGGGCGGCCACGGGACTTTCGAATCCCGGCCAAGGAGACGTTCCGTCTCGACAACGGTCTCGAGGTTACGATGGTCCCGTACGGCGCCGTGCCGAAGGTGAGCGTTCAGCTCGTGGTCCGGACCGGAGACATCGACGAAGCGGCGGACGAGGTGTGGCTCGCCAGCCTTACCGGCGACATGATGCAGGAGGGCACGGCGACGCGTAGCTCGGAGCAGCTTGCGCGGGACGTGGCCAGCATGGGCGGTCAACTCAGCATCAACGTGGGCAGCGACCGCACTTTCATCAGCACCGAGGTCTTGAGTGACTTCGGTAAAGACGCCGTCGCGCTGATCGCGGACGTCGCGAGGAACGCCGCGCTGCCAGAAGGCGAACTCGAGCGTCTGAAAGCGGACCGACTACGGCAGCTGAGCATTCAGCTATCCCAGGCCCAGCCCGTCGCGCTCGAAGAATTCCGGCGCCGCATGTACCCGGAACATCCCTATGGCCGGGTCTTCCCCACCGACGAGATGCTACAGGCCTACACGCTCGGCCAGGTCCACGGCTTTTATGAACGGAATTTCGGCGCCGTTCGGTCCCACCTCTATGTGAGCGGTCAGTTCGACGGCGCTGAGCTGCGAGAGGCGATCCGCGCGGCCTTCTCCGGCTGGGAGGCCGGCACGCCGGCGATTGAGAACATCCCTGAGCCGACCGTCGGTCGGGCCATCTACCTGATCGACCGACCGGGCGCACCCCAGTCGACGATCTACATGGGACTACCCGTCCCCGACCCGTCGGACGACGAGTACGTGCCTCAGCTGGTGACCAACACGCTCCTGGGCGGCTCGTTCTCGTCCCGCATCACGCGAAATATCCGGGAGGACAAGGGCTACACGTACTCGCCCCGCAGCCAAGTGTCCACTCGCTACCGGGACGGATACTGGCTGCAGACGGCCGATGTGACTACGGCCGTCACGGGCCCGGCGCTCGAGGAGATCTTCTCCGAGATCGATCGGCTGCAGCGCGAACCACCACCGGAGGAAGAGCTGCGGGGCATTCAGAACTTTCTCGCGGGGATCTTCGTCCTGCAGAACTCGAGCCGCTCGGCGATCATCGGCCAACTCGCCTTCCTGGACCTGCATGGCCTCAGCGACGAGTACCTGATCGGCTACGTGAACCGGATCTACTCCGTGACGTCGGAGGAGGTACAGCGTATCGCACAGGAGTATCTCCGCGACGAGGACATGCTGCTGGTCGTGGTCGGAGACCGAAGCCAGATCGCCGATCAGCTGTCGGCCTTCGGTGAGGTCACGGAGGTGGCTCCGTAGCCGCGAGCGCAGGTCAGACCTCACGGAGCTCCCCAACACAGCCCCACTAGCTCGGTGACGGTCTCGGCGCCCGTCTGGTCCGTGTCCGGAAGCACACCGATCGCGTGAATGGGTGGCGGTTCGGCATCGAAGAAGGCACGGTAATCGTCAAACGGATCGCGCGCCTCCTCACGCCATTCGCCGTCCGCCTCGACCGCGTTCCGCAGCACCCACACGGCAAGCTCATCCGAGACGTGACTCGCGAACCGGGAGCCTACCGGCTCGAGGTTGCCCCAGGAGTAGAAGAGAGCCCGGCCGTCCCGGAGAAGCCTGCCCTCTCTTATGGGCTTGGTCGAGAAAACGAGGAAGAGGCGCAGCGGACTGTCGTCCTTGGACTTGTCGCGGAGATCCGCACCCGGGATCGGTGTCCGCGTCCTCCACCGCCAGCGCAGTAGGTTGCCCTCCTCGCGCAGGGGCGGATCGATAAGGCGGTAGGCGAAGACCGCTTCGTTGCGCGACGTCACCCGCAGGACCGGCCCGTCCTCGCCCGTGAGCACCTCGAACTCCGGCGAACCTGCACCGCGCACGTCGCGGATTATCCAGCTGGCCGGAAGCCCGCTGACCGGGTCCAGACGGTACAATCCCAGGAGCGGCTTACAGGACTCGAGCGACGCGGGCGGCTCCTGGCTGCTCAGGGGGCCGGTCGTGACCTGCGGCAGCGGCGGGAACAGAGCCGGCGGGCGGCGGTGCTGCGTGGCTTGCTCGTAGGCGTAGGCATACTTGATCAGGTCGGGCTCGCCAAAGGGGAGGCCCAAGAATTGTAGACCGGCGGGTAGCGAGCCGTACGTATAGCCCATCGGCACGGTGAGGGACGGCTGGCCGGTGTGCGGCGCGAGAACGGGACTGTTGTTGCCGTGCGGGCTTTCCAGGTCGCCCACTTTTCGCGGCGGGTTGCTCCAGGATGGGTAGACGACGGCGTCCACGTTGTTGGCCTCCATGGTGCCGAGCACGGCGTCGCGGAAGGCCGCCCGACGCGGCGTGTCCTCTACGCCCAGACAGGGCGGATCTTGCTCGGCAGGCGTCCCTTCGACGGCCAGCGCGTCGTGCAGTCGTTCTTCGATGTAGGGCGCATACCGGCCGGATGCGACGACCTCGGCCAGGTTCTTGACCGGGACCGCGTCGCCGATCGAGGCGAGGTACGCGTCGACATCGTGCCGGAAGGTGTTGCACCACTGATCGCTGCGAAGCGTGTCAAAGTCGGGGATGACGAACGGATCGACCAGGGTGGCGCCTTGCGCTTCGAGGTCGCGGAGGGCTCGTTCGAAGAGAGCTTGCACCGCCGAATCAGCCGTGGGCGTATCGCTGAGCGCGCGCAGGACGCCGAGGCGCGCGCCTCGCAAGCCGTCCGGGTCGAGGGAGGAGAGGTAGTCGTCCGGTAACTGGCCGCGGCTGGCTTCGGTGATCGGGTCGGCGGGGTCGGGGCCGGCGATGACCTGGAAGATGCGCGCGGCGTCTTCAACGGTGCGCGCCATGGGACCGCCGACGTCGTTGCGCAGGTAGAGCGGTACGATCCCGTCGCGGCTGGTAGCGCCGATGGTCGAGCGGATGCCGACGAGGCTGGCGTGCGACGACGGACCGCGAATCGAATTGCCCGTATCGGTGCCCAGTCCGACGGCTCCGAAGTTGGCCGCCACCGCCGCCGCCGTCCCGCCGCTGGAGCCCGCCGGCACACGATCGAGGGCGTACGGATTGAGTGTGGTGCCGGCGATGGAACTAATCGTCTGATAGGGACTGAACGCCCATTCGGCCATGTTCGACTTGGCCAGCACGAGCGCGCCTGCTTCTTTCAACACGCGTACCTGATAGGCGTCGTCCGCGGGAAGAACGCCCTGGAGGGCCTGCGAGCCGGCAGCCGTTTGCAGCCCCTCGGTCTCATAATTGTCCTTGACGATGAGCGGCACGCAATGTAAAGGCCGGAGGTCGCCGGTGGATCGGTATTCCTCATCCATCGCCTCCGCTTCGGCGAGCGCGTTCGGATTGGTGACGACGATGGCGTTCAACGCGGTAGGCTGATCGTACGTCTCTATGCGCTTCAGATAGGCCGCTACGAGTTGGTGGCAGCTGAGTGTTCCTTCCTCAAAGGCGCGATGGACGTCCGCGATCGTGGCTTCGACGAGGACGAAGCCTTCCGTCTCCGTCGTCGCGTCAGCGGCGGCGGCACCGCATCCCGTGAGCCAGAGCAGGGCCGCGCCCAGGAAGAAGGCGGCCCGAATCGACCTTGCATTTGGCATGGTGAGGCATCTCCCGTTGTCGCTGCCGCCACTGTTTCGAATGGCTCGATCCACCTCCGATACATCTGGTGGATCTCGTCGCCAAGTCAAGGTCCCAGCGGGACCACCGCTGGCGCCCCTACCGGCGAGTGCTTTCCAAGGTCAAGATTAGTGCGGGCCCGGTCGTATCGTTCGGGTCGTCTAACCCTCACGAACAGGTCTGTCATGAAGATCCGGCGGCGGCACCCCATTTTCGTCTCGGTTGTGGCGCTCTCGAGCGGCGCCTTCACTCCTCAGCCGCTGAATCCTCTCATGCTTGGCTTCACCGCCGAGACGGCGGAGCAACAGCTCCAGCTGGAGAGCCGGTTCGACGATCTGCTCCGAGCCGAGAACCTGCACGACTGGATGCAGCTGATAACCGCCGAGCCGATCTACGTCGGATCGCCTCACAACCGGGAGGTGGCGGATTGGATGGTGGAGCAGTTCGTCTCGTGGGGATACGAGGCGGAGCTCGCCGAGTACCGGGTTCTCTTCCCGACCCCCCGAATCCGGGAACTCGAGCTGCTCGCGCCGACCCGATTCACGGCCGGCCTCCGGGAGCCCACCCTGGCCGAGGACGCTACCTCGGGAATCGAGAAGAATCGGCTGCCGCCGTACAACGCCTATTCGGCCGACGGCGACGTCACCGGCGAGCTGGTCTACGTGAACTACGGCATACGGGCCGACTACGAGGAACTGGAGCGCCGCGGGATCGACGTCCGCGGCAAGATCGTGATCGCCCGCTACGGCGGTTCTTGGAGGGGCATCAAGCCCAAGGTCGCGTACGAGCACGGCGCGCTAGGCGTGATCCTGTATTCCGATCCACGCGACGATGGCTACTACCATGGCGACGTGTATCCGGAAGGGCCGTTTCGGATGGACCAGGGCGTGCAGCGAGGCTCCGTCCTGGACATGCCGCTGTACCCCGGCGACCCGCTCACCCCGGCCGTCGGCGCCACACCGGACGCGGAACGACTCAACCGCGAGGAAGCGCCGACGATCATGAAGATCCCGGTGCTTCCGATCTCCTACTCGGACGCCCTGCCCTTCCTGGAGGCACTCGAGGGCCCGGTCGCACCCGCGGAGTGGCGCGGCGCGCTGCCGATCACGTATCACGTCGGGCCGGGTCCGGCCCGGGTGCGCCTGCACGTCGAGTTCGACTGGGAGCTGACGCCCGCCTACAACGTCATCGCCAGGGTTCGTGGTGCGGAGTTCCCCGACGAGTGGGTGGTGCGCGGCAACCATCGCGATGGCTGGGCGATCGGCGCGGCCGACCCGACGAGCGGAATGGTGGCCTTGTTGGAGGAGGCACGAGCCATCGGCGAGCTGATGAGGACCGGCTGGCGACCCAGGCGAACCATCATCTACGCCGGGTGGGACGCCGAAGAGCCTGCTCTGCTGGGCTCCACCGAATGGGCCGAGCATCATGGGCGGGAGCTTCGGGAGAAGGCGGCGATCTACATCAACACGGACGGAAGCGGCCGCGGCTTCCTGAGGATGGGCGGATCCCACACGCTGGAGCCGTTCATCAACCAGGTGGCACGCGACGTGACGGATCCCCAAACCGGCGTGTCCGTCTGGGAGCGAGCCCGGGCGGCCCGTGCCGTACGAGGAGACGAGAAGGCGAAGAAGGATGCCCTCTCCCGAGAGGACCTCCGCATCTCACCGCTCGGCTCGGGATCGGACTACACGCCGTTCCTCCAGCACCTCGGGATCGCGTCTCTCCACCTCGGGTTCGGCGGTGAGAACCGCGGTGGATCATATCACTCGATGTTCGACTCCTTCGATCACTACACGCGCTTCGGCGATCCCGGATTCGTCTACGGGGTGGCTCTCGCCAAGACCGCTGGCCGCACAACGCTGCGGTTCGCGAACGCCGACGTCCTGCCGTTCCTGTTCGGCAGCTTCGCCGAGAGCGTGGGCAGGTACCTGGAGGAGGTGATCGAGCTCGCGGACGAGATGCGCGACGAGACCGAGCGGGAGAATCGGTTGATTCGCGAACGGATGTACGAGCTCGCGGCGGACCCGACCGAGACGTATCACCCGCCCGAGCCGAAGGAGTCGGTGCCGTACGTGAACTTCGCTCCTGTCAAGAACGCCCTCGCCGAACTGGAACGCGCCTCGAAGGCCTATGATCAAGCGCTGGCGTCACGAATGGCCGGCGGCGGCCTCCCGGCGTCGCGCGCTGCCGAGCTGAACCGCGTGCTGATGAGCACCGAGCGACTCATGACGCGCGACGAGGGCCTCCCCCGGCGCCCCTGGTTCCGCCACCAGATCTATGCGCCCGGCTTCTATACCGGATACGGCGTAAAGACTCTGCCAGGTATCAGGGAGGCGATCGAGGAGCGAAAGTGGGACGAGGCGACGGAGCAGATGGAGCGTGCGGCGGAGGCGCTGCAACGGGTGACGCGAGCGATTGACCAGGCCACAAAGCTCGTAGGGAGCTAGGCCGGCGATCTAAAAACTCAGGTCCTGCCGACCACCCTTCGGACCTCTTGAGCGACCTCCCGGCTGAGAGCCTCGAGGGCGCGGTTCAGCGCCTCGACGAACGCATCATATCCGGGCCCGGCGGTGGCGTGTTCGAATCGGGATCGCTTCGTGAGGATCGGTTCCTCCGCGTCGGAGCCGAAGAGGGTCCAACGTGCTTCGAGCACGGCATCGCCGCCCAGCGAACCGTCGAACCTGAGGACCTCCACCGCGATCCGAAGATCCATGTCCGGCGGTAGCCTGGCCGGATAGAACGAAATCCGGTCGGTCGGCACGAGCACCGAGAGGTCGTTGGCGAGCACGGTCCTGATGTTGTCCATCAGCGGCTCAGCCCAGCGCTCGAACTCCGAGAGCTTCACCTCGCTTCCGGAGCCTTGAGTCACCATCTGGGGCCTGTCGAGATAGGCGGCGACCCTCACGGGTCCGAGCACGAGCACCGGACCTCCGGCGCCCTGCGTGGCTGGGGAGGAGGCATCCGTTGGCAGGGAACGGAGCATATAGAAGCGCGACGGGGCCGTCTCCGACTTGAAGCTGCACGCTCCGGCGCTCATCAGGGCAAGGCTACCAACCAGGATGACCTGAGCGGAGGGTCGTCGTTTCATTGGTCGTTGGCCTCCTCGTCCTTCGGTTTGCCCTTTCCGAAGATGATCGCGTTCGGGTTTCGCTCGACGTACTCGGCGAGAATCCTCATGGATCGAGCGGCCCCGGCGAGCTCGTCGAGCGTCTCGATGAGCTGCGCCGTCAGCGGTCCCTCCGTCTGTCTCATTTCTCCCAGCAACGCCTCTGCTTCCGCCATCACCGGGTTGGCGCTTTCGGCAGCCCGCCTGAAGGCGGCGAGCGTCTCGTCCGCGGAGCTCGCCAGCGTGCCGGTGTGAGCGTCGAGGTTGTTGATGAAGCGGCGCAGATCGCTCAGCGTGACCTGCATGGAGTCGAGGGTGGAGGCGAGCGGCAGCGTGTCGAGCACCTGGCGAACGTCCGTGAGCAGGTTGTTCAGGTTCGACATGAAGTCATCGATGCGGATGCCTTCCAGGGATTCGGTGAACTTCGCGAACGCTGAGACCGTGGTCGGGATCTCCACATATCGCGGGTCCGGGTCCGTGAGCCGAGCGGGAAGCTCGGGTCGCTCCACGAGGTCTATGGCGAGTTGGCCGGTCACGAAGCTCATGGACTTGAGCTCCGCCCGCAGCCCCCGCTTGATCCAGTCCTCGACCCACTCGTCCGGGTCGTCGATGTCGCGTCCGCCGCCTTCGACCTGTCCCTCCGTGAGCTGGATGTACACCGGAGTCTGAATGGTGCGGCCACCGTCCGCGTACCGCATGGTGATGCGCGAGACGGAGCCGACGGTGATTCCGCGGAATTTGACCGGAGATCCCTGCACCAGCCCGGCGAGTGATTCCTCGAAGTCCAGAACGAAGGTGTATCGTTTCGTGAACCAGCCCGAGCCGTAGACCACGATCACCGAGATGCTGAGCGCGATTGCGCCGAGCACGAAGATACCTACGAGGGTCGGGTTCGCTCGCTTGCTCAAATCATGGCCTCCGGTCTGTCAATCCGCCGATCGGACTCAGCGGCGACGCCCTTCCGGCCGCGGGAGAGGAACTCGACCACGCGAGGGTCGCTCGATCCTTCCAGGAGGTCGGAAGGCTTCCCCCGCGCAATCATGGTCTTCGACTCCGCGTTCAACAAGATGGAGTCGTCGGCGATCGTGAAGATACTGGCGAGCTCGTGGGTCACGACGACGATCGTCATTCCCATGCTGTCGCGCAGTTCCAGGATGAGTTCGTCCAACCGCTCTGAGCTGATCGGGTCCAGGCCGGCCGAAGGCTCGTCGAAGAAGAGGATGTCCGGATCCAGGGCCGTCGCCCGCGCGAGCGCCGCCCGCTTCCTCATCCCTCCGCTGATGTCCGAGGGGTAGTACTCCTCGAACCCTGCGAGGCCCATGAGCGCCAGCTTGAGCGACGCGATTCGCGCGATCTCGTCTCCGTCGAGATCGGTATACTCCTCGAGCGGCAGCGCGACGTTCTCCGCGAGCGTCATCGAGCTCCACAGGGCTCCGCCCTGGTAGGAGACCCCGAAGCGTCGGGTGATTGACTCTCGCTCGTCCGGGTCGGCGGCCCAGAAGCTCGTCCCATCGTACAGCACCTCGCCGCCCGCCGGCTCGAGAAGACCGATCATGGCGCGCAGAAGCGTGCTCTTTCCGCAGCCGCTGCCCCCCATGATGACGAAGACACACCCGCGTGGCACCTCGAAGCTCACGTCCCGCTGGACGACCGTCTCTCCGTAGGCGAGGGTGAGGTCCCTCGCCACGATGTGGTCCGGGCTAGATGCCGAGGATGTCATACAGCACCGTCCAGAAAGCCGTTGCGAGCACGACGAGCACGATCGCCATCACGACGGCCTTCGTCGTGGCATCGCCGACCGCTGCGGCGCTGCGGCCG
Source organism: Gemmatimonadales bacterium (assembly GCA_030636765.1). GTDB lineage: Bacteria > Gemmatimonadota > Gemmatimonadetes > Palauibacterales > Palauibacteraceae. Next base: position 9,010 of record DAOVWI010000039.1, read on the forward strand.
GAGCTCATGCCCTGGAAGCAGCCCGCGATCGCGATCAGGACGCCGTAGCTGGCGGCCATGTTGAGGCCGGACAGGAAATCCTTCGTCGTCAGGATGCTTTGCGTCTGACTCAGGTACTCCTGGATACCGAGGCCGAAGGCAACCGTCCCGACGACAGCTCCTCCCAGTATGCCGACGAAGTCGGCATAGAGGGTGAGAAGCGGCAGCATGAGGACGAGCGCCAGCATGCGCGGAAGCACGAGGAAGTCGATCGGGGATATCCCCAGCGTCCGGAGCGCGTCGATCTCTTCGTTCACCGTCATCGTTCCGAGCTGCGCCGCATAGGCAGAGCCGGTGCGGCCCGCCATGATGATAGCCGCCATCATCGGGCCCAGATACCGGACCATGCCGATTCCCACGATGTTGGCCGTCCAGACAAGCGCTCCGAATTGCCTGAGTTGAACCCCCCCGATGAAGGCGAGGATCACCCCGATCAGGAACGATATCAGCGAAACGATCGGCAGAGCATCGACGCCGGCGTCCTGCACGAACAGCCAGAAATCACGGCCTCGAACCCTCGCGCGTCCTCCCAGAAGCCGCAGGAAGGAGAGAAAAGCCATCCCGATGAACCGCACGAGGCCGCGGGTGGTCTCGAATAAGCTGAGCGCTCCTCGGCCGAGCCGAGCGAGCGGTCGATCCCGACGCGTCTTCTTCCGGGCATCCGCTCGCTCCGGAACGGCGGCCGCCAGGTCGATAAGCCGTCGGGCGCCCGCGGGCAGCCCCGAAGGATCGACCTTCACACCGCTCGCTCCCGCAGCGTCTCCAAGCTGCCGCGCGAAGACGAGCAGGGAGCTGTCCCAGTCCTCGAGCGCGGAGGCGTCGAAGGCGATCCGGGTCGGGGCCGGCGGCTTCAAGATCTCGTGGATCACCGGGTCCGCGGAGGGAATGCCGCCTTCCACGCTCCAGACGCCCTCGAGGCGCACGACGAGCGTGCCGTCATCGGAGCGAGACGTGCTCACGCCGGTTCCTCGGGTAACCTTTGTCGTCGCGATCGGATCCTCCTGCGCCCGTATCGGCCGCAACGTACTCGGGCGCTCGCCACCGAACCACTACCGCTTTAGCTTCGCGTCGTGCGAGACCATCCAACGTGCTTGGCCGGAAGATCGCAGGGGTCGACGGTACGCCGTCTGGCCCTGACGGCGGCCGGCGCCTGGCTCCTGCTGTCGTCTGCTCTCCCGGCCTTGGCCATCCAGGGCGACTGCTTGGTTCCACCGGAGCTGACCCTCAGCCGCCCGGACCCGGAGGGCGTGCCTACGGAGATGACCGTTGGAGCCTATCTCCTCGACTTGCACGACATCAACGACGCGGAACAGACCTTCTCGGCGGACTTCTTCTTCGTCATGGCCTGGCGCGATGAGCGACTCCTGAACGTGGAAGGCCGGTCGCTGGCCGGCTGCCGGCTGCCGATGGAGTCGATCTGGGCCCCACGGCTGGTGATCGTGAACGAGCGAACAACGAGCAAGAGCTTCGAAGATCACATCTACGTCGGGCTCGACGGGCACCTGGAGTACAGCCAGCGTTTCCGGGGCGTCTTCACGAATCGGCTGGACCTTCGAGACTTCCCGATGGATAGGCAGACGCTGTCGATTCGCGTCGTGCTCGGCAGGACCCGGGCCGAGGATGTGACGTTCGTACAGGATGAACGAACCGGTTTCGCCGAGGAGTTCTCCATCGCCGACTGGACCGTAACGGGAAGCTCGGTGGGGTACGAGCCGTTCCGCCTGCCCACCGTGGATCAGTACTTCCCCCAGGTCACCTACCGCGTGGAGGTTCGGCGAAACCGGGCCTACTACGCGCAGAAGGTGTTTCTTCCGCTCATCCTCATCATCTGCATGTCGTGGGCGGTGTTCTGGATCGATCCGAAGCTGGTGCCGCCCCAGATCGGGATCTCGACGTCCGCCGTGCTGACGCTGATCGCGTTCCTCTTCAGCCTCGCGTACACGCTGCCGCGCCTCTCCTATCTGACGCGCGCCGACCGGTTCGTGATGGGTGCGACGGTGCTGGTCTTCTTCGCCTTTGGCGAGGCTCTGCTGTCGACGGGACTCGCTGGAAGAGGACGGGAGGCTTTGGCTCTTCGTATCGACCGCCGGTCGCGAATCGTCTTCCCAACCGTGTTCGCGGTGATCCTTCTCTATGCGCTGGTGCTCTGAGCACCGAGGCGAGCGAGCCGGCCCGCGCTGCGCTCGTCGCTTAACCGCTGACGGCCAGATGGTAGCCGAGAAGCCCCGCGATAACGAGCAGGGCCAGCCCCGGCCAGACGAACATGCGAGCCCTCTCGACATCCACGATTCCGAGCTTTCGCAGCCCGTAGCTCGGGAAGGTGAAGTAGACGAGCCCTTTCAGAACCTGAGCCCACCCCAGGATGGTCAGCACCATAGGCAGCCCCGACCAGACATTGTGAAACGCGACGATCAGGCTCCCGAAGGCGAGGCTCATAAAGCCGACGACGAATACGCCGCGATCGCCCTTGTCTCGCAGGGCCACGAAGAACTCGGCCCACACCCGCGGCTGCACGACATGTGAGAGACCGATGGTTACTAGATTGATCATCGCAAAAACCTGAATCGCGCGCTCCATCTGATCCTCCTTCAGGGCCGAGGGCTGGTTTCTGCAGTAGGGGACCGAGCTACATCATACTGCTAGCGGGTGTGGAGCTTCGTCCGCTCCTCATGACCCGCCCGATCCAACCGTCGGTCAGGGCTCGTAGATGGTGGTGCCGGGAAAGGTGAGGGCGTAGAGCGCCGCATGCAGTCGGGTGTCGGATTCGACCACGCCCGCCCCGAGGGCGTCGCTCAGCAACTGTGTCTCGCGCACCCGGAACGGCTCGAACCTGGAGCCGGCGCCCACACGGGCTCGCGCGATGTCGAACTCGGGCTCTGGGGCGATGACCGGTTCCTTGGCGCCTGGAGTTCGTCTTACGTCCCCTCTTCGGCTTCCCAGGTCGGGTCCGCGCTGTCGGACCCGACGTTGGCTCCCCGAAAACCGTCGTTGCCGGCAGGCGAAAGGTCCCTCACATCCTGGCCGACGCCCTCGTCAAAGTTCCAGTAGCCGATCAGCCCGGCCGATTGCTCGTCCACACCGAGGCTTGCCACATCCGCGATCTGGGTTTGGGTGAGTACCACGTTCCACACGGCGGGGTCATCGATCAGTCCCGGAAAGAACCAGACTGGAGGCTCGACGCCGCCGGGGGGCGGTCCGATGGTTCCGAACGTGGAGCCGATGCTCATCACCTGGAAATTGTTCGATGACGGAACCCCCGTGCCGGTGCAGGTGGCCCGCAAATCACCATCGATGTAGAGCGACAGTGTGCCATCGGCCGTCCGGGAAGCCGCGACATGGTGCCAGACGTCGTCCGCGACCGACAGATCACCGAACGTGCACGAGCCGCGCGGTGCGCAGTTGTTGAGCGGGTAGCAGAAGTTGTTCTCGCGTGAGTCCTCGAGCATGATCTCGAGGTTCCCGCTGGGAACCACGTACAACTGCCAGCTGAGATTGAACGAGTTGTCGTCCTCGCCGCGAGCGATGACCGCCGCCCGGCCCGCCGGAGCGGTGAGCTTGATCTCGGCCGCGATCGTGAACACCTCGGTGGGGAAGGACGCGTCGTACGGAACGGTCACGCGGTCGTCCGCCCCATCGAACCGGAGCAGGTTGGTCAGACCGCGGGGTACTTCCAGGTCGGTCTCGTCCTCGGGGTCGGGGCCGATCGGATCGCTACCGCACGCGAACAACACCACCGCCAGCATCAGATGCGGAACCACGTGCCATCGGTTCATGGTCTTGCCATACCTCGTCGTCAGGGTTGCTGGGAGAACCGGCCCTCCGAGCTGCGCGCTCGTCTACCTACCTACGACCTCCACCACCGGCCAAACGTTCGCTCGCTCGACCTGTTGGACCTCCGAATCGCCGGATTCATTCCCGCTGGTGCCCCCATCTTCCGGCTCGCCCGCGGCGGCTCCGTGGCCAACCCCGTAGAACGGTCGTAGAATTCGACGACGGTGAGGTGACGGAGGCCGATTGGGTCTCTCTTGTTCCTCGTTCGACCCGGGGCGAAGCATGAAGTCATTCGGAGCGTGTTCCGCGATCGTCATGGCCCCCGGCTGCCTCCAGTTCCTCCTGGTGGGCGTTCTGAGTGTCGGTCCCGCCGTGGGCGCCTCCCCCCTTGGGGCCCAGAGCGTGCAGCCGGCACCGTCCGGAGCATGGGCCGTCGAGTTCTCTGAATCACCGGGCGGCGAGTCGCCTACGTTCCGATCCGACCCCCAGCCGGTGACCGTGCGGGAAGCGATGGGCGCGGTACTGGTGACGGCCGAGCCATTCCGGCTGCTGACCGACCTCACCGAGTCCCGGCTGGCGGGGTGTCAGCCCACCCGACCGGACCTTCCGGACGCCCGGATCCAGCCTGAGGAGATTGCGGATAGGATCGGCTCGCTCACCCTCGCCGTGTTCGAAGAAGGCGAGGTGAGTTTCACGTTTCGCACTACGACGAACGGTGCGGAATACGCGATCACCATGGACGGGACCAAATCTGGTACCGTCCAGGTGTCGCGCGCGCAGTCCGGGGAGCTCGTCCTGTCAGCGACCGGGTCGCCCCTGAGCGTGATCCGCGACCGCGCCGAGATGTTCACCTGCGCCGGGGCCACCAACTTCACGATAAGGCTCGCGCCGTCGGCAGCCGCCGCTCTGGAGGACGCGACCTAGAACGTATTCGCTCTCTGTGCGACGAGGGCCGGGCGATCTGGGAACGGTTCGACGAAGAGGTACGGAGCCGTTCCTGGCATCCTTTCGTCCCGGCCGATTACGAGCGTGTCCTGAGTGACTTGCTGCGACTCCGCCACCCGGGCGGACGATTCCTGGAGATGGGCTCGGCGTCCGGCGTGATCGCCATTATGGCGGACCTCCTCGGATTCGAAGCCTACGGCATAGAGATCGACCCGGAACTGGTCGAGGTGGCCCGAAGGCTAGCCGAGAGACACGGATCGGACGCGCGGTTTGCCGCCGGTAGCTTCGTTCCATCGGGATACGTCTGGAAGTCCGGGACGGGGGATGATCGTCTCGGCACTCTCGCGCTGGGCGAGCCTGCCTACGCCGAGCTCGGGTGCGATCTGTCCTACTTCGACGTTGTATTCGCCTATCCGTGGGACGGCGAAGAGCCCGTACTGCGGGACATCATGCGGCGCCATGGTTCGGCGCACGCCACGCTGCTCCTGCACGACCCGGCTGCCCGCGTCGAGGCGGACCGCACGCGTTCCCGATAGGCCGAAGCTAGCCCCGGGATCAGCGGAGCGTGTACGTCCCTTCCCAAGAGTTGATGCCGCGGCCGTCGGCCCACTGGGACTCGGCGCTGAAGGTGCCGCCGCCCTTGATCCCCTCGAACTTCCCTGTTCCGCCCATGTAGCCCCAGTCGCCGCCCTGCTGATCACCGGCGTACCAGATTGTCCATACGTCCCCCTCCGCATCCACGGCGTCGCAGTGGCCGCTGACGACTATCGCCTCGGTCGACGCGTCCATCACCATGCTCGCGGAGCACGTCGTGGCCGACCGGTTGAGAGGGCTGGAGGAATCGTCGGCGAAGACCATGCCGGATTGGACCACCCGCATGAGCACCTGGCCGTCGAGGAGCGGCATCTCCTCCGAAGATGTGGTCATGAAGGCAAAATCTCCACTGTCCGAGCGCTCCTGTGCCGGGGATCCGGGAGCTACGGCCAGAAACAGGACCGCCGCTCCGGCCGCGATGAGGAAAGTCCTTCCGTGAGTCGCCATGAGCCTCTCTCCTTCGCTGTGGTAGGCTTCGGATACGGGAGGGAAACCGCTTCAATCCAGCCACTACGGTAGTTCAACGGCCCGGTGAATGGAAGGGATGGCGCTGCTGCTGGAAGGTTCGCCGCCGAGGCCGCTCGGCCTACCCCCGCTCAGCTCCTGGAGGAACTCCCGCGTGGAAGCCGTCGGGGCAGCGTTGTGCCCGTCGTCCACCTGGCGTTATCAGACGCCGAACTGTGTCAGGTGGTGATCCAGGTGCTTGTAACACATCCAGCCCATCTCGTCATGGCTCAGCTCGCCGAAAAGGGCATGGCGCGTGGCTGGACCGTGCTCCGCAGCGCGGAAGGCCTCCAGAGCGGCCAGAAGCCGATCCTTCTCGGCCGGGAAGTCCTTCGCGGTCGTCTGCAGATATTGCGGGTGCGTCCTCGTGTTCCTGGGGTACGGCTTGTCGCTGACCACCATCTTCCTGATGAATCCGCCCAGTAGCCTCACGATGAACGGAGTGCCCTCGAGCGCCTTGCCGTTGGACACTTCCTGGATCTCCGCGCAGTGCGAGAGCATCTGTCCCACCGACATGACACCCCACTGCGGCTGCGTACCGGCCGTGAGCGCGTCGATCCGCTGGAGGGACTTTCCGTAGACGTCGTCGTCGTACAGAAGCTTCCGGATCATGAACCTTCCAAGACTGCAGAAGCGCCCTACTTCG
>DAOVWI010000231.1 GCA_030636765.1 Gemmatimonadales bacterium
CTGGCGCTCGCCGGCGGTGTCATCTGGCTCGGAGGGGCGTTCTCCGAGAGCGACTTCTTCGCGGGGCTGGGCGCCGGTCTCCTCATCGCGGCACTGACTCTACGTCTCGGACGGCGGGGTGCCGGGCGCCGAGCGCCCGGACGCGGGGCGGATCTCGGTCGCGACGAAGCGGAGGATCCGTGAAGCGATGCGCCTGGGCCGGCGATGAGACACGGATGATCGCCTACCACGATGCTGAATGGGGCGTCCCGCTCGTCGACGATGTGAGGATGTTCGAGTTCCTCACGCTGGAAGGGACACAACCCAGAACTCTTCAATCTATTATACTGAATAAGGTTGAGTGGTATCGTGCGGCGTTCGCGGGTTTCGATCCGGAACGGGTGGCGGCGTTCGTTGCCCAACGGGTGGAGGAGCTCCTGCGGGATCCCGGGATCGTCCGCCACCGGCTCAAGATCGAATCGACGATCGTGAACGCGGCGAGGGTTCTGGAGGCCCAGCGGGAGTTCGGGAGCTTCGCCGAGTACGTCTGGAGCTTCGTGGGAGGTGTGGCGATTCAGAACCGCTGGACGTCGTTGGCGGAGCTGCCGGCCCAGACGCCCGAGTCCCGTGCGATGAGTCGGGACATGAGACGGCGCGGCTTCAAGTTCGTGGGGCCGACCACATGCTACGCGTTCATGCAGGCGGTGGGGCTCGTGAACGACCACGAGGTGGGCTGCTTCCGGCACGCCGAGGTGCAGGCGTCGTGACCTCGGCACGGCCGGGTCCGTGAAAGGCGTGTGCTGAGCGGAGCCGTCGAACGGGAGTTTCGCTTCCGAGTTTCTTCCAGCTTGGGCGATGTGTCTGCCATCCTTCTGCGGCCAGCGGACGCGCGTGGCCTTCTCGTGCTTGGCCACGGGGCGGGGGCCGGCATCCGGCATCCGTTCATGGAGACGACGGCTCGCCTGCTGGCCGAGCACGGGCTCGCAACGTTGCGCTACCACTTCCCATATATGGAGCGCGGGGCGCGGAGGCCGGATCCGCAGCCGGCCCTCCTCGCGACCGTTCGCTCCGCCGTGGATGCGGCCGGCGACGTGGCCGGAGACCTCCCGCTCCTGGCCGGAGGGAAGTCCATGGGAGGGCGAATGACGTCGCTTGCAGCCGCGTCCACGAAGCCGGATGGCATGAGGGGGCTGGAAAGGGTGAGAGGGCTCGACGGCGTGAGGGGGCTCGTGTTCATCGGCTTCCCCCTGCACCCGGCAGGCCGGCCCTCGACGGATCGGGCCGGGCACCTGAGCGATGTGCGAACCCCTTTGCTCTTCCTTCAGGGGACGCGTGACCGCCTGGCCGACCTGAAGCTCCTGGAGCCGATCTGCGAGGGACTGGGCGCCCGGGCGACGCTGCACGTGGTAGCGGAGGCTGACCACTCCTTCCGCGTGCTCAAGCGGACAGGGCGCACCTGGGAGCAGGTCCTGGAGGAGTTGGCGAGCGTCACCGCGGAGTGGAGCCTCCGCCTGGCGACGAGATGACACCGCGTTGAGGTGGGGCGGGAGGCTCGGGCATGCCCTGCCCGGACCTCTCGCGCGCGACCGCGGCGCTCCGGCGCCACTACGGCTTCCGTGCTTTCCGGCCCGCGCAGGCGCGCGTGGTCCGCGCCGTCCTCGCCGGCGGTGACGTGCTCGCCGTACTTCCGACTGGCAGTGGCAAGTCCATCTGCTTCCAGGTCCCGGCACTCCTGGCTCCCGGGCTCACGGTCGTGGTCTCTCCTCTCATCTCCCTCATGCAGGACCAGGTGAGCGGCTCCCGACGTCGGAACATTCCGGCCGCCGCTCTGACGAGCGCGATGCCGGCGCGAGAGAGGGGAAGGGTGGTTCGGGCTGTCCGGACGGGGGAGCTCCGGCTGCTGTATGTTTCGCCGGAGCGGCTCCACTCCAGGGGCTTTCGCCGTCTGCTGGCGGGCGTACGCGTCGACCTGCTCGCGGTGGACGAGGCGCACTGCGTCAGCGAATGGGGTCACGACTTCCGGCCATCCTACCGCCGGATCGCCGCGTTTCGACGCGCCATCGGCAAGCCGCCGTGCGTCGCGCTCACGGCTACGGCGACGCCCGAGACGCGCGAAGACATCGCGCGCACGCTCGGACTCCGGTCGCCGCGGCGGATCATCGCGAGCGTGAACCGGCCCAATCTCCGATGGGAGGTCGTGCAGGCCGGTGCCCTCGAGCGTGGCGTTGAAGCGGCTCTGGACGCAGTTCGGGCGACGACCGGGGCCTCGATCGTCTATGCCCCCACCCGGGAGCAGGCGGTTCGGATGACCGAGGTGCTCCTGCGCCGCGGTCTGCGTGCCGCGCCGTACCATGCGGGGCTGCGGCCCCGGGTCCGAGAGGAGATTCAAAGACGCTTTTTGGCGGGCGAGCTGCGGGCCGTGTGCGCGACGAGCGCCTTTGGGATGGGAGTGGATCATCCCTCGGTGCGGCTTGTCTGCCACCTGGGGATTCCGGGCTCTCTCGAGGCGTACGTTCAGGGGGCGGGCAGGGCCGGGCGTGACCGGAATAACGCTCGCTGCCTGCTCATCGTCGGTGGCGATGACCGGACGGTGCAGCGCCGCCTCATTCACAGTAACTGGCCCTCTCCTCGCGTCCTCGCCCAGGTGTTCGAGGCGCTGCCGCCCGAGCCGGTCCGCATGGAAGCTCTCGAGAGCCTGCTTCCTCTCGTGCCTCCATCGGAGGTGGC
>DAOVWI010000007.1 GCA_030636765.1 Gemmatimonadales bacterium
GCCATCACCCCCGAGCCGGAGAACTCCGGCTGCGCTGGACCGGCTGACGCTGAAACCACCTCCCGAGGCGCCGGCCCGGCCCGAACCCCCGTGCCAAAGCTGTCCGAGGGCCCGCTCACGGCGCTGATCTCCGGCGGACGGAGCCGCACGGTCGGCTCCACGTGCGCCCGGAAGAGCAGGTTGGCCACGCTCCGCCGGATATCCTCCATGAGATCCACGAACATCGAGTACGCCTCCTTCTTGTACTCGACGAGCGGGTCACGCTGGCCGTAGGCCCGATAGCGGATCGAGTCGCGCAGGTGGTCCAGATCGTAGAGGTGATCCTTCCACTTCTCATCGATCACCGACAGGACGATAAAGCTGAGAACCCTCTCCCAGTGGTCGCCGAACGACTCGAGCTTACGCCGAAACGCCTCGTGCGCGAACTCCAGAACCTGCTGCGTGACCTCCTCGGGCTCCGACCATGGGAGCTCGACCATGTCGTCGTTTCTGGGCAAGAACTCGGCAACGAGGAAATAGTCGATGAGAAGGCGCTCGTGCAGTCCCGCAAGATTCCAGTTCTCCGCGTGACTGCCCGGCGGCACGTGACGGTCCACATGCTCTCGCAGGGCCGTCTCGATCATCTCCCACGCCTCGCCCTTCAGATCCTCACCACCCTCGAGGGCGAAGAGGCGCAGATCGTAGATCACCTCTCGCTGCTGGTTCATCACGTCGTCGTACTCGAGCAAGCGCTTCCGGGCGTCGAAGTTCTGCATCTCGACCCGTTTCTGCGCGCGCTCGATGGACTTCGTGATCATCGGATGGGTGAGGACCTCGCCCTCTTCCGCGCCGAGCTTGTCCAGGATGCGGGTGACCCGGTCGGACAGGAAGAGACGCATGAGGTCGTCTTCGATCGAGAGGAAGAAACGGCCTCCGCCGGGATCTCCCTGCCGGCCCGATCGGCCCCTCAGCTGCCGGTCAATGCGCCGCGACTCGTGACGCTCCGTGCCCAGGATCTGAAGGCCGCACGGGGGATCCGCGTAGCAGTCCAGCTCGTGGATCTGGTCCTGCGTGAGGTCAGGCTCCTCCGTCACCTGGCCGAACGCCGGATCCCTCGAGAGGAGCCCGCAGACGTTACACTTCACGACCCCTTCGCCGAGCTTGATGTCGGTGCCCCGCCCGGCCATGTTCGTCGCGATCGTGATGGCGCCAGCCTGTCCCGCCGCGAGGATGATCTGCGCCTCGCGCTCGTGTTGCTTGGCGTTCAGCACCTCGTGGGCAAGGCCACGCCGCTTCAGCATCCTCGCCACCTTCTCGGACACGTCCACGCTCGTCGTGCCGACCAGGATCGGCAGGCCTCGCTCGTGAAGCCTCTCGATCTCGTCAAGCAACGACGCGTACTTCTCCCTCTTGGTCCTGAAGACGACGTCGTCCAGGTCCATCCGCCGCACCGGACGGTTGGTCGGGATGACGATGACCTCGATGCCGTAGATCTCGTGGAACTCGGCCTCTTCCGTCTCCGCGGTACCGGTCATCCCGGACATCTTCTCGTACATGCGGAAGTAGTTCTGGATGGTGACGGTGGCGAGAGTTTGGGTCTCCTCGCGAACGCTCACCCCTTCCTTCGCCTCCACGGCCTGGTGCAGGCCGTCGCTCCAACGGCGGCCCTCCATCTTCCGTCCAGTGAACTGGTCGACGATGATCACGTTGCCGTTCTCGACCACGTATTCCACGTCCTTCTCGTAGAGCGAATGTGCCTTCACGAGCTGGTGGATGACGTGGATCTTCTCGGCCTTCTCCGCATACTCGCGTTCGAGCTCGGCCACACGGTTCCGTTTCTCATCGACGGACAACTTTTCGTCATCCTCGACCTTCTTCACCGCCTCGGAGATGTCCGGCACGACGAAGGCGTCGGCGTCGTTCGGACTCAAGACATCGAGGCCGCGGTCGCTGATCTGGATCGTGTGTCCCTTCTCGTCCATGGAGAAGAGAAGCAGCTCGTCCACCTCGTGCAGACGCTTGTCGCGCATAAAGTCCGCCTCGGTGCGCTGGACAAGCTGCTTGACACCGGGCTCGTTCAGGAGCTTCATGAGGCGCCGGTTCTTCGGTGCTCCCCGCCGGGCCGCGAGCAGCTTCTCCCCCGCTTCGAACTCGACGGAGGAGTCGGGATCCTCCGCCTCCCCGAACACCTTCAGCAGCCGTCCCCCGTCGGCCACGAGCTGGCTGATGATACGCGACTGCTGCCGGACGAGGCTGGCCACCTGCGTGTTGTACCGCTTGTACACGTCCTGGTCGCTGCGGCCGGCGGGACCGCTGATGATGAGCGGCGTCCGCGCCTCATCGATCAGCACCGAATCGACCTCGTCGATGATCGCGTAGAAGTGACCGCCTTGAACCCGATCCTCCAGGCGCACGACCATGTTGTCGCGCAGATAGTCGAAGCCGAACTCGTTGTTCGTCCCGTAGGTGACGTCGCACTCGTAGGCGGCCCGCCGCTCCGGCGAGCCCGGCTGCGTGTCGTCCAGGCAGCCGACCGTGAGGCCGAGAAACTCGAACACCGTCCCCATCCATTGGGAGTCGCGACGGGCGAGGTAGTCGTTCACCGTGACCAGGTGAGCGCCGCGGCCGGCGAGCGAGTTGAGGTACAGCGGCATCGTGGCGACCAGGGTCTTTCCTTCACCGGTCGCCATCTCGGCGATGTTCCCCTGGTGGAGAACGATGCCGCCGATCAGCTGCACGTCGTACGGCACCATGTCCCAGGCCATCTGGTTCCCGGTGACGGTGATCTCTCGGCCGATCAGCCGCCGGCACGCTTCACGAACGGTGGCGAACACCTCCGGGAGAAGCTCGTCCAGCACAGCGCGCGTGGCCTCGAACAGCTCGGCCTCGGCCTCTCCCATGCGGATCGTGAAGTTCTCTCTCTTCGCGGGATCCTCGGTGTAGCGTCGCTTCTCCCGCAGCGTGTCGAGCGTCCGCTCGTGTTCGCCGACCTGCTCGCGGATGCGCTCCCGGAAGCGCTCCGTCTGCAGGACCAGTTCCTCCTCGGAGAGGGATGAGAGGCGCTCCTCGTGACGGAGGATCTCGTCGACGATCGGCTGGAGCTTCTTCATCGAGCGGTCGAAACGGGTTCCGAACACCCGATTGATCATCCCCTGTATCGCTATCATGGTATGGCTATCATGCCGCCCATCCAGACGCTTTTCTTCTCTCTCGTTTCTCCACCGAACCGGCGTCGGCTAATAGCCGTCATCCACCGTTTCGTTCCGTGCGATGCCCCCCATCGGCGCCGCATCGGGCCCGCCAACCTTCCTCGACGCGTCCCCGAATGCTCTCGGGAACCAGATAACGTATCGAGCGACCCTCCCGAAGCCGTTCACGCACCCGTGTGCTCGAGACATCGACCCTCGTGACGGCCACGCTCTCGAACGGCAGCTCCACCTCGCCGGCCACCGGAGGGTCTCCACCACGGGCCATCACGGCCAGGCGACTCCATCGGACGAGCTCCTCGTAGCGGTTCCAACTGTCGATCACCCGGAACTGATCGGCTCCGATGACGCAGTAGAGGGTTGCTGGATCGTAGGTGTCCCGGATCCACCGGAGTGTATCCACCGTGTACGAGGGACCGGGCCTTTCCACCTCGACACGACAAACCTCGAAGCGCGAATCAACCCCGAACGCCCCCAAGACCAACTCAAGACGCAAGGCCGGCGACAGCACGGCCTCACGGTGCGGAGGCCGGCCCGACGGCACGATCAGGAGCCGGTCGAGCTGCAGGCCTTCCACCACATCCTGCGCCACGATCAGGTGGCCGATGTGAGGCGGATCGAAGGTGCCGCCCAACACCCCTAGTCGGTCCGACATCCGTTCACGACTCATCGGCCGGAGCGAATTTCTGTGCGGCCTTGCTGTCCGGATGCTCCGTCAGCAACCGCTGCTTGGCGTGCTCCGCCTCGGCATTGAAACCCAGCCTCCGGTAGCTCTCGTAGAGCGTCGCAAGGACGTCCGGCATGACCGGAGCATCCGGGTATTCCTCGACGACGACCTCGAAGTAGATGTTCGCCGATTCGTAGAAGCGCTGATCGAAATAGTACTTCCCGACGCGGTACTGCTTGGCCGCCATCTTGTCGCGGGCTTCACGCCTGACTGAGTCCGCCTCGGCCCGCCGGGGGCTGGCCGGGAAGAACTGTAGCATGCGGGTGCATTCCTCGATCGCCTGGCGCGTGTACTCCTGATCCCGCGCCAGGGACGGAGACAGATCCCAATACGCCCGGCACGCACCAAGCTGGGCGTCGTCCGCCAGCGGGCTGTTGGGCCGGGTGGAGGCGAATCGGTTGAACTCCGTCGCGGCTCGCAGCGGGTCGCCTCCCCGCAGGTACGATTCGCCGACGAGGTACAGCGCGCTATCCGCCAGGGGGCTCGTCGGAGCGCGCTGAACGAAGTCCACGAACCCCTTCGCGGCATCGCCGTACTTGCCCTGATTGTACTTGTCGAGCGCCCACTGAAAGCGTTCCTGCGGGGGCGTTCCCGGCGGAGGGAGCTTGGTCGAGCACCCGGACAACGCCCCGAGGGCTGCCAGGAGGAGGGCGCACCCGTACGCCCGCGACGTGAAACCGGTTCTCGCCCTCCTTCTCCCGTTCACTCGAACCCAAAGCGAATCTCGCGAATCCTGGCCTCGGCTCTTTCCACCAGGGGGCCCGTACGCGAGGGGTTCAGGCGGAGCACTTCCTCGAAGGCACGAAGAGCCTCCCCACGCTCTCCGAGCGTGAGCGACATCTCCCCGTACAGAAAGTTGGCGCGATCCTGCAGCGTGCGTGGCACGCCTAGCTGGATCAGGCGCTTCACCCTCCCCTGTGCCGCTGCCGGTCGGCCCTCCTGCCAGTCCTCCTCGGCCGCCTCGTAGAGGCAGTTGCCGAGACTCCACTCGGCCTCGGCACGCCTCGACGCCCTGCGCGCTGCCTCCGACAGATAGCGCTCGTAGTAGGCGATCGCCTCCCGGCACGCACCGAGCTCCTGGAAGGCCCGCGCCGTCTCGTACAAAACGTCGGCCTCCACCTCCTCCGCCTCGGCCAACACCCTCAGATATAAAGGGAGCGCCTCCTCGTACTCGTTGTCCTCCCAGTAGAAGCGTGCCAGAGGAAGCACGAGATCCCTCGGGATCATCCCCGTTCCAAGCTCCAGCAGAGGCTCCAGCGCCCGGGCTGCGCTCTCGCTGCCGCCGCGCTCGATCGCTCCCCGGGCCGCCGCGCTCAGCCCGGCTGCCACCTGGTACCGGAACGAGGAATCGCGCTCCAGAAGGTCGGCGTAATAGCGCCGGCTGGTCTCGATGTCGCCGCGCGCTCCATACACGATGCCCAGGCGCAGCAGGGCGCGCTCGTCCGCCTCCTGGCGCAGAGCGAACTTGTACTCCGCGATGGCAGCATCCAGCCGGCCCTGTCCGTACAACCGGTCGCCCCGCTCGATGGCATCCCCGGCCTGGTCGGAGCAGGCGCCGGCGGCGATCGAACCTGCGAAGCCCGTCATGACGACGAGCGGGACGCATCTCATGCGAAGTGACCTGCTAGGCGGCATTCGTCATCCGTGCCGAGCGCTCCCGCCGCGCGCGGCCGGTGATCCTCCGCCAGAGCCCGTAGCGCAGCACGCAGTAGATCGCCCGCATTCCGTCCCTCCAACCGATCTTCTTCCCTTCCTCGTAAGTCCGACCGCTGTACGAGATCCCGACCTCGAACACGCGCCACCCCTGGAGGGCGATCTTCGCGGTCAGCTCCGGCTCGACGCCAAACGCCCGCTCCTCGATGTCGAGACCCTCCAGCACCTCGCGCCGGAAACACTTATAGCAGGTCTCCATATCGCTCAGGTTGAGGTTCGTGATCATGTTCGAGAACAGCGTCAGCGCCCTGTTACCCACATAGTGCCAGAAGTAGAGAACGCGGTGCGGCCTCCCGCCCATGAACCGCGATCCGTACACCACGTCCGCCTTGTCCTCCCAGATCGGCTCCAACAGCAACCGGTACTCGCGGGGGTCGTACTCGAGATCGGCATCCTGAACGATCACCGTCTCTCCCGAGGCGACGTGGAAGCCGGTCGAGAGGGCGGCGCCCTTTCCGCGGTTCTCCTCGTGCAGGATGAGGCGATCCAACACGCCCTCCTGCTCCAGGCGCCCGAGGATCTCGCGCGAGCCGTCCGTCGAGCCGTCGTCCACCACGATCAGCTCGATCTCGAGCGGCACGCTCTTCACCCGGCGGATGATCTCCTCCACGGTCGCAGCCTCGTTGTATGCGGGCATGACGACCGATACGGTCCGGCCACCGGCCGGTGGGGAGGGATGGGACACGTTCAGCCGGTCAGGACGGTCGGTGAGCCGAGCAGCTTCCGCTCCTGCAGTCCGCGGAAGTACTCGATAGTCAACGCCAGGCCCTCTCGCAGCGGCACCTGCGGCTCCCAGTCGAGCAGCTCCCGGGCCCGGGTGATGTCGGGCTGACGGACCTTGGGGTCGTCCTCGGGAAGCGGCAGGTGCCGGATCTCCGAAGAGGAGCCCGTCAGCTCCAGCACGAGATCAGCCAGCTCGCCGACCAAGAACTCGTTCGGATTCCCGATGTTCACGGGCCCGGTGATGTCCGACATGAAGAGCCGGTAGATCCCCTCTACCTCGTCGGAGACGTAGCAGAAGCTCCGTGTCTGGCCGCCATCCCCATACACGGTGAGCGGCTCGCCCCGCAACGCCTGTACGATGAAGTTCGATACGACACGGCCATCGCCCGGGCGCATCCGCGGGCCGTACGTGTTGAAGATTCGCACGATTCGCGTGTCGACGCCGTGTGCTCGGCGGTACGCCATCGTGAGCGCTTCGGCGAAACGCTTCGCCTCGTCGTATACGCCTCGCGGGCCGATCGGATTTACGTTCCCCCAGTAGGACTCGGGCTGCGGGTGTACCAGAGGGTCGCCGTAAACCTCCGACGTGGATGCCAGGAGAAACCGGGCTTGCTTCGCCTTGGCCAGGCCTAGCGCCTTGTGCGTTCCGAGGCTGCCGACCTTGAGCGTCTGGATCGGTAGCTCCAGGTAGTCCGTCGGGCTGGCGGGAGAGGCGAAGTGGAGGATTCCGTCCAAGGCCCCCGGGACGTGCACGTACTCGGTCACGTCGTGTTGAACGAGCTCGAATCCGTCGCCCAGGAGGTGGGCCAGGTTCTCCGGCGTCCCGGTGATGTAGTTGTCGATGGCCACGACGGAGTGCCCTTCCCGGCGAAACCGGTCGCACAGATGGGAACCGAGAAAGCCGGCGGCGCCCGTGATGAGGACCCTCAATCGACGTCCCTCCTGCCGATCGAGTAGTAGCTGAATCCGAGGGCCCGCATCCGCCCAGGATCGAACAGGTTGCGGCCATCGAAAACCGCAGGGCTGCGAAGAGCGGATCTGATCGTGTCCCAGTCGGGCCGCCGGTACTGCAGCCACTCGGTGACGATGATCAGCGCGTCGGACCCCTCGCACGCGGCGTAGGCGTCCTCCCCATACGCGATACGGTCTCCCAGGTACCACCGGCGTGCGGTCGGCATGGCCTGCGGATCGTGAGCGACGATCGACGCACCGGCCTCCAGCAACTCCTCTATGACGGCCAGAGCCGGAGCCTCCCGCATGTCGTCCGTCTCCGGCTTGAACGCCAGGCCCCACACGGTGAACTGCCGGCCCTCGAGGTCGTCGCCGAAGCGCGCCTTCACCTTCTGCGCGAGGAGCTTCTTCTGCCGAGCGTTCGCCTCGTGCACGGACTTCAGAATCGACAGATCGACTCCAAGGTCGTCCCCCGTCCGGATCAGCGCCTCCACGTCCTTCGGGAAGCAGCTTCCGCCGTAGCCCGCTCCGGCGAACAGAAACGAGCTGCCGATCCGCCGGTCCGAGCCGATCCCGTGGCGCACGACCGACACGTCCGCGCCCGCAGCCTCGCAGAGCGCGGCGACCTGGTTCATGAAGCTGATCCGGATGGCGAGCATCGCGTTGGCCGCGTACTTCGTGAGCTCGGCCGAGGCCACGTCCATGAAGATCAAGGGGTTCCCCGTACGAACGAACGGCTCGTAAAGCTCCTCCAGCACCGCGCGCGCCGCCTCGCCGTCGATCCCGCAGACGACGCGGTCGGGACGCATGAAGTCCTCGATCGCCGCTCCCTCCTTCAAGAACTCCGGATTGGAGCACACATGAACGGGGTGATCCGTCCACCGTTCGATCTCCTCACGCACTCGCGTTGCGGTGCCTACGGGAACCGTGCTCTTCGTGATGACCACCTTCTCGGCGTTCATGTTCTCGCCGATGGTGCGGGCCACTTGCAGCACGTGTTGCAGGTCGGCCGATCCGTCCTCATCGGGCGGCGTGCCCACCGCTATGAAGATCACGTCCGCCTCCCGCACCGCGGAGCCGATGTCGGTCGTGAAGCGGAGTCGCTTCTCGGCGACGTTCCGGAGCAGCAATGAATCCAGACCTGGCTCGTAGATCGGGATCTTCCCCCCCTGCAAGCCCTCGATCTTGTCCCCATCGATGTCGGCGCCGATCACGTGGTTCCCGGTTTCCGCCAGGCAGGCTCCCACGACGAGACCGACGTACCCCGTTCCGATAACCGATACGTTCATGCTCTCATGACCCTTCGGTGCGGGCTCCCGTTTCACGCCTCGCGGCCGCCTCGGTCCAGCGATACACCTCGCGCACGCCGGCCTCGATGTCACCGCGTGCCTCCCAGCCCGTGTCGCGCCTGATCAGTCCGGGGGCACCCACGACCCTGTGATTCTCTCCCTGCCTCAGCCGTCCCTCCACGACCCGGATCTCCGGCTCCACGCCAGCCTCATCGAGAACCCACTCCAGAAGACGACCGATTGCGATCGAGCGTCCCGAGCAGACGTTGTAGGACGGCCGGGACGATTCCAGGTTCACGATCGCCCTTAAGGCGCACACCGCATCTCGCACATCCGTGAAGTCTCGCTCCGCGTCGAGGTTCCCCACCTCGAGCACCGGCTGCGCACCGCAAACCGCGATCTCGGCGGCCTGCCGGCAGAAGTCCGGAACGGCAAAGGTCTCGGGCTGGCCGGCACCGATCAGGTTGAAGCTCCTCGCTACCACCGTGTCCAACCCGTGTGAGCGCCGAAACGAATGTGCCACGAGCTCCTGGCACGCCTTCGACAGCCCGTACGGCGACGTGGGCCGCAAGGGGGTCTCCTCCGTAAACGCTTCCCCGACGCCCGGACCGTAGGCGTCACCGGAGCCCATCACGAGAATCTTCGGTGAGTACTCCGGAGACTCCTCCCGTACGTCCACGAGGGCGGTGAACAGGTTCAGCGTGCCGCCGGCGTTCACGGCCAGCGCATCTGCCGGACGCTCACGCGCGAGCGCGCCTGACGCGAACCCGGCGAGGTGGAAGATCACATCCGGTCGCTCTGACCCGATCAGGCGGTAGAGGGTGCCCGCATCGCGAACATCCGCCTGCTTCCACGTGACGGCCGCCACCTCCACCCGCTCGAGAACCGATGGCCTGGGCGGGAGCCTCTGCACCGAGGCCACGATGTCCGCGCTCGACTCTCTCAGCTCTCGAAGGAGGTGTTGACCGACGAAACCGTCACCGCCGGTGATGAGCGCTCGCATGTGCCCCTCCGCGGTCAGAAGGCCAGCTCTCGCGCCGTGCTTCTGGCAGCGTATGTGATCACGAGGTCTGCTCCGGCCCGACGAATGGCAAGGATCGCTTCCATAGTGACTTCCCGCTCGTCGATCCAGCCCCTTTCGGCAGCGGCGCGAATCATCGCGTACTCGCCGCTGACCTGATACGCTGCGGTCGGCATCCCAAACTCATCCTTGACCCGCCGGACGATATCCAGACAGGGCAGCGCCGGCTTCACCATCAGGATATCGGCTCCCTCCTCCACGTCCAGCGCTGCCTCCCGCAGAGCCTCGAGCGCGTTGCCCGGATCCATCTGGTAGCCCCGCCGATCACCGAAGCGCGGGGCCGAGTCCACGGCCTCGCGAAACGGTCCGTAGTAGGCGCTGGCGTACTTGACGGCGTAGGAGAGTAAACCGGTGCTTTCCCGGCCTGCGGCGTCCAACGCCGCCCGGATCGCTGCCACTCGACCGTCCATCATGTCGGAAGGCGCCACCAGGTCCGCACCGGCCTGCGCGTGGCTCACGGCCTGCGCCGCCAGGAGCTCCAGCGTCTCATCGTTCAAGACCTCTCCATCACGCACGAGGCCGCAATGCCCATGGGACATGTACTCGCACAGGCATACGTCCGTGATCACGACGAGGTCGGGGAACTCTTTCCTCAACTCCCGCACCGCCCGCTGCACGATCCCCTCATCTCGAAGGGCGTTGCCTCCCGTCTCGTCTCGCTCTTCCGGGATCCCGAACAGGAGGACGGCGCGGATCCCCTCCTCCCACGCTCCGAAGACCTCCTGCACGAGCGCGGCGATGGAGAGCCTGTCCACGCCCGGCATGGACGGGATCGGCGTGCGATCGGATTCCGCCTCGGAGACGAAGAGAGGATACACGAGGTCGGATGGGCTAAGCTGTGTTTCACGCACCAGTTGCCGAAGCACACCCGTGCGCCGTAGGCGCCGCATACGCACTTCCGGAAAGCCGCTCATCTCGCTCCTCCTCCAACCCCCAAGGTCCGGCCCTCGGCCTCGACGATCGCCCCGACGAGTCCGGAGATCGTATACTGGGAGGCCACGGCGTGGACCGGCACGTCGAGGCCTCGCGCCGTCTCGGCCGTGATCGGCCCGATGACCCCAACTCGTGAATCCCCGACCTCTCCACCCAGTTCACAGAATGCCCGCACCGCGGAGGAAGCGGTGAACGTGATCCAATCCAGGCGCCCCGCCCGGGTGGCAGCCCGGAGGCCTGCCGCAGCCTCGCGGTTGGGCTCGGTAACGTAGGCAGCCACCTCTTCGACAACCGCTCCATCGGCTCGCAGTCGATCGGGAAGCACCGGTCGCGCCTCGGCGGCGCGGGCGAGCAGCACGCGACGCCCTGTCAGCGGAAGAGCACCGGACGAATCCTCTTCGCTCCCGCTCTCTCGGATAGCCTCCGCGAGGGATTCGGCCCGGTAGCTGGCGGGAAGCAGAACCACGGCGACCCCAATCCGGTGGAGAGCGCGCGCCGTGGCCGGACCGATCGCCGCCCAGCGAACTCCGGGACAGCCACCCACGTCGATGCCGCGCTCCTGGAGGGCGGCTGCAAACCGCTCGACACCGTTCACGCTCGTAAGAACCGCCCAGTCGTACTCGCACAGCCGAGCCGCCGCCCGTAGGAGCGGGCCGTCATCCTCGAGATCGGCGATCCGGATGGTCGGAAGGCGCTCCACCTCGGCTCCCCGTTTTCGGAGCAGCGCTGCCAGGCGCTCGTCCTGACCATCCGGTCGGGTGACCAGCACCCGGCGGCCGGTGAGCGTTCCGCCCGTCATCGACCGATCCGGCGGCACGGTTCGTTTCTCGAGAGTTCTGGTACGCTCATGGTCGCGAAATATACGTCCAGCAGGTCGCTGAAGTGCGCCGACAGGTGACCGATGCGTGACCGCAGGGTTCCATGCGGCGAAAAAAAGCCCCGTCGTGGGACGGGGCAGCTGTGCCGGTGGTGTCCATTCGCGCGCGGCGAAAGCCCTCCCAACCCACCGCGCCAGGGCCGGAAGAAGGCCAGCCTACGCCTTCTGAACCTTCCCGGACCGGATGCAACGCGTGCACACCTTCACGTGCCGCTTCTTCCCTTGATCCAGGATGCGCAGCCGCTGAAGGTTCGGCATGAACCGGCGCCTGGTCTTGTTGTGCGCATGGCTCACGTTGTTGCCGGTGGCGGGTCCTTTCCCGCACACAAAACAGAAGTTCGCCATCTCGGTTCTCGCTACTTCAGCTCGAGGGAATCCGCCAGCAGGAAACTCGTGCCCTGCGGGATAGCTTCGGCGGCCGCTTCGTTCACGGCGCCCAACTCCACCCATTGGCTGCGAATCGAATCGTTCAGGGAGTAGATCCGCCCGTACAGCCGCACGACGTCTCCGCCGTACACCTGCGTGTTCCGGGCAATCAGATCGGGCGAGAGCAGCACGGGAAACGGCCTCGCCTCGTCCGCCGAGGTCAGACCCACCAGAAAGACCCCCCGACCCAGACTCTGCACCACTGCGACCGAGACGATGTCTGCCACCCTGCCGATCGAGGCGCTCGGATCCTGGCTGAGCACGACCAGGTCGACGACCTCACCGACTTCATCCTCGACCATGACCGGAGTGGCCTCTTCCAGCGCCGCGGACTGCTGATACAGCCAGAGAAGGAAGCCGCCGACCAGAGCGACCGCTACGATGATCAGGACGGTGGAGAGTCCCGTCGAACCTTTCCGGGTCATGCGAACGCGCCCCCTTTTCGAGCGTGGCAGGGCAGTTAGGATTCCCCTTCGACAAGTTCGATGATCGCGAGCTCGGCGCCGTCACCGCTCCGGGCACCGAGCTTTAAGATCCGGGTGTAGCCCCCATTCCGGTCCCGAAAGCGTGGCCCGATCTCGTCGAACAGCTTGGTGAGAACGTCCCGGTCCGCCACGAATCGACCCGCCCGTCGCCGGCTGGCCAAATCACCCCGCCGCGACAGCGTTATCAGCCGCTCGACGAACGGTCGCAGCTCCTTGGCCTTCGCCTCCGTAGTTCGGATTCGCTCCTGCTGAAGGAGGCTCGTCGCCATGTTCCGCAGCATGGCCCGCTTGTGGCTGCGAGTCCGGCTGAGCTGGCGTCCCTTTCTTCGGTGCCTCATTCCTCCGCTTCCGTGCCACCCTGCCCCGTCCCGTTGCTGGCGGCCTCCTCGGCGACGTACAGCGTGCCCTCTTCGCCCCTCTCGAACGTCATCCCGAAACGCAGACCGTGAAGCGCCAACACCTCGGCCACCTCCTCCAGAGACTTCTCGCCGAAGTTGTCGACCCGCAACATCTCATCGCGGCTCCGCAAGGCTACGTCTCCGAGCGTCCGGATATTCGCCTTGTCCAGCGTGTTCCGACTACGGACGGAGATCTCCTTGAAAGCCTCCAGCGGCGTCTCGAGAAGAACCTGCAACTCGTTCTCCACGGCGAACAGGCCCGGCCTCCCACCGTCACCCGCGATCTCGGGCACCCCCGCCCCGGCCTCACCGAACCGTGCGAGATACGACAGGTGGACACGCGCGATTTCGGCCGCCTGCTGCACGGCCGTTCCGGGCTCGATCGCTCCGTTCGTCTCCACGTCGATTGTCAACCGATCGAAGTCGGTTCGCTCACCGACACGGGTCTCGTGGACGGTGAAGTTGGCCCTAACCACGGGGTTGTAAATCGAGTCGATCCGGATCATATCGACCGGAGTGTTCTCGGGCTTCTCGTGCTGGCCGGCCATCATGAAGCCACGGCCCCGGTTGACCCACAGGTCGACCCGCAGCGGCCGACCCTGGGGAAGGTCCTCCTGAAGCGTGAAGAGCGCGAGCTGGGGATTGAGGATCGTCACACCAGCGTGCTCGGTGATCTGCTCCG
Organism: Gemmatimonadales bacterium; assembly: GCA_030636765.1. GTDB lineage: Bacteria > Gemmatimonadota > Gemmatimonadetes > Palauibacterales > Palauibacteraceae. The sequence goes on from DAOVWI010000007.1 coordinate 13,471, forward strand.
CTCGGATCACGCCGGCCTTGCTCACGCTCAGCTCAAGCTTCGCCTCGTCCACTCCCGGATCGAGACTCAGAACGAGTCGCTTCAGCTTCTGGATGATCTGATGGATGTCCTCGGCCACTCCATCGATGGTCTGGTGCTCGTGCTGCACTCCGTCGGCGCGGAACGCCCAGACGGCCGCACCGGGGAGCGAGGAGAGCAGGATCCGCCGAATCGAGTTTCCAATCGTGTGGCCGAATCCCCGCTCGAGCGGCTGAAGGACGAACTCGGTTCTCGTTCCATCCTCCGAGCGGCAGTTCTCTTCGACCGTCTCGGGAAGGACCAGATCGACCAGTGTAGATGCTGACGACATGTCTGTTTATCCTCGCCTACTTGCTGTAAAGCTCGACGATCAGCTGCTCCTGGACCGCCAGCGGAATATCCGCACGGGACGGCCGCTCGAGCATCCGACCGGTCATCTTCTCGTAGTCCACTCCCAGCCAGGAGAGCTGATCGCGGTTCTTCTTGTCCTCCACGGCCTCCTTGACCACGGGCAGTTCCGCCGCGGCGGGAGTGACCGAGATCTCCTGCCCTGGCAACACGGAAAAGCTGGCCACGTCGACGGTCTTCCCGTCCACCCGGAGGTGCCGGTGGCGGATAAGCTGACGGGCGGCCTTGCGAGACGGTGCGAAGCCCATGCGGTAGACCATGTTGTCCAGGCGGCTCTCGAGGCCCACCAACAGGTTCTCGCCCGTCATGCCGGGCAGCCTTGAGGCGCGCGCGAACAGATTACGGAACTGCCGCTCCGCTATGCCGTAAATCCGCTTCACCTTCTGCTTCTCTCGAAGCTGGACGGCGTATTCCGACTGCCGGCGACGACGACGGCCGCCGCCGTGCGCTCCCGGTGGATACGCACGCCGCTCGATCGCACACTTCTCCGTGAAGCAGCGCTTGCCCTTCAGGAAGAGCTTCTCTCCTTCGCGCCGGCAGAGCCGGCACACGGGACCCCTGTATCGTGCCATCTACTCTCTCGCTACACCCTTCGTCGCTTCGGGGGCCGACACCCGTTGTGAGGAAGCGGAGTTACATCCTTGATCGAGCGGATGGTCAGCCCGGCGCTCTGGAGCGCCTGGATTGCCGACTCCCGACCGGATCCCGGCCCCCGGACCCGTACGTGCACCCGCTTCATCCCGAGCGACACGGCTTCCTTGGCCGCGTTCTCGGCGGCGATCGTGGCCGCGAACGGAGTCGACTTCTTGGACCCCTTGAAGCCGGACTTGCCGGAGCTGGACCAGGCGATCGTGTCCCCTTCCACGTCGGTGATCGTGACGATCGTATTGCTGAAAGTCGCCTTGATGTGGGCCACCCCTTCGGCCTCGACCTGCCGCTTCTTTCGACCCGACCCTTTCGGTTTCGCCATCCGTTCGCTCCTCGCGGTCGATGCCTTACTTCTTCGGCGCCCTCTTCTTGCCTGCCACGGCGCGGCGGGGACCCTTGCGCGTGCGCGCGTTGGTGTGGGTCCGCTGTCCCCGAACCGGCAGGCCTTGCTTGTGTCTCATGCCTCGGTAACAGCCGATGTCCATGAGGCGCTTTATGTTCATCGATACTTCAGTCCGAAGCGCACCCTCCACCTTGTACCGGTTCTCGATGACGCGACGGAGCTTGTTCACGTCGTCGTCCGAGAGCTCGTGCACACGGGTGTCCGGGTTGACGGCCGTCTCCTGGAGAATATCGTGCGCCGTGGGCTGGCCGATCCCGTAAATGTATGTGAGGGCGACCTCGATCCGCTTCTCCCTGGGGAGATCGATGCCTGCTATGCGTGCCATCCGGCCTACCCCTGTCGCTGCTTATGCTTCGGGTTGCGGCTGCAGATCACCCGAACGACGCCGCGGCGGCGGATGATGATGCAGTGCTCACACATTCGTTTCACGCTCGATCGAACTTTCATCGGTCTTGCCCCAGGTTTCCCGACTCGCCGCCTGCAGACGGTCGCCGTTGGATCCGTTAACAAGGGAGCCGCACAACATAGGTTTTTTCCACTACGATTTCAACTATCGCGCCGTCGACGAGACCTCCTACTTGTACCTGTAGGTGATCCTCCCCTTGGTCAGATCGTACGGAGAAAGCTCCACGGCCACCTTGTCGCCGGGGAGGATCCGGATGTAGTGCATTCGGATCTTGCCCGACACATGGCAGGTGATCTCGTGGCCGTTCTCGAGAGCCACGCGGAACATCGCGTTTGGCAGCGACTCCAAGACCTCGCCGGCCATCTGGATCGCCTCTTCCTTCGCCAAGTTACCTCTCCTCCTCAGCCAACGACGCTACCGGGATCTGCGTCAGCACCTTCGGGCCTTCGTCGCTGATCGCGACGGTGTGTTCGAAGTGCGCGGACAGCGATCCGTCCGCCGTGACCACTGTCCAGCCGTCCTTGAGCGTGCGGATGTGTCGTTTCCCGATATTGACCATCGGCTCGATCGCGATGACGAGGCCGCTCTCGAGCCGCAGACCGCGACCGGAGCGGCCGAAGTTCGGAACCTGCGGCTCCTCGTGCGCGGCCGACCCCACACCGTGTCCCACGAGCTCACGGATCACGCTGAAACCAGCCTCCTCGACCCCTGTCTGGATCGCTTCGCCGATGTCACCCAGCCGTTTCCCGGAGCGCGCCTCCCGGATCCCCGCCCCGAGAGCCGAGCGCGTCACACGAAGGAGGCGATCCACCTCAGGATCGACCTCGCCCACGGGAACCGTGACGGCAGAGTCGGCAAAGTACCCGTCCAGACGCACGCCCACATCGATGCTCAGGATGTCGCCTGACTCCAGGCGGCGTGAGTCCGACGGGATGCCGTGCACCACCTCGTTGTTCAAGCTCGCGCAGAGGGTCGCCGGAAACCCGTACAGTCCCTTGAACGCAGGAGACGCGCCCTGTACCCCCCTGATCCTCTCCTCCGCGATCCGGTCCAGCTGCGCCGTAGAGACACCGGGCAGCACGTGCTCTGCGACCAGATCGAGCACGTCGGCGACCAGCGTGCCCGCCCGCCCGATCACCTCGATCTCCGCGGGGCTCTTCAGGTTGATCACAGCCCCAGCTGCCCGCGGAGGTCTCGCTGAATCTCATCGATGGATCCGACGCCATCGGCCCGCACCACACGGACACCGCTCTCCAGGCACGAGCGAATCACGGGCTCCGTCTCCGCTCGATACACTTGGATTCGCCGGCGGACGGTCTCGGGATCATCATCCGTGCGGTGCTCCTGGGCGCTGCGCCCGGTAAGCCGCCTCACGAGCTCATCCTCCGGCACCGTGAGAAACACCACCGCGTCCAGCGGCGTGCCCCTTTTCTCGAGCAACTCGCCCAGTCCCTCCGCCTGAGGGATCGTGCGAGGGAAGCCATCCAAAATGAAGCCTTCGAGTGGCTCCGGACCGTCGAGCGCCTCGGCCACCATGCCGAGGATCACCTGGTCGGGCACCAGTTCCCCTGCGTCCATGTACCGCTCGGCACGGCGGCCCAGATCCGTCTGATTGGCCCTGGCATCGCGCAGCATGTCACCCGTGGAGAGACGTGGCACACCCAGGTGCTCCGCCAGAAGCTCGCCCTGTGTTCCCTTGCCGGCTCCCGGAGGTCCCATCAAAACGATCCTCACGTGCCTCGGGAGCCTGTCCGAGTAATGGGGCGAGCCGCGTTACGAGCGCCGGACCCGCCTGCGGCGGGTGCCCGATCAGATTCGAGGCGGTGCGACGAACGCGATGCCGTAGCATCGAGGAGGAGCACCAACGAAGAAGCTGGCCCCTCGCCACCGTAACCCAAAGGGCGCACCCCATTACTCGGACAGGCTCCTCGGGCCATCAGATGTATCGTTGGCGGCCGCGATACTTGACACGCCCCTTCTTCATAAAGCCCTCGTATTGCCGCAGCAGCAGGTGTTGCTGCATCTGCTGCACCGTGTCGAGCGCCACACCGACCACGATCAGCAGCGAGGTGCCACCGAAAAAGAAGGTCTGGATGTCGAAGAGCTGGAAGATCCCGAACGGAAGGATCGCGATGCTCGCCAGGTAGATCGAGCCCGGCAGCGTGACTCGGGTGAGCACGCGATCGATGTACTCGGCGGTCTGGGCACCCGGCTTGACGCCCGGGATGAAACCGCCCTGCCGCTTCAAGTTCTCGGCCAGGTCGACCGGATTGAAGATGATCGACGTGTAGAAGTAGGTGAAGTATATGATGAGGAACGAGTACGTGAGATAGTACCACGGCGTGCCGACCTGAAAGATCTGGCTCAGATCGTACATGAAGCCGGAGACGCCCGTTGCGCCGGGACCCGGGTTTCCCGTGAACGCCGCCAGCGTGCCCGGCACGATGATGATCGATTGGGCGAAGATGATCGGCATCACGCCGGCCGAGTTGATGCGCAGCGGGATGAAGGAACGTTGCCCTTCCCGGACTCTCCCGCGTCCCACGACCTTCCGCGGAATCTGAACGGGGATCCGGCGAGCGGCCATGGTCAGCGCCACGACGCCGGCCACAATCGCAATCATCACGACCCCCAGCGCGATGAGCTTGAAGAGGCTGATTCCGCCCGCGCGGAACAGCTCCAGAGTGCTGAACAACGCCGTGGGGAATCCCACGATAATCGAGAAGAAGATCAGCAGGGACATCCCGTTGCCGATGCCGCGGTCGGTGATCTGCTCGCCCAGCCACATCACGAACACGGCTCCCGTCGTCAGCATGAGCACGGTCGTGACGCGAAAACCCAATCCGGGACTCAGCACCGCACCGGGCTGCGATTCCAGAAAGATCGCGTATCCGTAGGACTGCATCAGGCTGAGGACGATAGTCGTGTAGCGGGTCCACTGCGTGAGCTTGCGCCGCCCCTCCTCGCCCTCGTGCTTCTGCAGCTTCTCGATGGTCGGAAAGACCGCGGCCAGCAGCTGGAAGAGGATGCTCGCCGAGATGTACGGCATGATGCCGAGGGCGAGGATCGTGGCGCGCTGGAGGCCGCCTCCAGTGAACATGTCGTAGATGCCGAAGAGCGTCCCCTGGAACTGACCGGCCAGCTGCTCGAGGGCGCCCAAGTCGACACCGGGCGTCGTGATGTGAGAGCCCAGCCGGTAGATGGCCAGGCACATCAACGTGAAGAGTATCTTCTCTTTGAGCTCGGGAACCTGGAAGATTCTCGGGATCGCGCTGGCGACGCTCGAGCCGTTCGCCATCCTCAGTCGCTCTGCCCGCTATCCGATCGTTGGTCTACGACCTCGGCACGGCCGCCCGCGCTCTCGATCTTTGCTCTCGCCGCAGCGCTGAAGGCGTGCGCTCGAACCGTGAGCGCCCTGTCGAGATTCCCCACCGCCAGCACCTTGACGGGCCGGCGCAGCGTGCCGATGAGCCCCCGAGACCGCAAGGTCTCGGGGGAGATCTCGCTCTCCTCGACCGCCGCCAGCTGGCCCACATTCACCACCTGGTACTCCACCCGCCGCAGCGGCTTGAAGCCGCGCTTCGGCACCCGGCGGTAAAGCGGCATCTGGCCGCCCTCGAACCAGGGCGGGATGGAGCCTCCGGACCTTGACTTCTGCCCCTTGTGACCGCGACCCGATGTCTTTCCCCGGCCGGAGCCGGGCCCACGACCCACGCGCTTTCCCGCGCCTCTGGCGCCAGGTTCCGGAGACAAGCCGTCAAGGCCAAGCTTCCTTACGTCACTCATCGCCAGCGTCCAACTCCTCAACGACAACCAGGTGCCTGACCACTCGCAGCATGCCTCGAATGGTGGGATGATCGTTCTTGATGACCACGTCCTGATGGTGGCGCAGACCGAGAGCACGCAGGGTGTCGCGCTGGCGGCGCTGACTGGTGATTCCGCTCTTCACCTGCCGGATTCGCAGCTGCTTACCCACGCATTGCCTCCCGAATCACCTCGATTTCCACGCCGCGCTCGTGGGCGACCTGCTCCGGCGTCACCAGGGCATGTAGGCCCTGGAGCGTTGCCCGAACCATGTTGATCGGGTTGTTGGAGCCGAGGCTCTTGGTCAGGATGTCCTGTACGCCAGCACACTCGAGAACAGCCCGCACGGGGCCGCCCGCAATCACGCCGGTGCCCGGCCGGGCCGGCTTCAACAACACACGACCCGCACCGTAGCGACCGATCATCTCGTGCGGAATGGTGCCGTTCACGATCGGCACCTCCGCCATCGAACCCCGTGCCTGCTCGATCCCCTTGCGGATCGCCTCCGCGACCTCGTTCGCCTTGCCGAGAGCGGTGCCCACGCGGCCCTGGCCGTCACCCACTGCAACGAGCGCGGTGAAAGAGAAACGCCGACCGCCCTTGACCACCTTCGAGACGCGATTGATGTGGATGACGCTCTCCCGGATGTTGTCTTCCTCGCGTCGTCTTCCTCGCGGTCCTCGTCCTCCTCTCGATCCTCTCGCCATGAGCTTCCTTTCGAGTGCCTGCTAGCGCTCTAGAACCTGAGGCCGCCGGCCCGCGCCCCGTCGGCGAAGGCCTTGACGCGGCCATGAAACCGATGGCCGGCCCGGTCGAACACGACCTCCCTCACGCCGGCGCTCAGGGCACGCTCCGCGAGCACTCGGCCCGCCACGTAGCTAGCGCGAACCTTCGTTCCGTCGGCTTCCGGCACGCCGGAACCACCGTCCCCGTCGCCCTCCGCGGAACCGCCATCCCCGGCAACCGCCAGCTCCTTGGACCGACTCGATACGCCGACGATCGTACGCCCTCCGTCGTCGTCCACCAGCTGGCCCTCGATGTGCCGGAGGCTGCGTGCCACGACGAGCCGCGGCCGGGCCGCCGTCCCCCGGATCTTCTTCCGAATGTGCTGCCGGCGGCGCGCCCTCCTCAGCTGGCGCTCGTTCGTCCTCTTCCTCATCTCTCTTTCAGTTCGCTCTCTTCCAGTTCGCTCTAGCAGTCGCTGGAGGCCGGCTACTGCAGCCCGCCGACGGTCGCCTTGCCGGCCTTGCGGCGTACATACTCTCCGCGGTACCGGATACCCTTCCCCTTGTACGGTTCGGGCGGCCGAATGGCTCGAATCTCGGCCGCCACCTGCCCCACGACCTGCTTGTCGATGCCTCGCACGTGAACCAGCGTGGGCGATTCCGCCACCAGCTCGATTCCGTCGGGCGCAGGCACCTCGACCGTGTGGCTGAATCCAACGTGGAAGATCAGCGCGCTCCCGCGTGAGTCCGCCCGGTATCCAACACCGTGAATCTCTAACGACCGCTCGAACCCGTTAGTCACGCCCTCGACCATGTTCGCAGCAAGCGAACGGGTCAGGCCGTGGAGCGCGCGATGACGGCTCTGTTCCGTCGGCCGATGCACCTCGAGAGCGCCGTCTTCCACGACAAGACGCATGTCCGGATCGAACGTGCGGCTGAGCTCCCCCCTTGGGCCCTTCACGCTGAGAGTGGAGCCGTCGATCTTCAGTTCGACGCCATCGGGAATCGGAATGGGCCGCTTGCCTACCCTGGACATCGATCTAGTAGACCGTCGCCAACAGTTCGCCGCCGATACGCGCTGCCCGCGCCTCTCGATCGGTCATCAATCCCTTGGACGTGGAGAGGATCGCGATTCCCATCCCGGAGCGGACCTTCGGCACATCGTCGGCCCCGACGTACTGCCGCAGGCCGGGACTGGACTCCCGCTGAAGCGCCCGGATCACCGGGCGGCCCTCCTGCGTGTACTTCAGGTAGAGCCGCAACACGCCGTGCATGCCGTCGTCCAGCACCTTGTACTCGTAGATGAAGTGGTTCTCCACGAGCACGCGAGCGACCTCTATCTTCAGCTTCGAGACGGGAATGTCCACGCGCCGGTGCCCTGCCCTACCCGCATTGCGGATGCGGGTGAGCAGGTCAGCGATCGGATCGTTGAAACTCATCGGCTTACCAACTTGCCTTTCGAATGCCCGGGATCTCTCCCCGCAGCGCCAGCTGGCGGAAGCAGATCCGGCACAGGCCGAACTTGCGGATATATGCCCTCGGGCGACCACACCGGTAGCAGCGGTTCACCCGTCGCGTGCTGAACTTCGGATCCCTGTTCGCTTTCTCGATCAGCGCTTTTCTTGCCATGCCTCCAACCTGCCCGCAGCCTGTTACACGATCACCGGGGTCTCGCCCCGGAACGGCATACCCAACTCCCGAAGCAGCACCAACGCTTCGTCATCTTTGTCCGTGCTCGTGATGAACGTGATGTCCATCCCGTGAATCCGGACCACGTCGTCGTAGTCAATCTCCGAGAAGATCATCTGCTCCTTCACGCCCACCGTGTAGTTGCCGCGCCCATCGAACGCGCGGCTGTTGAACCCTCGAAAGTCCCGGATCCGCGGCACCGCGGCGCTGATAAACCGGTCGACGAACTCGTACATGCGAGCTTGCCGAAGCGTGACCTTCACGCCCACGGGATTGCCCTCCCGCAGCTTGAAGTTCGAGATCGACTTTCGCGCCCGCGTGACGACCGGCCTCTGCCCCGAGATCTTCGCCAGCTCGTTGACCGCCGAATCCAGGAGCTTCGGGTTGTCCTTGGCGTCGCCGAGGCCGGTGTTCAAGACCACCTTCTCCAGCCGCGGGATCCGCATCGGATTGTCGTACCCGAAGATCTCCTGCAGCTTCGCCCGGACATGGCTCTCGTAATGCTCGCGCAGACGCGGTCTGCTGTCGCTGTCGCTCATCTGCCGACCTGCTTTACTCCGCCGTTGGGATCGGATTGCCGGTGCGAACCGAGATCCGTTCCTTGGTGCCATCCGTGTCGATGCGTACCCGTATCCGCGTGGGCTCGTCGGTCGTCGGATCAATCAGCATCACGTTGGATGCATCGATCGGGGCCTCGAACGAAACGATCCCCCCCTCCGGGTTCTGGGGCGACGGGCGCTGGTGGCGCTTGCGCACGTTCACACCCTCCACGACCACCTGATTGGCCGCCGGGATGACACGAAGGATCTGACCCGTGGCTCCCTTGTAGTTCCCGGCGATGATCCTCACCCGATCGCCGCGCCGCACGTGCACCTTGCCGCGCGCCATCAGATTACCTCCGGCGCCAGCGACACGATCTTCATGAAGCGCTTCTCGCGCAGCTCTCGAGCAACAGGCCCGAAGATGCGCGTTGCACGCGGTTCGCCCGTGTCCGTTATGAGAACGGCCGCGTTCTCATCGAAGCGGATGTAGCTGCCATCGCGCCGCCGCGTCTCCTTCGCCGTCCTCACGACCACTGCCCTGACGACTTCCCCCTTCTTCACCACACCACCCGGAATCGCGTCCTTCACCGTCACCACGATCACGTCCCCGAGACGCGCGTACCTGCGGCGCGACCCGCCCAGAACACGGATGCACCGCGCCCGGCGCGCCCCGGAGTTGTCCGCGATTCGGACGTCCGTCTCCTGCTGGATCATCTCTCCGGCCGCTCCACGAGCCGAGTGACACGCCACCGCTTCTGCTTGGACAGAGGCCGCGTCTCCTCGATGATCACGACATCGCCCGTACGGTATTCGTTCTCCTCGTCGTGCACATAGAAGCGAGAGCGCCGGGTGATCCGCTTTCCATACAGCGGGTGCGCCAGCCGCCTCTCGACCTTCACGACGACCGTCTTGTCCATGCGGTCGCTGACGACCGTGCCCTGTCTCGTCTTCCTGCGACCCTCACGGGCGGCCGCCATTGCTTCACTCATTCGGACTCTCCAACGCAGCGAACGAACTCTCGGATGCAGCAAGCTCTCGCTCGCGCCGAATCGTGTTGAGCCTGGCGAGATCCCGCCGCCGCTCGCGTAGCACGGCCGAACTCTCGAGCTCCTGATATGCCTTCCGAAAGCGGAGGCGGAACAGCTCTTCCTCCGCCTGGCGGATCTCCTCCCGGATCTCCTCGTCGGTCAGCTCTCGAATCGTATCGGCATTCATCATTGTTATTGTTCTTCTCGAACGATGAACTTCGTCTTCACGGGTAGCTTTGCTGCAGCCAACTCCATCGCGCGCCGGGCCACAGGCTGCGACACGCCCTCAAGCTCGAAGAGCATGCGGCCGGCCTTCACCGGCGCGACCCAACCTTCGGGAGTACCCTTTCCCTTGCCCATGCGTGTCTCCGCCGGCTTGCGGGTCACGGGCCGGTCCGGGAAGATCCGGATCCATACCTTTCCACCACGCTTGATGTGACGGGTCATGGCCACACGAGCCGCTTCGATCTGACGGTTCGAGATCCACCCCTTCTCCATGGCCTTGAGACCGTAGTCTCCGAACGAGATCAAGTTGCCCCTCGTGGCCGACCCGCGCAGACGGCCCTTCTGACGCTTCCGGTACTTGACTCGCTTCGGCTGCAGCATCGGATTACTTGCGTCCCCCGGCCGTGTACGTCTGACCCCGCCGATCCTCCACGATCTCGCCCCGGAAGATCCACACCTTGATGCCGATCGTCCCGAACGTCGTAATCGCGGTCTTCTGCGCGTAGTCGATGTCCGCGCGCATCGTGTGCAGCGGCACCCGTCCCTCGTGGTAGCCCTCCGTGCGGGCGATCTCGGCACCGCCCAACCGACCACCGCACTGGATGCGAATCCCCTCGGCGCCGGCCCGCATCGCTCCCTGCACGGCCCGCTTCATGGCGCGGCGGAAGCTGATGCGCTGCGTGAGCTGATGGGCGACGTTGTCCGCCACCAGTTGCGCGTCCATCTCCGGCCGCTTCACCTCCTCGACGTTGATCGAGACCTCCGCGTCGGTCAGCAACGAGAGCTCGTCGCGCAGCTTGTCGACCTCCGCACCCCGCTTCCCGATCACCACGCCGGGCCGACCCGTGTGAATCGTCACAACGATCTTGGACGGCTTGCGTTCGATCTCCACCGTGGATATCGCCGCATGACCCAGCCGAGCTTGCAGGTACCTGCGCAGCGTCTCGTCCTCCTCCAGCAGTTGCGGAAAGCTCCTGCCCTGAGCGTACCAACGGGACTTCCAGGGCTTGAACTGCCCCAGCCGGAAGCCGTAGGGGTGCGTTTTCTGACCCACGCTTACTCCTTCTTCATGTCGACCACGACGGTGACGTGGCTCGCGCGCCGCAGGATCGTCGTCGCACGGCCATAGGCACGCGCCCGGTAGCGACGCAGAGTGCGACCCTCGTCCACGTACGCCGCCTTTACGTAAAGATCGTCCACATCCAGGACCTCGCCGGTCTCATCTGCCTTGTACACGGCGTTCGCAACGGCCGAGCGCAGCACCTTGTCGATCGGGCTCGACGCGGCCTTCTTGGAGAAGCGGAGGATCGCGTACGCATCGTTCACGTCGCGACCACGGATCTGGTCGACGACGAGGCGCATCTTCCTCGCCGACATCCCCACCTGACGAGCAATCGCTCTTGCTTCCATCGCTAGAGCTTCGCCCTGCGGTCCTTGGCGAGCTTGCCTCCATGGCCCCGGAAGAGCCGCGTGGGCGAGAACTCGCCCAGCTTGTGCCCCACCATGTTCTCCGTGATGTAGACCGGGATGAACTTGTTGCCGTTGTGCACGGCGATCGTGTGCCCGACAAACTCCGGGCTGATCGTCGAGGATCGCGCCCAACTCTTGATGACGCGCTTCTCGCCGGACTTGTTCATCCGCTGGATCTTCAGCAGCAGACTCTCCTGGACGAAGGGCCCCTTCTTGACGCTCCTCGGCATCCTCGACGCTCCCTACTTCGTGCTCTTGCCGCGCCGGCGACCACGGACGATGTACCGATCGCTGCGCTTTTTCCGCTTGCGCGTCTTCCGCCCTTCCGGCTTGCCCCACGGCGACACGGGCGGGCGTCCACCGGATGACTTCCCCTCACCGCCGCCGAGCGGGTGGTCGACCGGGTTCATGGCCACGCCGCGTACCTTCGGCCTGCGGCCGAGCCACCGGGACCTGCCCGCCTTGCCCGAGCGGATCAGCTCGTGGTCGACGTTGCCGACCTGCCCGATGGTCGCCCGGCATCCCTCTCGCACCATGCGGACCTCGGTGCTCGGAAGCTTCAGCGTGATCATTCCGGATTCCTTGGCCACCACCTGTACGGCCGTACCGGCGGAGCGGGCGAGCTGAGCTCCCTTGCCGGGTACGAGCTCGACCGCATGCACCGTCGTGCCAAGCGGAATCTCCCGCAGGGGCAAGGCGTTTCCGACCCTGATGTCGCTACCTGGTCCGGAGACGATGGTATCGCCGACCCGAAGGCCGCGTGGGTGGAGGATGTATCGCTTCTCCCCGTCCGCGTAATGAATGAGCGCGATCCGGGCCGAACGGTTCGGGTCGTACTCGATGTGCGCGATGCGGCCGGGCACACCGTCCTTGGTTCGCCGGAAGTCGATGCGACGATACCGGCGCTTGTGCCCGCCTCCGCGACGGCGGGCGGTGATGTGCCCGTGGTGGTTCCGGCCGGCCTTCTTCGACAATCCCTCGGTAAGGGACTTCTCTGACTCCGTGCGCGTGACCTCCGCGAACTCGGAGACCGAACGAAAGCGGAGGGAAGCGGTGACCGGGCGGAACTTCTTGATCGGCATCCTCAGACCCCTTCGAACACGTCGATCATCTCGCCCTCGGCCACCTCGACGATGGCCTTCTTCCAGTGCGGCCGTCGCCCGACGGACCGCCCGACCCGGCGGTCCTTCCCACGGCAGTTCATGGTGCGAACGCGCAGCACCTTCACGTCGAAGAGTTGCTCTACGGCTTTCCGGATCTCGATCTTCGTCGCGTCCGGGGAAACCTCGAAAGTGTACTTCGGCCGCACGCTACGCTCCCGGTCGGCATGGCGGGCCCGTTGCGCCGCGTTCGTCCCCTCGTACTGCAGCGTCGAGGTCTTCTCCGTGACCACCGGGCGAACCAGGATTTTCCCGGGCGGCCGGCTCATGACTCCTCCCCGGCCGGGTCCGAGGCACGCGGCGTCAGGGCAGAAGACTCGACGAGAACGGCGTCCGCCCAGAGAATATCGTAGGCGGATGCCTCTCCCCACGGTCGGACGAGCACCTTCGGCAGGTTGCGCGCCGACAGGTATACCTCACGCTTCAGCCCGTCGGTCAACAGCAGGACGTGGCCGGAGGCCACGTCCAACGCCTCCAACAACGACAGGACCGTCTTCGTCCGCGGTGCCTCGAGCTCCAGCGGGTCGACGACGAGCAGCCGGTCCTCCAGCGCCCGGGCGTTCAGCGCGGAACGAACCGCGAGACGCTTCACCTTCTTGGGGACGCGCGGATTGTAGGAACGGGGCGACGGACCGAAGACGATGCCGCCGCCTCGCCAGATCGGCGAGCGGATCGTGCCGGCACGCGCCCGGCCCGTTCCCTTCTGTTTCCACGGCTTCTTGGTTCCGCCGCTGACGAAACCGCGGGTCTTGGTCGACGCCGTGCCCTGCCGGGCGTGCGCCCGTATGGCCGTGACGACCTCGTGGAGGACGGCCTCGTTCACCGTCCCGTCAAACGGTGCCGCGGGCAGCTCCACAGCCTTCGGGTGCGGGACGCCTTCCGTCGTGTACGCTCTTGCTTGCATGCGGCCGGCTACCTCGCCGCGGATCGAATGAGCACGATGTTGTTGCACGCCCCCGGCACGGAACCGCGCACCATGATCAGGTTCTTCTCGGCATCGATGCGCTCGATCCGCCGATTGCTCGCCGTGCGCAACGTATTTCCCATCTGGCCGGCCATCTTCCGACCCTTGATAACCCGCGAGGGATCCGTGCCCGGCCCGATGGAGCCCGGGCCGCGCAGCCTCGAGGATCCGCCGTGCGAACCACGACCGCCTGCGAACCCGTGCCGTTTCACGACGCCCTGGAAGCCTCGTCCCTTGATCCGTCCGCTGATCTTCACACGCTGGCCCACCTCGAACATCCCCACGGTCAGCTCCTCGCCCAGCTCATACTCCCTGCCTTCCTCGGCCTCGAACTCGGCAAGCACCTGTGGCACGTGCTCCAACCCGGCCCGGGCGGCGTGGCCGGCGAGCGGCTTCTTGACGCGCTTGTCACGCACCCGGCCAAAGCCCACCTGCACGGCGCTGTACCCGTCACGCTCCGCCGTTCGGATCTGCACGACCGGACACGGGCCGACCTCCAAAACAGTCACCCCGACAGCCTCGCCGTCCTCCGTGAAGATCTGCGTCATCCCGAGCTTTCTACCGATCAGGCCGGACATCGCTATTGCACCTTGATCTCGACATCCACCCCGGCAGCCAGATCCAACTTCGTGAGGGCATCGATCGTTTGGGCTCGCGTGTCGTAGATGTCGATGAGGCGCTTGTGCGTCCGCAGCTCGAACTGCTCGCGCGATTTCTTGTCTACATGCGGGCTACGCAGGACCGTAAACAGCTGCCGACGCGTCGGCAGCGGGATCGGCCCGCTCACGGTCGCGCCCGTTTTCTCCGCCGTGCGGACGATATCCGACGCGGTCTGGTCGATGATCGCCGCATCGAACGCCTTCAACCGGATCCGGATCTTGTTGGCCATTACTCGATGATGCCGGTAACGACGCCGGCGCCGACCGTGCGGCCGCCCTCACGGATGGCGAAGCGCAGCTCCTGATCCATCGCGATCGGCGTGATCAACTCCACCATCATGTTCACGTTGTCGCCCGGCATCACCATCTCC
>DAOVWI010000250.1 GCA_030636765.1 Gemmatimonadales bacterium
CATCGCGGGCGAGGTGGCCCGGTTGGCGTACGAGGAGGATCTCGCCGGAAGACCCATACCGGCCGGCGTGAACCTCGAGGAGTTCGTGAGGTCAAGGATGTACCAGCCTTGCTACGCCACCTACGCGTAGTGGTCTGCGAAGCGATCGCGTGAGGTCTGCAAGCGATCGAATGAGGTCGGCGAAGCGATGGCCCTTTTCCCTCCCATGAAGCTGGCGAGCGACGAGATCCATCTCTGGCTCGGCTCCCGGGAGGTGCCGGGCGAACGGTGGCGTCGGCTGGACTCCGTGCTCTCGCCGGACGAGCGCGATCGAGGGGGACGACTCCGTCGTTCCGAGGACCGGCGACGCTTCGTCGCCGCCAGGGGGCTGCTCCGGCACGTCCTGGCCGCGTACGCGGGCGCCGCTCCCGAGCGGCTCCGTTTCACGTACGGACCGATGGGCCGGCCCCGGCTCGCGGGGCCGCATGGCGCGGATGACCTCAGTTTCAACCTGTCGCACAGCAGGCACGTGTTGCTGGTGGGCGTGGCGCGAGGCCGTCCGCTGGGCGTCGATCTGGAACCGATCCGACCGCTGTCACACCTCGGAGCGATCCAGCGGCGAGTGTTCTCCGCGGGGGAGCGCGAGACGATCGACCGGCTACCGGCGGGAGAGCGGCTGACGGCTTTCTTCAGCGGCTGGACACGCAAGGAAGCGTTCGCGAAAGCGGTGGGAGACGGTGTGTGGGCTTCGCTCGGCCGGGTCGAGGTAAGCGTAACGCCCGGAGAGCCCGCCCGGCTTCTGAAGCTCGACGGCAGCTCCGACGCGGCGGCCGGCTGGTCCCTGTTTCACCTGGAGCCGGCACCAGGCTTCATCGGTGCCGTGGCGGCGGAGGGACGGGGACTTCGGCTGTCCGTTCTGCGGCTGGACGCCGGGTGACGATTCTCCGGAGCGCGGTTCGAAGGGGAGCGTACCGCGACTCGATCGTTCTGATGCAGCTCCAGGCCGCCCTGGCCCAGCTCCCCGGCGTGGAGGACGCCGGCGCGGTGATGGGGGCGCCGGAGAACCTCGCGCTGCTCGAGGCGAGCGGCCTGTTTTCGGACGCCCTTCCGGACGTAGGACCCACGGACCTCCTGGTCGTCGTTCGCGCAAAGACAGCTTCGGCCGCGGATGAGGCTCTCGAGCGAATCGACGACCTGCTGCGAAGGGAGGCCACCGACGCATCAGCATCGTTCCGGCCGCGAAGCCTGGAGGCCGCCACCCGTGTTCTGCCCGACGCCCGCTGGGTTCTCGTGTCCGTGCCGGGCCGTTTCGCCGCGGACGTCGCCCGGCAGGCCATCGCGCTGGACCGACACGTCTTCCTGTACAGCGACAATGTGCCGCTGGCCGACGAGGCGGAGCTGAAGCGCACCGCGCGAGAGAAGGCCCTCCTGGTTCTGGGGCCGGACTGCGGCACCGCCCTCATCGGCGGTATCGGCCTCGGTTTCGCGAATCGCGTTCGGCGTGGCGACATCGGAATCGTCGCAGCATCGGGCACGGGCCTGCAGGCCGTTGCCTGCTCGATCCACGCCCTCGGCGCCGGAATCTCCCATGCGATCGGCACGGGAGGCCGCGACCTCGACACCGACGTGGGGGCGATCACCTCCCTCCAGGCGCTCGACCTGCTCCGCAGAGACGCAGCCACTCGAGTGATCGTCCTCCTCTCGAAGCCGCCCGCACGGGAGGTGGCCAGCCGAGTCCTCGAGGCAGCCCGCCGGACGGGCAAACCGGTCGTCGTCGCGTTCCAAGGATACGAGGTGGGCGGCGACGGATACGAGGCGAGCGGCGACGGCAGCCTGCACTTCGCCTCGAGCCTGGCCGACGCCGCCCGGCGGGCCGTCGCGCTCACGGGCCGTGAGCCGGCCGAGCCGGGCAGCACGCCTCAGGCAAGCGATGAGCCCGCAACGACGAGCCCGCGCCAGCCGAACGGGCCGGGGCTTGCTCCTTATCTTCGGGG
>DAOVWI010000236.1 GCA_030636765.1 Gemmatimonadales bacterium
GCCGCCCGCCGCGCGAGCTACTTCTGCTTCTTCGCGATGACCGCGGCGATGCTCATCATGGAGATCGCCCTGCTCTCACACGACTTCAGCGTGGATTACGTCGCGAGGGTCGGAAGCCGTGAGACGCCAGCTTACTACACGGCGATCTCCCTCTGGAGCAGTCTGGACGGGTCGATCCTCTTCTGGGGCTGGATCCTGTCCGGCTACGCGGCGCTCGTGGCGTACGTGCGACGCCGCGGAGCGGATCGCCTCACGCCCTTCGTCACGGCAACGCTCGGCATCGTGGGCATCTTCTTCTTCGGCCTCCTCGTCGGGCCCGCCAACCCGTTCGGCCTCGTGGTGCCGGCACCGGCGAACGGCCCCGGCCCGAACCCGCTGCTCCAGAACCATGCCTTGATGGGCCTCCACCCACCCCTGCTCTACCTGGGCTTCGTGGGCCTCGCCGTGCCGTTCGCGTTCGCGATCGGAGCGCTCCTGAGCGGCAACCTGGAGGCAGGTTGGCTGAGGGACGCCAGACGATGGATGATCTCCGCGTGGGCGTTCCTTTCGCTGGGGATCGTCGGGGGCGCCTGGTGGTCGTACGAGGTGCTCGGGTGGGGAGGCTACTGGGCGTGGGACCCGGTGGAGAACGCGTCCTTCCTTCCATGGCTGACGGCGACGGCCTTCCTGCACTCGGCGATGGTACAGGAGCGGCGCGGGATGCTGAAGACCTGGAACCTGAGTCTGATCATCTGCACGTTTCTCCTCACTCTCCTCGGAACGTTCCTCACGCGTTCGGGCGTTCTCGACTCGGTGCACGCTTTTACCGAAGGGGTGATCGGCCCGCTCTTCCTGGGCTTTATCGCGTTCATCACCTTCACCTCTCTCCTCCTCATCGTCTGGCGGAGCGACCGGCTGCACGCTAAGGGCACCCTCGACGGGGTCGTCTCACGTGAGAGCGCCTTCATCCTGAACAACCTGGTCTTCGTGGCCCTGACGTTCACCGTCCTGCTCGGCACGGGCTTCCCACTCATCGTGGAGGCGATCCGAAGCGAGCGGATCAGCGTCGGCCCGCCGTACTTCAACATGGTGGCGACGCCGCTCGCCCTGGCGCTTCTCTTCCTGATGGGCGTGGGACCGGCCCTTCCGTGGCGGCGGATGAGCGCGGAGAGGCTGCGTCGGACGTTCTGGATGCCGACGGCGGTCGGCGCCGGCGTCTCTCTGGTGACGGTGGCGCTCGGCGTCCGGCTGCTGTACCCGATCCTCACCTTCGGCCTGGCCGGCTTCGTCCTGGCCACGATTCTCGAGGAGTTCCGGAAGGGCGTATCGGCCCGGCGGCGCATCTCCGGAGGATCGCCCGCGCGTGCCCTGCTCGACCTCTTCGCGCGCAACGGCCGGCGGTATGGGGGTTACGTCGTGCACACCGGCATCGTGGCCATCGCCGTGGCGCTCGCGATCTCGGGCAGCTGGAAGACCGAGCGCGAGGTCACCCTGAGGAAGGGAGAGCGGATCGAGATCGCCGAGTACACCGTCCAGTTCGAGGACGTGTGGGGCCGAGAGGAATCCCAGCGGTTCGTGGTCGGCGCCACGTTCAAGACGTGGAGGGGCGACCGGTATCTCGGCGAGCAGCAGCCGCGAATGAACTACTATCAGTCGTCAGAGCAGCCGATCGCGAGTCCGGCCGTGGTCACCTCCCTGACGAAGGACCTCTACCTGACGCTGATGGCGTTCGACAGCGAGGAGCGCGAGCACGCGACCATCAGGGTGATCGTCAACCCGGCGGTCGCGTGGCTGTGGATCGGCGGCCTGATCGTCGGGATCGGCGCGTTGATCGCCATCTGGCCTCACGGGCGATCCACCTACCGGCCCGAGCTAGCCCTTGGCCTCGCGGCCGACCTCGCCGCCGGCCCCGACGCGGAACCCGGCCCTGGAACCGACACCGGCGCGATGGAGGAGGGAGAGGAGAAGGTCGCCACGCGCGGTCTCGAGGGATGAAGGGCGCCGCCCGCTGGCTGATTCCGCTCCTCCCGATCCCCGTCCTGGCGCTCCTCGCGTTCGGGCTCACCCGAAGCGCACAGGTGCTGCCCTCCGCCATCATCGGTGAGATGGCCCCGGACTTCGCTCTCCAGACCATGGAGGGGGATTCGCTGGCCCTCTCGGAACTGCATGGGCAGGTGGTCGTCCTCAACTTCTGGGCGTCGTGGTGCATACCGTGCCGCGAGGAGCATCCGGTGCTGGCGCGGGCCACGAGGGAGTACTCCGAGGGGGACGTCCGGGTGCTCGGCGTGCTCTATCAGGACGACGCGGCAAGCGCCGAGCGCTTCATGATGCGCTACGGAGGCGATTGGACGACGGTGCTCGACCCCGGCAGCCGCACGGCGATCGACTTCGGTGTCTACGGGGTGCCGGAGTCGTTCTTCCTCGACGCGGAAGGAAAGATCGCCCACAAGCAGATCGGGCCGCTCAC
>DAOVWI010000178.1 GCA_030636765.1 Gemmatimonadales bacterium
CCCACTCCGGCGGCCTCCAGGGCCTCGTCGAACGTCCGGCTTGCCGCCTCCTGCAGCCGGAAGCCGGTGCCCATGACTCCCTTGCCGACGAGCTCGTTCTCCTCATCGAGAATCGCGGCTTTCGTGTAGGTGGACCCGACGTCGATCCCCGCCGTGTACCTCATGCCACTCCCTCCGTCTCCGCCGCAGCCTCGCGGGCCGGTGCATTGTCCCCGGTCGCCAGACCGGCGGCTGGGCCACCGCGGGCCGTTCCGCCCGCCACGTGCTCCAGAGCAAGCAGGGCGGCGCCAAGCGCCCCCATGTAGTGGGACTCCTCGCTCACGTTCATCTTTGTGCCCAGCATCTCGTCAAGGACCTCGACCATCGCGGGATTCCTCGTGACTCCGCCGCTAAACGTGATCTCTTCCTCGATCCCGACCCGGCGCATGAGGCCGAAGGAGCGCGAGCCAATGCTGCGGTGCACGCCGAGTAGGATGTCCTCAATCTTCTTCCCTCGGGCCAGCCAGGAGAGCACCTCGGACTCGGCGAACACGGTGCACGTGGTGCTGATGGTCACGGGCCGAGTCCCCGCGAGGGCGGTCGGTCCGAGATCCTCGAGATCCAGCTCCAGCGCCGCCGCCGCGGACTGGAGGAAGCGGCCGGTCCCGGCGGCACACTTGTCGTTCATGCAGAAGTCGATGACGTCGCCCCCCGGCCGGATGCGGATCGCCTTCGTGTCCTGCCCGCCCATGTCCAGGACGGTCTGTGTGCCCGGAAACATCCTGGCGGCGCCGCGGGCGTGACAGACGATCTCGGTCACCTGCGCGTCGCCGAACTCCACCTTGTAGCGCCCGTATCCGGTGCCGATGACGAAGCCGATCTCGTACTCCTCCAGCCCGCTATCCTTCAGGGCGAGCGCGAAGGCCTTCTCGGCGGCCCGGACCACGTTCGCTCCGGTGTCCATGAGGGAGCGGCCCACGATCTCGCCGCCCTCATCCACCACCACCGCCTTCGTCTGGGTGGATCCGACATCGACACCTGCTGCGTATGGCATTCCCTTCCTCTCCTTGGAGTTAGCGGCTGTGACCTGCTACGGCGTGGAGGCCCCGGCCAGGCGGAGCTTGCGCGAGTTCAACCCCTCGAAGAACGCGTCGACCCGGTTCTTCATCTGCGCCTCGGAGACAACCCGTTTGTCCATCATGTCCGATTCGATGAACAGGGCCAGTACATCCCGGGACTCGAGCACCACGCGCCGGCTGTCGGCCAGGCCCGTGGAAACCGTCCGGCAGCTCTTGATCGGGTGGTAGACGACGCCGTCGGCCCGGTGGCTGTCGATCGCCTCGATCAGCGCCCGGTCCTGGAACAGCATGCTGTCGACCGCGCTCCGAACGCCAAGAAGCAGTCCCTCGGCCAGGCTCTCCACCGGCCGGTCCAGGTCGTACTCGAAGTCGCTGTTGAGTCCGCCGGAGGCGAACCAGAGGTAGGTGGAGCCGACGAAGGTCCCTCCCCACTCCGAGAACAGCTGGTAGAAGCGTCGGAAGATCGGGTAGCATGGCACGCCGACGAAGATCAGCCGGTGCTCTTCGGGCACCTCCCCGTGGGGGGTGATCCCCCGTTCCAGCTTGTACTCCATCTCCTCCACGAGATCGGCGAAGTACTCGGCCCCTTCCGCTGTCCCCCGCAGGCCGTTCACGACGCCCAGGTAGATCGTCCCCTCCAGCATCGCGTCGTAGACGGCGGGTGATTCCTGGTTGATCTCGAGCAGTCTGCGCCAGCTTCGGCCCATGTCGTTGGTGAGACGGAGCACGTCGCGGAGGCGGTCGATGTCGAACGGCACCCCGGTCAGCTTCTCCAGCAGCTCGATCAGCTCGCGGAGCTGATGCTCGACGTACTTCCGGTCCTGCTCGAGGTCGGCGCCCGGCAGGGCAACGCCTGGCGCGCTCCGGGAGCCGGGGACGTCCAGGGTGACGATCGGGATGTCGTACATGCGCTCCCAGATCTCGGCCCACTTGATGTAGGTGTTGCAGGCGTTGGTGTAGACAGCGACGCTGGGCGGCGGAATCTGGCCCATGGGGTGATCGCCGCGCCGGACCTGCAGGGCGTAGTCGGCCTTCACGTAGCCGCAGACGTCGGGTGAGAACCCGTGGTCCTCGGCGAGGCTGAGGTACTCGTCCGAGACCTTGCGCACCGCCGTCTGGAGCGAGTTGATCTCCGGAAACACGATGTTCAGGTCGAACACCCGCAGGAGCTCGCACAAACTGCCCATCACGAAGACGTACGCCGCCTTCTGGCCGGTGGCCGCCGCCTCGGTGAGCTCCTTGAACCATTCCTTGAAGAGGCGCTTCCCGTCGCGGGCTCCGCGCCCGATGAGCTCCTCCGTCGCCGTTGCCTGATTCATCCCTCTCACTCGAACAGAAGGTTCTCGACGAATGTCTCGAGCTGGATCCGAAGGTGGTCGTACCGCGTCATCTTCTCCTCGAACTCGGTGATGAAGTACGGGATCTCCTCCTCGTCCAGCGCCTGCGAATAGGCCACCTGCTCATCCAGACCGGGCTCGCACATCTTGGCCGCCGACACGATCACCGCTTCCGCCCTCGAGTCGCGTATCCGCTCGAGCAGCATCTTCTCCTTCGGCTTTCGAAGGTCGTGCTGCACGGGGCTGTACGAGGAGTGGTTCAGGTAGCCGTCGGCGAGGTTGGCCAGCGGGTCGCCCTGCGTGGGCACGCTCTCGAGGATCCACCGCAGCCCGATCAGCAGATCGTCGTCCACCACATAGCAAAACTCGGAGATCGAGCGGAGGAGGTCGAAGGGGGGCTGCTCGCAGAACCCTCCCTCGAACACGACCCGCATCTTGTCCTGGGGGCGGGCATCGCGCTCCCGAATCAGGGGGATCAGCGGACGGAGCAGCGCGTTGTGCTCCTCCCGCGTGATCATGCCGCTCACCGAGACGAGCGCGTAGGCCTCGTCCACCGAGAGCAGCCACGGCGTCTCCCTCTTGATCTCGTACAGATCCCGCAGGAGGCGGCGGTTCTCGTTGAACACCTCGATCGACCGCCTGAGGTCGTCGTCGGTTACCTGGACGCCCGCAATCCCCTCGATGTCCCGAAGAACGCGGGCGTACTCCTCGCGCAGGTAGGTGCCCGAGAAGGTGGAGTTGGGGTTCTGTGGGAAGTAGAGGATCTGCGCCGGCTCCGGCCGGTTCCGGCTCCAGATGCCGGCCAGGTTGCGGGCCGCGTCGCAGATCGGATGCGTGACGAACATGTCCAGCTCGAGCCGGCCGGTGATGGCCAGCTCGAGCGAGCTCCGGATGATGCAGCAGAGGTAGGAGCCGAAGTGCGAGTCGGCCTCCCGCCGCTCGACCGGGGCGCCCCTCACCTTGACGGGCAGCACCCCCGCCGCGTGAGCCAACTCCTCGGGGAAGTAGACCTGAAAGTGCCCGACCACCTTTCCGCCCGCCTCCCGCCACCTGCGAACCGTGGGGAAGTCCGTGTCCTCCACCAGGTCGCGGCAGCGATCGATCGCCTCGTCGAGCCCGACTTCGGGGCCGAAGTCGAGGAGGCGCACGGGCTCAGTGCTTTCGCTGCCGGCGGCGCTCTTCGTTTCAGCCATCGTCATGCGTCCTTCCAGACCGGCTCGCGCTTCTCCATGAAGGCGGCCAGCCCCTCGTGCGGATCCTCGAGGCGCATCAGCTCGTTCAGGTACGCCGCCTCGGCGCGCTCCAGGGCTCTGGCGGCCGGCAGCTCCATGCCCTCCAGCGTCACGCTCTTGGTCAGCCGCAGAACGGGGCGGCTCAGGGCCGCGAGATCGCCCACGTACTCCTCCACCGCGTTGGCGAAGCCGTCGGCCGGAGCGACGCGGCTCACCAGGCCGATGTCCCGCGCTTCCTCTGCCCCGATGACGCGGCCCGTGAGGATGAGGTCGAGCGCCCGCTGACGGCCGATCAGCCGGGGCAGAAGCGCGGCGGCCACAGGTGGAAAGACGCCGAGCTGGATCTCCGGCTGACCCAGCTTGGCCGACGCGGAGGCGATGACCAGGTCACAAGCGAGGACCAGCTCGCACCCGCCCCCGAGCGCCGCGCCATTTACGGCTGCCACGACCGGAAGCTCGAGCCCGAGGAGGCGCCGGAGCGCGCCGTGGAAGATCTCGAGCATGAACTCGACCCGTTCGGCGGTGTGATCCGCCACGTCCACGCCGGCGCAGAACGCCCTTCCCTCGCCCGTGATCAGCAGGAGCTTCGCCTCCCG
>DAOVWI010000016.1 GCA_030636765.1 Gemmatimonadales bacterium
CGAACGGACCGGCTCGGAGGTGATCCTAGCCGCGGTGAACGACGGCCGGACGTTCTACTGGGCCGAGGCGTTCGTCCTCGAGGACTCTCCCATGCAGTCGCTGGAGGATGTCCCGGGCCATCGGGTCGCGTTCACCTCCCGGACGGGCTCGAGCGGCTTCATCATGCCCGTCGGCTCCATGATCCGCGCAGGTCTGATCGATGGCGGCAACAGCGTGGTCTCCCTGGAAGAGGCTCTGGGCGAGACCTTCGCCGCGACCATCTACGCTGGTGGATACAAGCCGGCACTCACCGCCGTGCTCGAGGGAAGAGCCGACGTCGCGTTCGGCGCGCACGACGGCCCCGAGCGTTTCCTGAGCCCCGAGGAGCGGGAGCGCCTCCGCACGCTGTACCGCTTCGGCCAGATCCCCTCACACTCGGTCGTCGTAGCTAAGGAGCTTTCGCCGGCGGCCGTTTCTCGGTTGCGTGACGCCCTTTTGGAGCTGAACGGCCCGGACGGGCTCCCGCTGCTGCGGGCCATCTACGGTGTCGACGGCCTCACCGAGGCGGACACGGAGGGCCATCTCGGGGCATTCGGAGCCGCGCTCTCGGCCCTGCCCGGGATGGACCGCACGCTCCTCGACAAGACCAACTGATCCGCGCTCCTTGACCGGTTCTCACACCGACCCGGTCGGCGGCACCTCCGAGCCGGGCGTTGTGCTGCTCCGCCTGGAGGGGGTCCGGGCGGGATACGTGCCCGGCCGGCCGATTCTCCGCGGGCTGGACCTCGCCCTCACCGATGGCGAGTGCTGCGCGATCCTCGGCCCCAGCGGCTCCGGAAAAACCACCCTTCTGCGAACGATCCTCGGCCTCGTGCGGCCCGAGCGCGGGTCCATCCGCTGGCCCCTCGCCAACGGCAGAGCCCCGCCCGGCGGAGCGCTGGGATACATCCCCCAGAACCTCGGCCTCGTTCGGAACCGAAGCGTCCGCGACAACGTCCTCCTGGGTGCGCTAGGCCGGCTGAGCTTCGGGCAGACGCTCACCGGCCGCTTTCCGGAGGGCGAGCAACGGGAGGCCGACCGGGCCCTCGAGCGGGTGGGCCTCGGTGGCCGCGGACGCGAAAGGATCGAGGATCTCTCGGGCGGTGAGCGCCGTCGCGTGGCGATCGCCAGAGCCCTGCTCCAGCGGCCCCGCTTGCTGCTTGCCGACGAGTTCCTCGCCGAGCTCGATCGCGTGACGGCGGCCGAGATCATCTCCTTGCTCCAGCGGGTCCGGGAGGAGACGGCGATGACGCTCCTCTGCGTAGAGCACAACATCGAGACGGCGATGCGGATCGCCGACCGTCTCGTCGTCCTGGTCGACGGGAGAAACGTGAGGGAGCTGGATTCGGATACCGCCAGCCCCGCCGAGGTCGCCGAGCTCTTCCGCGCGCAGGAGAGTCGGGCCAGCGCGGCGCCCCCATGACCGCGCGACGCGCGCCCTGGGGAAGGATCACGCTGGCGATCGCGCTGATCGCTTCGGTCCTCTACCTCGACCTGCGCCCGGAGCAGCTGTGGGGCGGATTTCGAAACCTCGGCCGTCTGTACCGGGACGCCCTACCGCCGCAGACCGACCTGTTGCCGGCAGCGGCCCGAGCGCTGCTCGAGACGTTGGCGATCGCCCTGTTGGGCACCGCAGCCGGCTTCGTGTTCGCGCTCCCGCTCGGCCTCGCCGGAGCGAAGACGATCTCCCCGAAGCGACTCTTCCTACCCGCCCGCCTCGTGGCCGCCGCGATCCGCAGCCTCCCGGCGCTCCTGTGGGCCGTCTTCTTCGTCATCCTCGTCGGTTTCGGGCCTTTGGCCGGCGTGCTGGCGATGACGATGTACACGGCGGGACACCTGGCGAAGCTCCAGTACGAGAGCCTCGAAGGCCTGCCCTCCGAGCCGTTTGAGGCCACACGCGCCACCGGCGCCACCTTCCCGCAGCTGGCGCGTTTCGTCGCGATCCCCGAGGCCTCCAACCTCTTGCTCAGCCAGCTGCTCTACATCTTCGAGTACAACGTCCGAGCCTCCAGCATCCTGGGCTTCGTCGGGGCGGGCGGCATCGGCTTCTACATCCTCCGCTACCTGCAGCTTCTCCAGTATGACGGGGTGCTCACGCTTCTGTTTGTCGTGTTCGTCACCGTCGTGGCCATCGACCTGGGCTCCCTGGCGATTCGCTCCCGGTACCTTACGCGGCTCCCCACAAGTCGCGGCTGACCCGAGCCGCCCGGCTCTCCGAGCACCCACGGCCGACCGAAGCCGCCACGGCTCTCAGGCGCCCGGGAGACGGATGAACAGCCAGACCACGTAGCCCCAGTAGCTGATGAACAGAAGCCCCCCTTCCCATCGGGTCAGCTCGAACCGGGTCCTGAGGAGAATCAAGAGCAGAAGGGCACAGCCGATCATCGCACCGATGTCCTCCAACCGCACGTCACCGAGGCCTAGCGGATGGACGAGCGCGGCGATGCCCAGGATCCCGAGGAGGTTGAAGATGTTCGAGCCGATGGCGTTTCCGATCGCCAGGTCGGGGTGACCCTTGACCGACGCGATCACCGAGGTCGCCAGCTCCGGAAGGCTCGTCCCGACCGCCACGACAGAGAGGGCGATCACGGCCGAGCTCACCCCCACCACGTGAGCCAATCTCAGCGCGCCATCGACGAATACGTGCCCTCCGAGGGCGAGCGCCCCGATGCCCCCCAGAATCAGAATCACCTGGCGGACGGAGGCCCGAGACCGGCGAGGCAGAGAGTCCTCGAACTCTCGCTGGATCTCCCGCGTCTCTCGGCGAGCCAGGCGGAAGCCGAACACGGCGTACGCGACCAGGGCGATGACCAGCAGTAGCCCCTCCAAACGCCCCAGGCTCCCATCGGCAAGCAGACCCGCGACGATGAAGGAGCAGACGATCAGGATCGGCACGTCCAGCTTCACCAGCTTGGACTTCACCTTCACCGGGCGCAGGAGCGCGCTCACCCCGAGGATCAGGGCGAGGTTGGCTATGTTGGAGCCGATGACGTTCCCGACCGCAACGCTGGCCTCGCCGGAAAGCGACGCATCCAGGCTCACAGCAAGCTCGGGGGCGCTCGTGCCGAACGACACGACCGTCAGCCCGACAAAGAGGGGCGTCAGCCCGGAGCGAAGCGCCAGGGCGGCCGATCCTCGCACCAGCGCCTCGCCTCCGAAGACGAGCAGGCCGAGGCCTGAAGCGAGCAGGAGCGCCGTCAAGTCGTCATCACCTCTTCATCCTCCTGGTTTTCACCGAAACGGCGGCCGGGAACCTAACCACGATCCCGACCCATCGGCGAGGGCCCTTGACCGGAGCGGCCCGTTTGTGTAGAGTACTCTGTATTATAAAGTCACTTACGCTAACAGGACTTCCCTATGGCTACGACCGTCGTGAAGCGCCCCGTCGCTTCGGCAACGATAGGGCTTCTGCTCATCGTGCCGGTCTTTCTGTTCGTCTCGGCATCCGTCCTCAAGTACGAGCTCGGAGTGCCCTTTCTCTATGACGGCCTGGGCTTTCTGGCGAGCCCCCCGCGCCTGGCGTTCTACGACGCTGTCTCTCCGTTCCTTTTCCTCGGTGGTCCGACCCTGGCGGTGCTGCTGAACCTCCCGGCGATCCTGCACGTGCGGATTCAGCCAGAGGGGGGCGAGCTGACGGGGTCCTTCCGTCTGAGGCCCCGGACGCTGAACGCCGCCGTCGTGGCAACGGGGCTGACTCTGCTCGGGATCCTGCTGGCCTACCTGGTGGTGGAGAACATCGGCCACGCCTGAGAGATCACTGAGAAACCCTGGTGGGTCGCGGTCTTCAGCCGCCGCCGAGAGCCGCAGCGATCCCCGCCGTCTCCGCCGCCCTGGCCGGGTCAAGGTGCACCTGGTAGTAGCGCATCAGGAGCTCAAATCGCTCGTGAGCGTCGGCGGGCCCGCCGCGGTCCAGGATTCCCGCGGTTTCCCTCTGAAAGTAGCCCCCGAAGTCCGGCTGCCGGCCATCGATGTCACGGAACCCATACTCCTTCGCCAGAGTCCAGCTGGCGAACACCCGGCCGTTGCGGCCGTGTACGTCCGGGTCCGCGGCGAGCGCGGCTACCGCACGACCAACAAAGAAAGGCGTCTCGGACTCGGCGAAGTGGCGGTCCTTCTCCACGGCATCCTCCCAGTTGGCCTCCGTGACGCCGAAGTGGTCCAGCATCGCCTCGGAACGCAGGAATCCCGGCGTCAGGGCTAGGGCGATGATCCCGGGGTGGTCGCGCAGATCCGCTGCCATCGCGTAGGCGAGGCGGATCGCCGAGATCTTGCAGAGATCGTAGAACAGGTTTCCCCGGTAGCCGAGGAAGTCACCATCGGTGATCTCGACGATGAGTCCCGCTTCTCGCTCCAACATGAGCGGCACGCCGTGGCGGCTCGTGATGACATGGGAGATCACGGCACGCTCGAGCATCACCGTGCCCGCGTCCACCGAGAGCTTCCAGAACGGCTTCCCCCACTCGGTGAGCGCGTCGCCGCCCCAGACGTCGTTGACCAGCACGTCCAGGCGCCCCTGCTCCTCGTCGACGCGCGCGAAAAGCCCCTGGACCTGCTTCTCGACCGTATGGTCTACCTGCATCCAGATGCCCGAACCGCCGTGCGCCGTCACCATCTCGGCGGTCTCCTCGATCGTCTCGGGTCGACCCTCCGTGGCAGGTTGGCCGCGCACGCTGCGGCCCGTGCAATAGACCGTCGCGCCGGCCTCGCCGAGCATGCAGGCGATGCCCCGTCCCGCCCCTCGCGTGGCGCCTGCCACGACGGCGACCTTGCCGTCAAGTGGTCTCACGCCGACTCACTGCTTCCCGGGGGATGGTGCGGCAGGACTACCGGCGGTCTCCCCGAGGATTCTGTTCGTGCGCCTCGCTGACGCGAATGGTGCGACCGCCAAGCTCCTGTCCATCGCCGCGAGCGATCGCCTCGGTGGCAGCCTCGCTCTCCATCTCGAGAAAGCCGAATCCTCGAGATCGTCCGGTGTCCCTGTCCACGATGATGGCCACGGAGTGGACCTCGCCGAAGGAAGAGAAGAAGTCGCGCAACTCGTCTTCGGTCGTATTCCAGGGGAAGTTTCCTACGTAGAGCTTCGTCAAGTCTCTCACCTCGAATTCGCCGCCTCGCGACGGATGAGCGTTTCAGCCGCCGGGCCTACGTCTCCAGTCTCTTAGTGATCGGACCAGACCGCAAGCACGTTGCCGCTTGGATCCGCGAAGTGAAACCGTTGACCGCCAGGAAAGCTGAACGTCTCTGTCACGATAGAGCCGCCTCGTGACCTCACTTGGGTCTCTGCTGCCGAGAGATCCCGGGCGTAGATGACCACGAGGGGCCCGCCGGATTCGACGGAGTCGGCCTTTCTGAATCCTCCAGAAAGCCGCCCATCCTTGAAGCTGATGTACTCGGGACCCCATTCCTCGAAGCTCCAGCCGAAGACAGCCGAGTAGAAGGCCTTCACACGTTCCAGGTCCGTCGCAGCGAACTCGACGTAGTCGATTCGTAGATCCTGTTCCTCCTGGCTCATGAAACCGTCCCTCCGTTCAGGTGCAATAGCGCGGCTGGCCAGGGTGACCGCCGTCATGGCGCGGCGCGAGGCGCGCCCAAGCAGGAGCTCAGAGCGATTCCGAACGGAAACGGGCCGCCCGGCCGACGTGGAACAGGGAGGCCTCCGGGATCTGCGTCCACTCCTCGTCGCCCGTCACCCGCTCCGAGGCGACCACTACGGCCCTGTACGGGCTCGTCCCCCCTTTCTCCACATGCAGCGCCCCATCGCAAGCCTCGCACGGGTGCACCAAATCACGCTCCCGTACCACAGGGAGCGGCCGTATCGCAGCCCCACGCTCTCCTCCAGGAGCGAATTCTGCGAGCGAATGAGCTCGCACTCGACCTTGCGTCGAGTGTTGGACCTGAACCCGTAAAGTCGGCACATGCTTCCGTCACCCACACGCCGGCGTACCGCCTCGGCCAGCGAGATCCCAAGCCGACTCGCCCAGCGCTTCAGTAGAACGTACTGCTCTTCGGTCAGCTATATCTGTGTACGCACCATCGTGGCATTAGTATGCCACCATCACACGGTGTCAAGGTCGCACACCCACTAGCAGGTATCGCCACATGGGCTTGCCGAACGCGAACAGGCTGGCCCAGCCCGTGAGGACGCCCGGAAAGAAGATGGCGCCGAACAGGATGGCTTCGCCCACGTGGCTCGCCTCCGTCCACACGAAGTAACCACCGGCAGGCACGAAGCACACACAGCAGATGGCGATCAGCAGCAGGCCCACGGTCTTCTGCCGGGCCAGTAGCAGGACCCCGAGAATCAGGCCGAGCAGCAAAGATCCCGGGATCAGAATGTGCCACTCGATGCGGTAGTCGTAGGCGACCACGAAGAGGTAGAAGGCCAGGACGGAAGCCATGTTGCAGATGATCGTCCAGCGGACCAGCGTCATCCGAGGCCCGCTCCAGTCCACGCTCGTCGAACCACCCTCGTAGCGCTCGAACATGGCCCTGCCCGACAGGCTCAGAAGGAGCACGAGCGACGCTCCGAGCGCCACGGTCGGGCGGATCACCGGCATGCCGTAGGAGGGCGAGGAAGCGAGAACACTCGCCCAGGGCAGCACCGCGATGCCAGCGGCAAGCGCCATCCAGCGACTCCAGTACGCTCCCCGCACGAGACCGCCGATCGTCACGACGAGCGGCGTCAGCAGCAGCCACATGGCCAGGACGAACCTGTCCTGTGTCCCGCTCGGTCCCGTCGGGTCGGACGTGACGATGAGGGCGCCCAGCGTCCCCAGGGCGACGAGCCCGATCGTCCTTCGCATCTCAATCATCTCACCGCACCTAGTTTGCCAGCACCTCCCAACGCCGGGCCGGTCCCATACCTGATATGACGCCCGCCGCCCGGCGACGTGCACACGGGGATACCCTGAGCGGCCGACTTATTTGCGGTCTCTGACACACGGAGGGGCATCGGTGTGTAGTAGGGTGCATGATGACCGATCGCATCCCGTCGATGCGCGCCAGCATGATCGCCGTGCTGATCATCTCCCCAACGGCGTGCGGCTCGAACCCCGTCGAGCCGACCGTCGAAGCACGGCTTTTCGGCACATGGGAGTGGGTCGAGGCGGAGGGCGGCATCGCCGGCTCGGTGATCACACCTGAGACGGAAGGCTTCACGAGGCGGCTCCTGATCACGCGGCCCAACCGCATCGAGCTGTTCAGGAACGGCGTTTCCGAGCGCGTTGCGAGCTTCGAGCTCCTGCCGGCTCAGGATCTGGTAGACGAGTTCGTTTCGCCTCGTCTCCGCTACTCAGACCCGATCTTCGGCTTTGAGGAGCAGGAGGTGAGCTTCGATCTGGAGGGCCGCCTGATCCTCATCGACCCCTGCTGCGACGGGTTCGCCTACACCTGGACCCGAGTCGACGGCGACGGCTAAGGAGCCTGTCCGAGTAATGGAGCGAGCCGCGTTACGAGCGCCGAGGGTATCAGATTCGAGGCGGCGCGACGAACGCGATGCCGTAGCATCGGGGAGGAGCGCCAACGAAGAAGCTGGCCCCTCGCCGCCGTAACCCAAAGGGCGCAGGGGGGTTGCGAGCTCATACTTCGTCACTCCTCGTCGACGATGCACCCGGCATCGACTCCTCGTCGTTCCTGGTCTGAGCCCCGCAAGACCCCTGCGCGCGGCCGCACCTCATTACTCGGACAGGCTCCTAGACCTACCGTTGGGCTCTTAGAAAGCTGAGCACGGCCTGCTCGAGCCCCGGGTCCACCAGCGCGGTTGCGTGATTGCTTCCCGGGAGCAGCACCACCGTCACGTCCGGTCTGACGGCTGCCAGCGCATCGACGTCGGGCCGCGCGAAGTCGTCTTCACCCACGACCGCCAGGATGGGAACCGGGCTATCCCGAAGGGCGGCTTCGGCAACGGAAAGCCCCTCCAGACTCAGCAGAACGGCCGCGAGCGCCCCGGCATCGTTCGCGTCGAGCGCGGCTCGCCACTCGAGCGGGGGCTCTGGCCAACCGGGCTGCCATAGCACCTCCGTCACACTTCCCTCCCCCTCCACCACCGCCTGAAGTCCGGGGATCCATCCACGGATCTCGGCCGGCGGCGGAGTGCCCGGAGGAGCCCAACCGGAGCCCCCGAGGACGGCGGCGCGAACACGGTCCGGGTGTTCCGTGACGAGCTTTAGCGCGATTCGCCCACCCATCGAATAGCCCACCACGTACGCCTGCGCGATTCCAACGTGGTCCATCAGCCTCAGGACATCGTTCACGAACTCCGGGCCGTACCCGTCGGACTCGCCGGGCTTGTCGCTCCTTCCATGTCCGCGAAGGTCGAGAGCGATGAGCCGGAACTCACCGGGCAGTGACTCCAACAGCCCGGTCGACGCCCAGTTCATCTCGACATCGAGGGCGAAACCATGCAGCAGTATCACCGGATCTCCCTCTCCGACGTCCACGTAGCGGATGCGCACGCCGTCCGCGTCGAAGAACTGGTCGGCGAGCATCACCTCCTGCCCGGCACCGGCATCCGAGCTGTCGGGCTGCTGGGCCGCAGCGGGCTCGGGGAGCACGGAGAGCGCGAGCAGGGCGATGGCCGCAAGCACGGAGATGGCCCCAGGCAGGGGGATGCGAACCCTCATGTCGACACCTCCATCAGAGAGTGAGCGCTGGGCAAAGCTTGCCGAGCCACGTCGAGGCGGCAAGCGTCCGCCGGCGAGCCGATGGAATCCGTCGCTGGCCTCACACAAGAAGAGCCCGGCCTTTCAACCGGGCTCTCTCGACCGCCCGAAGGCAGTCCCTTGGGACAGCGTGACGTCCGGGCTTAGTACATCCCGCCCATGCCGCCGCCGCCGCCCATGTCGGGCATGCCGCCGTTCTGACTCTCCTCGGGGTGCTCCACGACCACTGCCTCGGTCGTGAGCAGCAGACCCGCGATCGACGCGGCGTTCTGCAGAGCCGTACGCGTCACCTTCGTCGGATCGATGACCCCGGACTTTACCAGGTTCTCGTACTTGTCGGTCTGCGCGTTGTACCCATAGTTCAGGTCGTCCTTCTCGCGCACCCGCTCGACGACGATCGCACCCTCGGCGCCCGCGTTCTGCACGATCTGGCGGATCGGCTCCTCCAGGGCACGCCGAACGATCCCGACGCCGATGTCCTCATCGCGGTCGCGCCTCTTGATGTCCGCGAGGCTCTTCTGGGCCCAGAGCAGCGCCACTCCGCCGCCCGGAACGATCCCCTCCTCGACCGCGGCCCTGGTTGCGTGCAGCGCATC
Organism: Gemmatimonadales bacterium; assembly: GCA_030636765.1. Classification (GTDB taxonomy): domain Bacteria; phylum Gemmatimonadota; class Gemmatimonadetes; order Palauibacterales; family Palauibacteraceae. The sequence continues at coordinate 9,276 of DAOVWI010000016.1, forward strand.
CTCCACACGGGCCTTCCTCTCCTTCATCTCGGTCTCGGTGGCCGCGCCGACGTTGATCACCGCGACGCCGCCGGCCAGCTTGGCCAGCCGCTCCTGCAGCTTCTCGGTGTCGTAGTCAGACGTGGACTTATCGATCGCGACCTTGATCTCGTTGATCCGGCCCCTGATCTTGTCGGTATCCCCACCGCCGTCGACGATCGTCGTGTCGTCCTTGTCGATGACTATCCGCTTTGCCTCGCCCAGGTCGCTGACCACGGCGTTCTCCAGCTTGAAGCCGAGCTCCTCACTGATCACCTGACCGCCGGTCAGGATCGAGATGTCCTGGAGCATCTGCTTGCGCCGGTCACCAAAGCCGGGAGCCTTGACGGCCGCCACCTTCAGCGTGCCGCGCAGCTTGTTGACCACCAGCGTGGCAAGTGCCTCGCCCTCGATGTCCTCCGCGATGATGAGCAGGGTCTTGCCCATCTGGGCGACTTTCTCGAGGACCGGCAAGAGGTCTTTCATCGAGGAGACCTTCTTGTCGTGGATCAGGATGAGCGCATCCTCGAGCACGACCTCCATCTTCTCGGGATCGGTCACGAAGTACGGCGAGAGGTAGCCGCGGTCGAACTGCATGCCGTCCACCGTCTCCATCGTCGTCTCGAGGCCCTTCGCCTCTTCGACGGTGATAACGCCGTCCTTGCCGACCTTCTCCATCGCGTCTGCGATGAGGTCCCCGATGACCCGATCGCTGTTCGCCGAGATCGTCGCGACCTGGGCGATCTCCTTCTTGCCCGTGGTATCCACCGAGATCTCGTGGAGGTTCTCAACGACCTTCTCCACGGCGGCATCGATGCCACGCTTGAGCGCCATCGGATTCACCCCCGCAGTGACGCTCTTGAGCCCCTCCTGGAAGATGGACTGCGCCAGGATCGTGGCTGTCGTGGTGCCATCACCCGCGGCGTCCGAGGTCTTCGTCGCGACTTCCTTGACCATCTTCGCGCCGAGATCCTCGACCGGATCCTCGAGCTCGATCTCCTTGGCGACCGTGACACCATCCTTGGTGATGGTCGGGCTTCCGAACTTCTTCTCCAGAATCACGTTCCGCCCCTTGGGCCCGAGCGTGATCTTTACCGCCCTGGACAGCTTGTCGACGCCGGCCTTGAGGCGCTGGCGCGCGGCAGTGTCAAATTCGAGATCCTTTGCCATCGCTGTTTACTCCCTTCGAGTGTTTCTCTTCGATGTCTTGCTGGGACGTCCCAGACGTCTCGCTTTCGAATTCGGAGGGCCGGCGCCCGTGCGCCGAGCCCGCCTAAGCAGCGACAGGCTATCCGAGGACCGCCAGGACGTCGCTCTCCTTGATGATGAGCAGATCCTGCCCATCGATCGTGACCTCCGTGCCCGAGTACTTGCCATACAGGATCCGCTGGCCCGTCTCGAGCTCCACGGGCATCCGCTCGCCCTCGTCCGAGAGCCGGCCCGGGCCGACCGCGACCACGGTCCCCTGCTGCGGCTTCTCCTTGGCGGTGTCGGGGATGTAGAGCCCGCCCCGCATCTCCTCGCTCTCCTCGAGAGGCTCCACCACTACGCGGTCCGCGAGCGGCTTAACCTTCGCCTTCGTCTTGGTTGCTGTTGCCATGACCTGACCTCCGGTGCTTGAATCGGTTGAGTTCACGGATTCCTAAGATTCCCGCGAGCCCGGGCCTCTCCCGGCCCGAGAACTCTTCGCTTGACTGCGGTTGTTAGCACTCCAAAGTGGTGAGTGCTAACCCGATCCGCAAGCCCTTGTTCCATTACGTAGCACCGTTACGTTCGAGCCCCGTAAACCGGATGAAACCTCCGCTCTGCTCGCCCCGTAAGGATCAGGGAGCGGCTCGCCCTGTACGGCAGCCGTAGGACGGAAGCGAAATACAAGGTAGGGAGGACAACATGATACGCTCGCTCTTCGTGCTCTTCGCGGTCGGCGTCGGTGGGATGATCGCCTTCGGGCTGGTCACCGCGCTGGTAGCCCCGCTGTTCTTGCTGGTCCTCAAGATCGCGTTCGTCCTGATGATCGGATATCTGATCCTGCGAATGCTCAAGCCCGACAAGGCGGAGGAGATCCGCTCGCGCGTCAAGAGCAGCTAGCGCTTGGAATCTGACGCTCGGACCCTAGCGCTCGGGCTTTAACGCTCGGGCTTTAGCGCCGGGAGCCCGGAGCCGGATACCCGCTCTCGCAGGATCTCCCGGGCGGCAACCATCTGTGTGGTCGCCGCAACGAGCCGGACATGAAACTCCTCCAATCGGCGGGCGAGCTCCGCCTCATCTTCCCCTCGCAGCGCGAGACGGATGCTCGGAAGGGCCAGCGTGGCGTACCCATCATCCGGATCGGTCGCATAGAGCAGCCCACGGATCCGGGGGAGACCCGGGATGCCACCCTCGGAGACGAAGGCCATGGCCGCCGCTCGCATGTGGAGGTTGGCCCGCTGCAGCGTCTCCGGAGCCACCCCCTCGGCCAGGGCGAAGAAGGACACGGAATCGAGGAGCGCGGCCTCTTCGCTCAGCCGGATCACCTGTCCTCGCAGCTCCTCTACCGCACCTTCCTCCTCGACTCCGACCGCATCACCGTCCATCCGTGGGAGCGCTGAAGCCAGCTCGCCCACCCGCTTCTCGAGATCGGCCGCCAGGCTCACGAAGTCGTACGGCAGGAGCTCGGCGTTGGCGAGTCGGGCAGCCATCACGGCGAGAATCGAGGCCGACGCGGCGTGGCGCGCATACCCGGGGTCCCCGAAACGCTCCATCCAGTCCGCCGTGTCGTACGCCGAATGATACACGCCGCCGGGGCCGGCGAAGCCGAAGCTCGCGCCCGGTATGCCGGCCGTTTGGACAAACGGCACGTGATCCGATCCGCCGCCCAGGTCCCCCACGCGCGGGGGCTGCCGGCTCGTCGAATCCTCAGGCACACGTCGTGTGGTTTGCCGGCCCCAACCCGCGAGCACGGACCCCTCGCCATCCGGGCTCTCCACGGCCGACGCGGCGCTTCGCAACAGTGACTTGAGCTCCGGCGTCGCGGACGCCGAGAAGTTCGGGCCCCCCGCCGCCCCGTCCTGGTTCAGGTACGCCACGACGGATGCCCTCACCTCCGCGGCGTGCGCCTCCACCCACTCGGTCGAGCCTACCAGACCCCACTCCTCGGCATCCCACGTGGCGAAGAGGACGGTGCGACGGGGGCTGAGCCCTGCCCGGGCGGCGAGCGCGAACGCCTGTGCGGCCGCGAGCACGCTCGATGTCCCACTCACGTTGTCGCGCGCGCCGGGCCCCCAGGCGTCCCGGTGTGCGCCCACCACCACCCACTCGTCGGGGAACTCGACGCCGCGGACGACGGCGATCGTGTTGAAGATCGGGTGAAGGGCCTCGCTTCCCTGCTCCGTTCGCACGGACACCCGCGCCCGGACCGGACCCGGTCCCGTGTGATAGTGAAACGGAAGCGCCCCTTGCCACCCCTTGGGTGCCGCGGCTCCGCCGAGCTCTTCGAGTAGCTCGGCCGCGGAGGCGTGGGAGAGAGGCACGACCGGGATCCGGGCGATGCCGGTCATCTCCGCCTCTTCCAGGCGCGGAGCATCCGGCAGCGAGGGCCACCCGGGAGTCGAGGGGTCGCCCGATCCGTTCAGGATGCTCCCTCGCTGCACCCCGTGCGCCGGCCGCATCGGGCCCTCCGGGTAGACGTCTCCCTTCCGGTACCCATCATCGGCCGGATCCGAGTAGAGGATGAGCCCGACCGCACCTCGCCGCTCCGCCTCCCGCACCTTGATGCCCCGGAACGACCGGCCGTAGCGCGCTACCAGGATCTTCCCGTCGACCTGTACGCCAAGCGAGTCCAGCACGCGATAGTCGTCGGGCAATCCGTAGCTCACGTACACGACCTCGCCCTCGACGTCCGCCGACCCGCTGTACGCGTTGAAGACGGCGAAGGGATCGCGGCCGGGGGGACCCGCCTCGGAGATGTGGCCTTCGGCGAGCTGCAGGTCCTTCGGGTCCGGGGAGAGACGCTGCACGGCCACCTGGATCGGCTGCGGCAGGTACGCGATCAGCGTGTCGGAGCGCACCTCCATCCCCACGCGGGAAAGCCACGCCAGCACGGAGTCGCGCGTCGCCCGCTGGGCGGGCGTTCCCGCCACGTGCGAGCTAGCGCCCAACGCACGCGCCCACCGCGCGATGGTGTCGGGATGGATTTCCGCGAGCAGCGCCGCCTCGTAACGAAGCTCCTCCTGGGCGGCCACCGCGCCGAACCCGGCCAACTCGGCTTCCTGCGCGTACAGGGCCGACGGCGCGAGCGCGCCCGCTGCGCACGCCAGGGCCGCGAGCCGCATCCCCGCCACGCGGGCCGGAGATCCGACCATCACCGGAAACCCGGCCATCAGAAAAGGTGCTGGGCGGCGATCGCGAGACCCCTTAGCGTCAGATGGGCGTCGGCACACTCGATCGTCCGGCAGTGCGGCACGATCAGTTCCACCAGGCCGCCCGTGCCTATCACCAGCGGAGCCTCGGGCTCCCACTCCGCCAGAATCCGCCGCACGATTCCGTCGATCGTCTCGACGACCGAGTAGAAGACGCCCGAGCGAAGACACGCGACCGTGTTACGGCCGATCACCCGCTCGGGTGACGCGATCTCCACCTGCATGAGCTTCGAGGCGGTCTGCGCGAGACGCTCCATGCCGGCGCGCGGACCCGGCGCGATCACCCCACCCAGGAACACGCCCTCGGCGCTGATGCAGTCGAAGGTCGTCGCCGTGCCCAGGTCCACGACGATCGCGTTCCGTTTCAGCTCGGCCACCGCCAGCGTGTTGGCGAGACGGTCCGCCCCCACCTCCGACGGTTCGTCCACGTCAACCTGGATCGGCAGGCGCCTGGCATGCTCGACCCGCAGGAACGAAAGCTCGATTCCCAGCGAATCGCAGACGCCCTGCCAGACGCGGTCGAGCACCGGAACCACCGAAGCCACCATGGCCCGCCCGGGCCGCCCATCTCCCCGAGCCGCCCCGGCGAGCAGCCCCTCCACGAGCATGGCCAGCTCATCCGCAGTGCGTCGCCGCTCCGTGGCGAGCCGCCAGGAGCGCACGTGCTCGGTCCCCCGAAAAAGACCGAGGACGGTCTCGGTATTGCCCACGTCGATCGTGAGAATCACGCCTCGCCCGACTCTTTCGCGAGCGCCGCCCGCTCCGGCACCACGGTGCCACGCTGGACTCGCCGCAGGGCTCCTCGATCCGGGCGGAACAGGAGAGCCCCGTCGGGGGCGATCCCCACCGAGACTCCGGTGGTCGGGACTTCGCTCCCATCCGGGAGCAAGCTGATGCGCCTATCACGCAACCAGTCGTAGTGATCGACCAGATCGAGGGCCTTCGTGTCCAGGGACGCGGCCGGATCTGAAAGATGCATCTCGAGGCCGGCCACGATCGCGTCGGCCACGCGGACCGGATCGACGACCTCCCCGAGCTGTTCCTCCAGCGACGTGGCGTCGGCGAGAACCTCGGCGGGCAACGCGTCGGACAGCGGCTTCACATTGATGCCGACCCCCACGATCAGGTACCGGGGCGCATCGTCGGACCAGGCGGCCTCCGTGAGGATGCCGCCGCACTTCCGGTCGCCGGCGTAGATGTCATTCGGCCACTTGAGACCCGGGGAAAGGCCCCGGAAGCTCGTGTCCAGGTTGTGCACTACGCCGAGTCCGGCAAGCACGGGCAACAGCAGCGGGTTCTCCACGCGCGTCGGCCGGAACACCATGCTCAGGTAGACGCCGGCGTCGGGCGGCGAGTACCACACCCTCCGCTCCCGGCCGCGCCCGCCCGTCTGCTCCCGGCCGAGCACGATCGTCCCGGAGGGAGTCTCCTCTTCCGCCAGGCGCTTGGCCTCGTCGTTGGTCGAGCCGACCTTGCCGAACAGATACACGGACTGGCGCTTCCACCGGCGGCGCAGTCCGGCGGCGGTGTGCCCGGCCCACTTCGAAACCTGCCTCGCGGTCATCCCCTGCCCTTCCCCGTGAGTCGCCGACGCGCGCTCATGAGCGTACGAGAAGCGAAAGATCGAGCGCCGGAGCGGAGTGGGTAAGAGCTCCCACGGAGATCATGTCCACACCGCTCTCGGCGATCCGACGCACCGAGTCAAGGGTGACGCCTCCCGATGCCTCGAGCAAGGGTATCGGCGGCTCGGTGGCGCGGACCTCTCGAACGGCTGCTTCGAGCACCTGGAAAGGCATGTTGTCCAGGAGGATTCGATCGGGTCGCCCGGGCGGCGAGCGACTCAGCACCTCCCGCAGCTCATCGAGGCTCGTCACCTCCACCTCGACCTCCAGGCCTCTCTCGTCGGCTCGCCCGATCACCACGTCCAGAGCTGGTCCGATGCCTCCGGCCGCGCGGATGTGGTTCTCCTTGAGCAGGACCATGTCGTACAGCCCGGCCCGGTGGTTGCCGGCGCCGCCCGCCGCGACGGCCTCCTTCTCCAGCCGCCGCCACCCCGGCGTGGTCTTCCGGGTGTCGACGATTCGGCACCCGCTCCCGCGCACGGCATCCACGTACCGAGAGGCAAGCGTGGCCACGCCCGAAAGCCGGCCAAGGAAGTTGAGCGCCGTCCGTTCCCCGGTCAGCATGGCACCGAGCTCGCCCCTCACCTTGGCCACCGTTTCCCCAGGCCGGACCCGGTCTCCATCCACGCGATCCCAGCGGACCCGCATGGCGGGCTCCAGCTGCCGGAACACCGCCTCGGCCGGCCGCGTTCCGGCAACCACCCCGGCGGCCCGAGCCACGATCTCGGCCCTTCCCGCCGTGCCCTCACGCACCGTCCAGCGCGTCGTCCAGTCGGCCGCTCCCACGTCCTCGGCGATCGCCGCCGTCACCAGAGCCTCCTCGGCGAGCACCGCCCGCTCGTTCACCAACTCACCTCAGGCCCGGAAGCGCGGCCGCTGCAAGCAGGTACCCACCGCCGAGCAGCCAGCAGTAATAGGCGAACCAGCCGAAGTGCCCGGCACTCAGCGCTCGCAGGAAAAGCCGGATCGCAAGCACACCGGTGACCAGGGCGACCGCAAACCCGACGGCGAGCGCGAACCAGCCGATCCCTCCGGCCGCACCGGCCGGGTGCGTGGCCTGAAGGAGCGCCGCGCCGCCCACGGCCGGAACCGAGAGCAGGAATGAGAACTCGGCCATCCGGACCACTTCCACTCCCGTCCGGGAGCCGACCGCCACCGTGCTGCCGGAGCGGGAGATGCCGGGAAGGATAGCGAACGCCTGAGCGACGCCCACCGCTATCGCCCCGACCGGCCCCGGCCGGTCGCGCCGCGCCTGCCCGGCCCGCTCCTCCCGGGCCGACCGGCCGATCGACCACGCGAAAGCCCCGCTCACCAGAAGGAGGGCCGCCACGAGCGCCGGGCGCTCGAACGCGTCCTCGAGGAGGGGCCGAGCCAGGATCCCCGCGGCGGCGGCGGGGAGCGAGGCGAGCGCGAGCAGGCCCACATAGATCACCGCCTCCCGTTCCGCGCGGAAAAGACCCAACGTCAGCGAGGCCACCCGCCGCCGATACACCCACAGCACCGCGAAGAGCGTGGCGACGTGGAGCGAGACCTCTAACCCAACGCCCGGCAGCTCGAGACCTAGAAGCGCCTGCCCCAAAACGAGGTGGCCGCTGCTGGAGACGGGGAGGAACTCGGTGAGCCCCTGGAGGAGCCCGAGCAGCGCGGCCTCGATCGGGCTCACGTGCCCTCCCCCAGCACCTCATCGTAGAAGCTCTCGTAGATCGGCACGATACGCTCGGCCGAGAACCTCTCCACCGCCGACGTGCGGGCAGCCTCCGAGACGCGCTTCCAGAGATCGGAATCGGTGAGAAGCTCCACCGAGCTCTCCGCCATGGACTCCACGTCGCCGACCGGGTGGAGCCGGCCGGTCAACCCGTCGATCACCACCTCCCTCAGCCCACTCCCGGAGCTTCCGACCACCGGCACTCCCGTCGCCATCGCCTCCAGGGCGACAAGCCCGAAGGACTCCTCCTCGCTCGGGAGCAGGAAGAGGTCCGCGCAGGCGAGGAGCTCGGCCACCGACTCGATCTTGCCCAGGAAGAGCACCTGCTCCTCGCGGCCCAGCTCCTGGGCCAGATCAACCGCCAGCGGCCGCTCGGGTCCGTCTCCCACCAGCACGAGGCGCGCCGGAACCTTCCGCGCGATCCGGTCGAAGATCCGCACGACATCCTCGACGCGTTTCACCTTCCTGAAGTTCGATATATGCATCACGATCTTCTCCCCCTGCGCAGCGAGCGCGTCGCGCTGGCAGTCGTAGATCGCCCGCTGGTATACGGCCGGATCGATGAAGTTGGGGATCACCCGGATCGCACACTTGGCGCACTCGAAGGCCTCGTAGGTCACCTTCTGCAGGTACTCCGAGACCGCCGTCAGCCCGTCCGACCGCTCGATCGAGAACTTCGTGATCGACCAGTACGACGGATCCTGCCCGATGAGGGTGATGTCGGTGCCGTGGAGAGTGGTGACCAGCTTTATGTCGCTCCCTTCGTCCCTCAACATCTCCCTGGCGATCCACGCCGTGGTCGCGTGCGGAATCGCATAGTGCACATGGAACAGGTCGAGCTCGTGCCGGCGGGCGACCTCGTGCATCGAGACGGCCAGCGCCAGCGAGTACGGAGGGTACTCGAAGAGCGGATAGCGGTTGACCTCCACCTCGTGGAAGAAGAGACCCTCGTGGAAGTGGACGAGCCGAAACGGCTGAGCGTAGGAGATGAAGTGGATCTCGTGCCCGCGATCGGCGAGCTGAAGGCCGAGCTCGGTCGCTACGGCACCGGAGCCCCCGAAGGTCGGATAGCAGGTGATCCCGATCTTCATCTCTCCATCCTCCCTATCATCGCCCGCCGTCTCGGTCCGCTGCCGCCCACTCCTCCGCCACCCGCCCGGCAAGCTCGTCGATCGCAACGGTGGCGTCCAGCCAGCGGAGCCCGGGAAGCTGATGCCGAAACCACGTCCGCTGCCGGCGCGCGTAGCCCCACGTGAGACGCACGATCTCCGCGACCGCCGCATCCCGCTCCAGCTCCCCGGCCAGGAGCGCCTCCATCTCCCGATAGCCCACGGCGCCCAGCGCAGGGGCATCCAGCGACACGCCTGCCTCCCGCAGCCCGCGCACCTCCTCGAGCCACCCCCCGTCAACGAGGCGTTCCACGCGCCGGCGAATTCGCTGGCGATGGACCTCCGGAGGAAGCCCCAGGCCGTACACGAGCATCGGGACGGGACGCGCCTCGGGCTCGCCGTGGCGGTACCACCAGCTCAGCCCCCGGCCCGACAGAAGAGCGAGCTCGATCGCCCGACCCGCACGCTGGCGATCCAACACCTCCAGGCTCGCCACCCGCTCCGGATCCAGGCGACCGGCCCAGCGGCCGACCAGCTCGGCCGGCTGATCCTCCAGCCACTCCCTCAGCCGCCTCCGGCTCTCGGCAGCCAGCGGCGGTTCCTCGAACACCGGTTCCAGAAGCGCCCGAAGGAAGAACCCCGTTCCGCCGGCCAGGATCGGAACCCGGTCACGATCGCGAATCTGCCGGATCCAGCGTCGGGCGAGGCGCGCGAAGTGGCCGGCGCTGTACGACTCGCGCGGGTCCAGGAACCCTATCCCGTGGTGAGGAACGGACTGCAGTTGCCCGGATTCCGGGGCCGCCGTTCCGACCGCGAGGCCGCGGTACGCCTGCCGGCTGTCGAGCCCGATGATCTCACCACCCAGGCGCAGGGCGAGGGCCAACGCCAGCTCCGTCTTGCCCGTGGCCGTGGCCCCCACGACGGCGAGAGCCGAGGGTGCCGTCGCGCCGCTCACCCCATCCCGCCGCTCAGGCCCTCCCGAACCGGCGTCCCAGCTCCTCCAGGGTGAGCCGGACGACCGTGGGACGGCCGTGCACGTCATGGCCCGGGAGCTCCGTCGCGAACAGCCGATCAAAGAGATCGGCCATCTCGTCGTGCGAGAGAGGTTGCCCGGCCTTGATCGCGCCCTTGCACGCCAGGCTCTTGGCGATCCGCTCGTGCTGATTCCCGGCGGCATCCACGAGAGGCGAGCCTTCGGCCAACTCGTGGATCATCTCGCTGAAGCAGCGCTCCGCGTCGAAGTGGGCGTGCGGGTTGGGGCTGGACCTCACGATGACCGTACGATCGCCAAACGGCTCCACCTCGAAACCGACACGGTTCAGCAGGGGCGCCAGCTCCTCGACGGCCGAGTACTCTGCGGGCGAGAGCCTCAGCGTGAGCGGAAACAGCAGCCGCTGCGCGTGCCCGCCCGACTCTCTGAAGCGGCCCATCAGCTCTTCGAACAGCACGCGCTCGTGGGCCGAGTGCTGGTCGATGATCAAGAGCCCGCGGCGTGTTGCGGCGAGGATGTACGTGTTGTGCAGCTGATTCAGCTCAGGTCGAACGGGCGCGGTGAGCGGGACGGTCCCACCGCCGGCTGCCTCTTCGTCCGTCTCCGCTCCCGCCTCCGCCTCGGTCACGAAGAGCGCGAACTGGCCGGGCCCAGTCCCCTCGCGGACCGCCGGCTCTCTGGGGCCGGGCGCCGCGCCCTGGGACGGCTCCCGCCCAAGCTCCGGCGCGCTGCTGATGCGTCCGAGACGGACGCGCACGGCCTCCATCAGCGCTCGCTCGACCCGCGGGCGGTCGCGGAAACGTACCTCGGTCTTGGAGGGGTGAACGTTCACATCCACGGCCTCCTGCGGCACGCTCAGGTACAGAAGGAAGTCGGGCCGGAGTTCGGGCGCGATCGTCGTCCGATACGCCTCGTCCACGAGCCGGCCGAGGCCGCGATCCCTGAACGGCCGGCCGTTCACGAAGGTAGAACGACGGCGGCCCGTGCGGGCCGCGTCCGGACGCTGGATGAGCCCCGCCAGCCGCGACTCGCCATCCGACCAGTCAACGTCAAGCATCGAATCGGCCTCCGCCTCCCCCCAGACGTCGGCCACGCGCTCGCGCAGGCCCGCCGGCGCCAGAGCCAGCAGTTCGCGATCGTTGGAGCGCAGGCCGAAGCCCACCGGGAGGTTGCAGAGAGCCAGCACCGTAAGCCCATCGCTCGCCGCCCGGGTCTCGGCCGCCGCGCTGCGCAGGAAGGCGGCGCGGGCGGGCACGTTCCCGAACAGCCCCGACACGGTGACCGTCGTCCCTCTCCGGCGGGCGATCTCGTCGGCGCCCTTCATCCGGCCTCCGACGACCCGTATTCGCGTCCCCGAGCCCCCTTCGGCCGCGGTCTCCAGCACGAAGCGACTCACCCCCGCGATGGACGGGAGCGCCTCGCCCCGGAAGCCGAAAGACGAGATCCGCTGGAGGTCTTCGGCGTGGCGGATCTTGCTCGTGGCGTGCCGGTCGAGCGCCAGGAGCGCATCCTCCCGGCTCATCCCGCAACCGTCATCGGCCACGCGGATCTCGGTCTTCCCCCCGTTGCGGAGGGAGACGTCGATCCGGCTCGCCCCCGCGTCGAGGGCGTTCTCCACCAACTCCTTCACCACGGAGGCGGGCCTCTCCACGACCTCACCGGCCGCGATCTGGTTCGCAACGTGATCGGGAAGAATCTGGATCCGCGGGTTCATCCCGGTCGGGTCATCCCGGTCAGGTAAAGATTGCCCGCAGCGCCATGAACAGAAGCGCCGAGAACACCGCCGACGCGGGCAGGGTCACGAGCCACGAGTTCACGATGCGCCCGACGATTCGCATGTTCAGGGCGCCGATACCGCGCGCCAGGCCCACGCCGATCACGGCACCCACCAGGGTGTGCGTCGTCGAGATCGGCATGCCGAGGCGGGACGCCAGGAGCACAGTGGTGGCGGCCCCGAACTCGGCGCTGAAGCCCCGCGTGGGGGTCAGTTCGGTGATCTTCGAGCCCACCGTCGCGATCACCTTATACCCCCATGTCGCCAGGCCGATCACGATACCGACCGCCCCCAGAGCCAGAATCCAGGTGGGAACCGGCACCGCCTCCGGGAGCGCGCCCAGCGTACCGATCTGGATCACGGCGGCCAGCGGCCCCACGGCGTTCGCCACGTCGTTGGCGCCGTGCGCGAAGGCCACGTACGCCGCCGTCATCACCTGGATCCGCCCGAACACCTTCTCCACGTACGCGAACGGGCGATCCGGCGGCGGGCTGGAGCGGCTCAGCGCGATCCGCGAAA
>DAOVWI010000187.1 GCA_030636765.1 Gemmatimonadales bacterium
GGCTCGACGGGCGGGCCAATCTCGTCGGGCGACTTGCCGGCGGCGAGGTGGGCGGCGGCCGGCGCGAACACATCACGGCCGTGGAACGTATCGGAGAGCGGCCGCTCTCCCTTTTCCGCTAGGATCCGCCGGGCCTCTCTGACGGTGTGCACCCGGTCCACCACGGTCATAAGGCCGTTGTCGGGACCGACGAACCACCGATCGGCGGAGCGCGCGACGATCGGGAGACGCTCGCCGCCCACGCCGGGGTCCACGATCGCAAGGTGGATCGTCCCGGCCGGAAAGCGCGTCCAGATCCGCCGGAGGATCCAGGCCGCACCGCGCACATCTCCGGACGCGACCTCGTGGGCTATGTCGATCAGCGCGGCGCCGGGAGCTCGGGTGGCGAGCACGCCTTTCACCTCGCCGACATAGCCATCCGCCGACCCGAAGTCCGTCGTCAGGGTTATCACCGCCATTTGCGCCTCATCACACTCACACTGGGCTCCGCCGCCATTCGCGCCTCGTCACACTCGGCTCCGCCGCCACGCTCCCGTCCTCCAGAATGCCCCCATGGCGGCCCCACGCGCGATCCCCGTTCCGGCGATCGACCACCAGATGCCGACCACGCCCAATATCGATGAGAGCCACAGGGCGAGGGGCACACGCAGGCCCGTGAGCAACACGGAAGCGAGCATCGGCCGCGCCGTGTAACCGGCTCCGGCCATTCCGCTCTCCAGGACCAGCTCGAGAGCCATGAACGGCTGCGCCGCAGCGACGATCATCAGGTACCCGGCGCCCAGCCGGATCACGGCCGGATCCGGGGAGAACAGACCGATCAGCTCCCCCGGTAGGAGCAGGAAGAGCGCACCGGCCAGGAGCGTGAAGTAAACCGCGTACAGGGTGGCCGCCCGGCCGGCCCGCACGGCCCGGTCTCTCTTTCCTGCGCCCAGGTTTTGGCCGACCACGGTGGCTGCCGCCGCACCGAACCCGATACAGACCGTGTAGCTGACGGCCTCGATACGGTGGCCGACGCCGAGTGCCGCAAGAGCCGCGGTACCGAACGGCGCCGTTATCCGGGCCAGCACCATATAGACGACGGAGAAGACCACTCCGCTGACGGCCAGCGGAGCCCCGATGCGAGCGATCCTCCGGATCAGTGCTGGGTCGAGCCTCACGCGAGCGATGAGGCCTCGGCGTGCCAGGAGGGGAAACCCGATCGCGCAGCCGAGGGCTCGCGTCGCAAGCGTGGCCGCCGCCACTCCCTCGACGCCCATCGCGGGGATCGGCCCGGGTCCGAAGATCAGAAGAGGATCGAGGATGAAGTTCAGGCTCACCGAGAGCAGCAGGATGAGGAGGGGCGTTCGCGTGTCCCCGGCGGAGCGGAAAGCCGCCTCGAGAACGAAGTAGCTGAAGACGAGCGGCACGCCGGCGAGATAGACCGCCAGGTAGCTCGCGCCCTCAGCGGTCACGTCCGAGGGCGTCCCCATCAGCGCGAAGAGGGCTCCCAGCCCCCCAAGGCCGGCGGCGCCGATCACCACCGCCATACCGAGGCCGAGCCAGAGGGCCTGGTATGCGGCGCCGGCCGCCGCGCCCCTGGCGCCCTCACCGTGCCGCCGGCTGGCCACCGCGGTCAGGCCCACCATCGGCAGCGAGGCGGCCGCGAGGACGATCCACACCACGAAGCCCCCGGTCGCAACGCCAGCCAGGGCCGTGGCGCCGAGCCCCCGTCCGACCCAGAACGTGTCGACGAGGTTGAAGGACGTCTCGAGCACGCCGGCGGCGACCACGGGGCCGGCCAGCCGAAGGACCGCCGGCCCGACAGCGCCGCGTGTGGGATCTACCGCTACGGTGTGGCCCTCACGCGCGCGGCCCACCACGGTTCCTCAGCGACCTGCTGCGGTTCTTCAGCGGCGCTTCAGGCGAGCTCGGGTTCCAGCTCGGCGATCCGCTCTGACGCGGTCTGTGCGACGTGCCGGAACGCGACGGCTTCGGGAGAGTCGGGCGTGCCGATCACGCTCGGCACGCCACGATCGGCCTGCTCTCGCACGCTCATGCCGAGCGGAATCGCGCCGAGAAACGGCAGATCGAGCGTGGCCGCCAGCTTCTCACCTCCACCCGACCCGAAGATATCGTGCACGCTCTCGCAAGTCGGGCAAACGAAGCTCCGCATGTTCTCGACCACCCCGATCACAGGTACCTCGAGCGTCTGAAACATCCGGATGCCCTTCAACACCCCGCCCACGGCTACGTCCTGAGGTGTCGTCACCATGACCGCTCCCGACACCCGCACCAGCTGGCAAAGCGAGAGCTGCGCATCGCCGGTGCCCGGGGGGAGGTCGACGATCAGGTAATCCAGCTCTCCCCAATCCACCTGCTGGAGGAATTGGCGGACGATTCCCATGATGATCGGGCCTCGCCAGATGGCAGGCGTGTCTTCGTCCACCAGAAAGCCGAGGCTCATCAGCTTCACGCCGTGCGCCTCCAGCGGAATCACTCGGTCCTCCTGCATGCGGGGCTTGGCGAAGACTCCGAACATGGCCGGGATGTCGGGACCGTAGATGTCGGCATCCAGAAGGCCCACCCGATGGCCCATCGCAGCCCACGCTGCCGCCAGGTTCGTGGATACTGTCGATTTGCCGACGCCCCCCTTACCCGAGCTGACCGCGATCACGTGCCGGACCCCCTTCAACCGCTCGGCATCTCGCGGATGCGTGGAGGCTGACGCCCGATCGCTCTCCGTCGGCCGCATGCCCTGCGGTCGCGGCGGGGCCTCAGGCGCCGGCCCCGTGCTTCCCGCCCCCGAGCCGACGATGGGTAGCGAGCGGCGGCCCTTGCGCCGGCCGTCCGAGGCCGAGGCCTCCGACGCCTTGTCCGTCGAGACCTCCGCTGGGCGGGGCTTGTCCTCCATGGGGGGTGTCAGATGGCCTCGACGGATCGCACTCCGGGGACCTGCATGCGCAGGCGCTGCTCGATCCCTGCCTTCAGCGTCATCATCGACATCGGACACGCGTAGCAGGCACCCAGCATACGGAGCTGGACGAGGCCTTCCTTCTCATCGTAGTCGACAAGCTCCACGTCTCCACCATCCGAGCGGATGGCGGGTCTGACCGAGGCGAGCACATCCTCGATCTTCTCCCGGACGCTGGCTATGCTGGCAGGATCGCTCATACCGCTACGCGCTTCTAGCAAGTCAAGGTAGCCGGCCCCTTCGGACCGGTCAAAAAGACATACCGTACCCGGCGATCGGGGGTTCCGCTCACCGGGAGAGCGGGAGGAGCTGAACGCGCCGGACCGCCCTGGCCTCCGCCTGTTGGCGCTCGAGCGGAACCGGGATCAGCTTCGGGTCGTTCCATCGCCGAGCCATGTCTCGGTAGTGGGGGCTGAACGGGTTGCCGCTCTGACCCGTGGGCAGCAGGAAGTAACCGAGGTTGCCCTCCGGGCCGAGGACGGCCACGAAACGCTCCGACGGCCCGTAGTCGCCGACGTACGGCGGAACCCACGACGTGGAATCCAGGGCGTTCCAGCGCGAGTAGTCATCGGGACGGACCGTGTGGGGCCCCCCGGGCGCCGGATACGGCCCGATGTCAAACCGAAACAGGCTCTCGAGCCATGGTGAACGGCCCAGCACGTGAACCGATCGCTCGAAGTGGAGCTCCCCCCAGGGACGGAGACCGGTCGCCCGAACCGCATCCCGAATCGCCATCTCCTCCAGCCCTAGCAGCGTCTCCACGGAGTCTGTGCGTACGTCATCCACCCACGGCCCCCCACCCTCTTCAAGGATCCGCACCAGCACCATGGGGGGGAACGTCTTCCACGGTTGCCCCTCGTACTCGTCGGCGGCGACCAGCTCGCGCAGCCGGTAGAACCAGGCGTAGAAC
>DAOVWI010000028.1 GCA_030636765.1 Gemmatimonadales bacterium
GCCTCACTCCGGTAAGCACGGTGGGCTCGAAGAAGTGCCCATCCGCAAGCGCTTCGTCGTCCGGCCTCGCTCCGCCGCACACGACCTCGGCTCCCTCGTCTCGGGCGATGTCCACGTACTGCTCCACCGTCTGGAGCGCGTAGGCGTGGATCATCGGGCCGACGTCTGTCCCACCCTCCAGGCCGTCGCCCAGCCGCAGCGCACCGGCCTCACGCACGAGGCGTTCCACAAAGTCGTCGTGGATCGCCTGGTGAAGGAGCAGCCGGCTCGTGGCCGTGCAGCGCTGGCCGGTGGTTCCGAAGGCGCCCCACAGAACGCCCTCTATCGCCAGGTCCATGTCCGCGTCGGGCATCACGATCTGCGCGTTCTTCCCCCCCATCTCGAGCGACAGCCGCTTGTGCATCCGCCCACACGCCTCGCCGATCACGGACCCGATCTCCGTGGATCCGGTGAACGAGACGCCGGCCACGTCCGGGTGCTCGACGATGGCCCGGCCCACCCTGGAGCCCGCCCCCTGGACCAGCTGCAGGCAGCGAGGCGGCACGCCCGCCTCGAGTAGAATCTCGACGAACAGGTGCGCGGAGTGTGGAACGACCGCGGCGGGCTTGAAGACCACCGCGTTCCCACACAGCAGGGCGGGAAGGATCTTCCAGCTCGGGATCGCCATCGGGAAGTTGAAGGGGGTGATGAGGCCAAAGACGCCGATCGGCCTGCGGTAGCTCATCGCCCACTTGTCGCGCAGCTCCGAGGGTACGGTGCGGCCAAACAGCCGGCGTCCCTCGCCGGACGCGTAGTAGGCCGTGTCGATCGCCTCCTGTACGTCGCCGCGCGTCTCCTCCAGCACCTTGCCCATCTCGCGCGTCATGGCCCGTGCGAGCTCCTCCTTGCGGCTCGCCATCAGGTCGCCGGCCCGCCGCAGGGCCTCGCCGCGTTCCGGAGCCGGCACGCGTCGCCACTCCTCGAAGCCCTCGATCGCCGAGGCGACCGCACGCTCCACATCCTCCGCCGTGGAGAGCGGGAAGCGCCCGATCAGCTCCGAATTACGGGCCGGGTTTCGGTTCTCGAGGAAGTCGCCCGAGGCGGGCTCGCTCCACCGGCCGTCGATGTGGTTGAGGAAGCGGGCGGCTTCCGCCTCCTGCTTCCGATCGCTCGTGGCGCCCGCAGCGGGCCCCGCGGCTTCCGCCTTCATGTCGCCACCTTCCGTGCCGTATCGTTCAGCGTTGACCTCCATGTATCGCTCAGGGTTGCGAGCGGCGGACGATCAACTCGTCCTCCACGATGCTTACGCCCGAGATCTCAGGCGGTACCGGCACCATCATCGCTCTGGGGTTGCCAGGCGCCGTGGAGAAGCCCAGCTGCGTGATCATCCCGGGGATCAGGAACGGAGGCACGGGAAAGAGGCCCGCCTGAAGCCGTATGATCGACAGTTCGCCCTGAGCAGGGCCCGTGACCCGCGGATAGAGGAGAGCCGTCACACGCGCCGTGTCGCCGATGAACTGCCGCAGGCGCTCGGCCGCGTCGGAGTCCATGCGATCCGCCAGCTGCTCCAGATTGAGCAGAGCGCTGATCTCCACTGTGGAGTCCTGCAGCGTCGCGACCGGCTCCGAGATGCCCGGAGGGAGCACCTCGGCCGCCCTGAACAGGACCAGGCTCTGGACCTCCGCTTCGCTCAGGCGCGTCTCGGGCGGCGCCCCATCTCCCGCGAGCGCCAGGAGCTTCTCCTCGGCCCGCGCCGCGAGCTCCTCGCTCGGCAGCTGGATCACCTCCACGACCGCGCTGCGGCCGCTCCACCATCCCTGAAGCTCCGGCCAGTAGAACCAAGCGGCGCCCGCCCCGATCCCCAAAAGCGTCAGGCATCCGACACCCGCCAAACAGCTCCGAATCATCCTCACTTCGTCATCCTCGTCCCAGACATCAGCCTCCGGCGGCCGCTCGACATCCAGCGAGCGACGCCGACTCCCGAACCTCGTACACCGCTCCCGTCGGTCGGAGACGGCTCTGCATCAGATCCACGCTCTCGACCCTCCACGATCCCCGGATCGCGGCGCGCTTTGCCACGCTCTCCAGCCGCTGTGCGTCGACCGCGCTCCCGCGGCGCGCCCGGCCGAGCGTGATGTGGGCGCTGAACCCGCGCTCCTCGCGCTCGATGCCCAGCTCCTCCAGCGCCGCCTCGATCTCTCCCTGCAGACGGGCGAGCTCCGGGCTCGGACCCATCCCCACCCACACGACCCTCGGCCGCCGCAGGCTCGGGAAAGCTCCCACGCCGGACAGCTCCACGTCGAAGGGCGCGTGGCCGGCCGCCACGCGCCGCAGCGATGCCGAGACCTGATCCGCCCGCCCCTCCTCGCTCGCGCCGATGAACTTCAGCGTGATGTGCAGCGCGCCCGGGTCGACCCACCGGACACCGTCCAGACGCCGCAGCTCGGCCGTGCCCGCGCCGATCCGCTCGCGCACCGCCCCCGGCGGGTTGATCGCCACGAAGAGCCGCACAGGCATGTCTCCCTTGCTGGCAGGTCGCTGAGCACAAGGTAAACCTGATCGGGCCCGGTGGCGTGGTGCAAGCGCTCGCTTGCCAGCCGGAGCGGGCGGCGCCCTATTGACGCCATGAGTCACTTCCAGATCGACGTTGCAAAGGGCGAGCTCTCGTTCGCCGCCGGCCACTTCATCACGTACGGCGGCGGCCGGTGCGAGCGCCTCCACGGCCACAACTATCGGGTCGGCGTCCGCATCCGCGGCGAGCTGAACGAGGACGGGCTGGTGTACGACTTCGTGGCTCTCAAGCGGCGAATCGCGGCCCTCGTGGCCGACCTGGACCACAAGATGATGGTCCAGACCGCGAACCCGCTTCTCGACGTGGAGGAGGACGAGCGAAGCATCCGCGTGCGGCACGGCGGCAACGACTACGTCTTCCCGCGCCGTGACGTGGTCCTGTTGCCGATCGAGAACACGACAGCCGAGCTGATCGCGGAGTACCTGGCCGGCCGCCTGGCCGAGGAAATCGGGCCGAAGTCGAGGTCCAACCTCGTCGACCTGGCCGTGGAGGTCGAGGAGTCGCCCGGCCAGTCGGCCACGTTCCGCCGCTCGCTGTAGCCCAGAGACCCATTCGTGTTCCCCGGGCTCAACCTCGAGGGGCTGCCGCTGTGGGTGCATTCGCTCATTGCGCTGCTCGCGCTCGGCGCCATCGCCAAGAGCGCCGGTTGGATCGTCGAATCCGCCTCTGGATTGGCCAGAAGGCTTGGCATCTCCGAGCTGATAATCGGGCTCACCGTCGTGGCGGCGGCAACGTCCGCTCCCGAGTTCGGCGTCACGATCCTCGCCGCGCTCGAGGGCCGTGGCGACATCTCCGTCGGCAACATCGTAGGCTCGAACATCTTCAATCTCGGATTCGTCCTCGGCGCCGCCGCGCTATTCCGGACGATCCCTACCAGCCCGCAGCTCTTATGGCGCGACGGACTCGTCCTCCTGACGTCGAGCCTCGTCCTTCTGGCTCTCGTGGGGATCGATTTCACGCTCGATCGCTGGGACGGAGTGCTGCTCTTCGCCCTGCTGCTTCTGTACTTGGGTTGGCTAGCCAGGAATCGAAAGGTGGTACCGGGCTCCCAAGAGCAGATGGCATTCGAGGCGATCCATGAGGCGCCGCTCGGCCTGCCGCGGACGATTCTCCAACTCACAGGTGGACTGGTCCTTCTCGGCGCGGGCTCCCACTTCCTCATCGAGGCGGCCAGCGCCGGCGCGTCTCGCCTTGGCGTCAGCGAGTGGGTGATCGGGGTGACCGTTGTCGCCGCGGGGACGTCGATCCCGGAGTTCGCCACCGTTCTGGCCGGTCTGGCGAAGGGACGCTACGCGATCAGCGTGGGAAACATCATCGGCAGTGATATCTTCAACGTGCTCGGGGTCCTCGGGCTGGCCGGCATGCTTCACCCGGTCGAGCTGGACGTGCTTGCGCGGGCCTCGCTGGGCTCGTTGTGCGCCATGGTTGTCATTGTCATGGTGTTCATCAGGAGTGGCTGGCGTGTCAGCCGCCTGGAAGGGCTCGTCCTAATCCTCATCGCGCTGTCCCGCTGGATCCTTGATTTCGCCTTGCACAGCGGAAGGATCTGAGCTGGATAGCTGAATCCATGGACACGTTCTCTCTGCTTGGCGACGTAGTAATCGTGCTGGGGGCCGCCCTCACGCTCGGGCTTCTCTCGGCTCGCCTCGGCCAGAACGCCCTCGTCGGATTCCTGCTCGCCGGCGTCCTGGTCGGACCGCACGGACTGGGGCTGGTACGCGCCGTAGCCGAGATCCACGCCATGGCGGAGCTCGGAGTGGCACTGCTGCTCTTCACGATCGGTTTGGAACTGCCGTGGCGGCGTCTCCAGGCACTGGGCACGCGCGGTGCGGGGGCCGGCGTCCTCCAAATCGTCTTGACGGGCGCGGCAGCCGCTCTCATCGTACGCGCCGTTGGTCTCCCGCTTCCGGCGAGCACGGCTCTGGGGCTCATTATCGCGCTCAGCAGCACGGCGGTCGTGTTCCGAGTGCTGGCCGACCGCGCCGAGATCGACAGCGTGTCGGGTCGAGTCACCGTCGGCATCCTTCTGATCCAGGACATCGCCGTCATACCGGTGCTCCTCGCGGTGCCCTTTCTCGCCGGGGTCGGTGCGGGGCCCGGCGTGCATCGGGACCTCCTCCTCACGCTTGTTCGCGCCGTGCTTCTCATCGGCGCGATCTTCGTCGTTTCGCGAACGGCGCTGCGCGCGTTCTTGTACATAGGTAGCGGCACCAGGAACCGCGAGTTGCTGGCGATCCTCGCCGTCACCTACTGTCTCGCCGCTACTTGGGCCGCTCACGCCCTGGGACTTTCCCCAATCTTGGGCGCGTTCGCAGCCGGCATGGTCTTGGCGGAGACGGATTTCGCCAGCCAGGTGCGAGCCGACGTGGGCTCGCTGCGGGCAGGCTTCCTCGCCCTTTTCTTCGTTTCCATCGGCATGCTGGCCGATACGGAGTTGCTGGTAGGAAACGCTCTGCCGGTCGGAGCTCTGATCCTGGCGATCGTAGTCGGGAAGGTGGTGATCGCCGGCATGGTCGTGCGCTCCCTCGGCTTTGCACCTCAGACCGGAGTGCTGACCGGTCTGGCGCTGGGCAACATCGGCGAGCTTTCCTTCGTGGTGGCGGAGGTCGCGCTCGGTTACCAGGTGATCACACCGGGCCTCTTCAATCTTCTCGTCTCGTCCTCGGTCGTCACCTTGCTGCTGGCGCCGTATCTGATCGCCGGTGCACCGCGGCTCGCCGGCGTGCTCTACGGACGCACGCCCGGCAGGCCCCGCTCCGCCTCCGCGGAGAACGGCAAGTACGAGGAAGAGCCATCGGGGCACGTGATCGTCGTGGGTTTCGGACCCACTGGCTCCAGGGTCATCTCGGCGCTCGAGGAAGTGGGCACGCCATACCTTGTGCTGGAACTCAACCCGCGGGCTGTGAAGGAGGGGCGTGCCGCCGGGATGAGGATCAAATTCGGTGATGCCTCACATGGTGAGGTCCTCAGGGAAGCAGGTATTCGTAGGGCGATGGCCCTCGTGGTCACGGTGCCCGAACCGAGGACGGCGGCGGCGATCGTGCGCGCGGCCAGAACCTTCCGATCCGACCTCCCCGTGTTGGCTCGCGCGCGGTACGCTCGCTACTCAAAGCTGCTGGCGGAGAGCGGGGCCGACGCCGTCTTGAGCGAGGAGGACATGATGGGCAACAGATTGGCGGCGGCCACCCTCAGGCTCGTCGGCCTGGTCTCGGAGGGCGTGGCCCGCGTCGAGGGCGCTCGGCGATGAGCTTCGAGATGGCGTTTGTCTTCGAGGTCCTGGGGATCGCGTTCTTCCTGTTTGTTACGGAGCGTTCGGATGCTAGGCTGCAAGGTCGCAGGCGGGTGGCCCGCGGCCCGAGGTACTCTTCGGAGGACCGGACATGCCGAGGGAGCTCGATCCACACGGGGTGGAATCCCAAGCGCTCTTGGGAGCGACGGACTTCGACGGGGCGCGAGTTCTCGAAGTCGGTTCCGGCGATGGTCGCCTCGCCTTTCGTTACGCGAGCGCGTCCGCGTTCGTCGTCGGGATCGAGCCGCAGCTGAATCAGGTTCGCTCCGCGCTGCAGGCTTGCCCGTCCGACCTCCGGCCTCGCATTACGTTCGCGCAGGCGACTGCCCTTGCACCACCATTTCGCGACGACGCCTTCGACATCGCCGTTCTCGCGTGGTCCTTATGATGTATCCCTCACGAGGGCATGGTCGATACCCTGGGAGGAATCAGGCGGGTTCTTGCCACTGGCGGGATTCTTGTGGATCTGCGTCCCGTCCCATCGAAATGCCCCATTGAAGTCGTTACTGCGGAGGAGATTACCCAGGTCGGAGAGGCAGACGCTTCGGGGATGGCGGCCGACGACGCGGCCGCGGACCGGGCCATCGGGGATCCTGTCGAGCGCGGTTGGTTCCTGCTTCGTCGTCGGGGCCAGTTCAACTTCGATTTCTATTGGGACAGCGTCCACGAGATGGCAACCTTCATGGCCGACAGCGTGCGCATGAAGAACGTCGTCCCGCCGGTTGCGGACTTGGAGAAGGCCGTTCGTGGGCTGGCTGCAAGAGCACCGGGCAGGACTCGAGTCCGATGCCGGAGAGCCACGATGCTCGCTGTGTACCACAAGGCATCGCCTAAGACCCTGGATTAGGTCACCCGATGCTCGCCCCGCAGGCCTTCGTGCTTCGATACCGTCCCCTTCACGAAGAGCTGATCCCGGAGTTGCTCCGGCCCTTGAGCGATGAGCAGCTTCGCCGGCGGCCACACCCTCACGCCACGCCGATCGCGTGGCACCTTTGGCACATGGCCCGAGCCGAAGATGTCGGCGTCAACAGGCTGGTCACGGATGGGACCCAGGTCCTGTCCGATGGCCACTGGGACGAGCGCATGAACCTCCACGTAATGCTGGACGAGGGTGTGGCGGGCCCCGCCGCGGGCTGGCTCGAAGGCCCCTACGTGGGACAGCGGCATGGCTGGTATCTCTTCCACTGTTGCCTGACGCACAGTTTCTATCACCTCGGTCAAGCGATGTTGGTCCGGAAGCTCCTGGGAATCGACCCTCCCTACTGAGCCGGAAATCGTGACACGAAGGCCTCGGACGTCGCTCAACGACCCGCTGGAACCCGGTACTGTATGGCTTCAGCCAGGTCGTCGGGCGTGATCCGGTCCCGCCCCGCCAGGTCGGCGATCGTGCGGGCTACTCTGAGAATTCGGTGATAAGCCCGCGCGCTGAGCCCGAAGCGCTCCACCGCCGCGCGTAGTCGGTCCTCTCCGAGAGCATCCAGCCGGCAAGCCTTCGCGATCTCCCGGGCGCCCATCTCCGCGTTCGCCCTGCCGGCCAGCCGCCCGGCGGCTCGCTCGCGCGCCTCGGTCACCCGCGCTCTGACGCGCGCACTCGGCTTCCCGTCTCGCCTCCCCTTCAGGTCGCGCCAGCGGACCGCCGGCACGTCCAGGTGCATGTCGATCCGGTCAAGCAGCGGCCCGCTCACGCGCCCGACGTAACGCCGCACGGCGGCGGGATGGCAGGCGCACGGGCTCTCCTCCCCATCGGCGGCGCCCAGGCCGCACGGACAGGGGTTCATTGCCGCGACCAGGGTGAAGCGGGCGGGAAAGCTGATCGCCGTCCTGACCCGCACGATATGCACGACGCCCTCCTCCAGCGGCTGCCGCAGGACGTCGAGCGCTCGGCGCCTGAACTCAGGCAGCTCGTCCAGAAAGAGCACGCCACGATGCGCCAGCGACACCTCCCCGGGCCTCGGCACGGCCCCGCCGCCGACGAGACCGGACTCGCTGACCGTGTGGTGCGGCGAGCGGAAGGGTCGGCGGGTCACGACCTCGCCGTTCGGAAGGCGCCCTGCGACGCTGTGGATGGCGGTGACCTCCAGACACTCCTGGAGGTCCATCGACGGGAGTATCGAGGGAAGGCGCCGAGCCAGCATCGTCTTCCCGGCCCCCGGCGGGCCCCGCAGGAGGAGGTTGTGCGCTCCGGCCGCCGCGATCTCGAGCGCCCGCTTCGCCCGCTCCTGACCGTGGACGTCGCGGAGGTCCGGCTCGTCAGGGCCGCCCTCCCGACCCGGCACGTTCCGGGCGACGTCGCCCGGAGTGGGAAGCGGCCGCGCGCCGCGCAGAAAGCCGATCACCTCCTCGAGCGTAGCCGCGCCCAGCACCTCCAAGCCGCGAACCGGCCGGGCCTCACCGAGGTTGGCGGCCGGGACGATCAGGCCATCGACATCGCTGGCCCCGAGGAAGTGGAGGGCGATCGGGAGCACGCCCCGGACCGGGCGCACATCGCCCGCCAGACCGAGCTCCCCGAGCATCGCGTAGCGCCGTGCGCGATCGCCCGGCACGTCGCCCGCCGCAGCGAGGATTCCCACGATGATCGGGAGATCGAAAGCAGCTCCGTGCTTGCGCACGTCCGCCGGCGCCAGGTTGACCGTGATGCGGAGGCCCGGCACGTGAAGACCGAGCTGAACGGCGGCAGCCCGTATGCGCTCCCGGCCCTCGCGCACCGCGCTCTCCGCCAGACCCACGATCTGGATGAGGGGCGTGCCGCGCGTGATCGCGACCTCGACCTTAACGCGAACCACGTCGAGGCCGATCAGGCACGCCGACGAGACGGTCTGCAGCATGAGTGCAGCGTGCGACGCCGCCTCAAGCGCGCGTCAACCAGGGTTCAGATGGAGCGGAGGCCCGCGTAGTGGTCGATCGCCTGCCGAATCCGCTCAAACGCCGCCTTCTTCGGATGCCACCCGAGCAGGGCGGTCTCCTTCCCCTCCAGGTCCTTGTACACCTCGAAGAAGTACCGAACCTCCGTGAGCAGGTGGTCCGGCAGGTGGCCGATGTCACGGATCTCCTCGAAGCGGGGATCCTTGTCGGGCACGGTGAGAATCTTCTCGTCGTACCCCATCTCGTCGCGCATCTCGAGAACTCCGATCGGCCTGGCCGAGAGCACGCATCCCGTGAAGGTCGGATCCGTGACAAGAACCAGTGCGTCCAGGGCATCCCCGTCCCTGGAGAGGGTCCCCGGTATGAAGCCGTAGTCACCCGGATAGTGAACCGGCGAGTAGAGAACCCGGTCGAGTCGAAACACGCCCTCGCTCGGCTGGTACTCGATCTTGTTCCTCGTCCCCTTCGGAATCTCGACGACTACGTTGACGACATCGGGCGCCATCTCGCCGGGAGAGAGGTCGTAGAGGCTCATGTTCCAAGGTAGCATCGGGCGGCTCGCTCGCAGAAGTGACGTGCGCGGAGCTTGTCTCCGCGGACCCGCCGCGAGAGCTTGATCGGTATCGGTACTGTCAGCGCGGTGCGGTCGAGCGGCTCGGCCCCGTGTTCTCCTCCAAGTGTGAGGCCCGTTTGTCGGAAGCGGCTCTTTCAGCACCGTCCGTGTCCACGCCAAGGGCTCCGATTCGATTGGCGGAGCTCTCGTGGACGGAGGCCGCGGCCCGGTTCCGCCGCGACCCACGGCTTCTCCTGCCGGTCGGAACGTGCCTCCAGCACGGACCGCACCTTCCGCTCGGAGCCGACGCCCTGATCATCACGCGTCTGGGGGAGGCCATCGCCGCTCGCTACGATCTCCTCGTCGCCCCCACGATCCCTTACGGAGCCACGTCGGCGACCGACACGGAGTACGCCGGAACCGCCTCCCTCTCCGGTAAGACCCTGCACCGGGTGCTGAACGAGCTCGTGAGCTGCTGGGAGGCACACGGCGTGGAGGAGCTCGTCCT
Source organism: Gemmatimonadales bacterium (assembly GCA_030636765.1). Taxonomy (GTDB): domain Bacteria; phylum Gemmatimonadota; class Gemmatimonadetes; order Palauibacterales; family Palauibacteraceae. Next base: position 9,764 of record DAOVWI010000028.1, read on the forward strand.
CCTGACGGGGCACGGGTACGGACCACACCTCTACGCGCTCGCCACGGTGGTGAGCGAGACCGCGCGCATCCGCTCGGTGGACCTGCACGCTATCGATCTCTCCGCCTACCTTGAGAGCGCCCACACGCGCGAGCACGCCGGCGAGCTCGCCACCTCGCTCATGCTCCACCTGGCCCCGGAGCTCGTGCAGACCGATCGGATCCAGGACGTGCTGCTGCCACCGGAGCGCGTGCGGAAGCTGGTGGCCGGAGAGGAGCCCGTGCCACTTCCCGGATCCATAGGGGTAGTGGGCAGGCCGTCGATCGCTTCCGCCGAGAAGGGACGGGCGATCTATGAGTACGTCGTCGATCACATCGGGAGAGGTCTGTTCGGCCCGCCGGCTCCTCCGGACGTCACGCAGCCATCGGGGCGGTCGCACGTCAAGCAGGCGCCGGCTCGGCACGCCGGAGGTGGAAAACCGCACGATGACTAACGAACTCGGGCGACTCCGCCACGCCCGCCGGGCAGCCATGCTGGCGGTCCTGCTTGCCGGCGCTTCGGCCGCCGACCGGTCGCTCCGCGCCCAATCCCCGGAGGAGCTCGACTCCGGCACCTTCGACCTTCTCGTGAACGGCCGCGTCGTGGGCACGGAGCGGTTCGTGGTGCGCCATGATGGGACCTCGATTCGGGCCGCCGCGCGCGTCAGCCTCGAACCCGGCGCCGACGCGTTGGTGGGGGGCGAGATCCGGCTCCTGCTGGACGCCGACTTCAGACCGAACCGCTACGAGCTCAAACCGGAGGACGGGCCGCTCCGGTCGGTCGTCGGCATCCGGCAGGGGAACCGGCTCCGGCTGCAGACCGACTCGGACGACGGAGAGCGGGTGAAGGAGTTCGTCGCGCCTCCCCGGCTTTCGGTCCTCGAACGGGGCATCGCTCACCACTATTTCCTGCTTCTGCAGCAGCTTGGCGACGACTTCGGAACGGCCACCGTATCACTTGTCGTGCCGTCGGAGGGGAGGCAGTTTCGAGCGACCGTCCGTGAGGAGGGAGCGGAAACCGTCCGTGTCGGGGAAGGAACGGTTCCCTCCCACAAATACGTGATCGAGGGCGGCGGGGAGATGCACGCAGTGTGGGTCGGGGAGGACGGCCGGGTGCTTCGCGCCGAGATCCCCGGCCGGAATTGGGTGGCCAGACGACGGCCGTGAGCGGAGGAGCGCGAGGATGAACGACGAGGATGACAGGGTAAGCGACGAGCCGCAGAGCCACGAGCCGCAGAGCCACGAGCTTCGCGATGAGCCGCCGACAGCCGACCGAGCCGATCCGGAGATCCCGGCCCTCCCGGCCCGTCTGGCTCAGGTCGTCTTCTCGCCCGGAGAGCTTTTCGAGAGGCTGAGGGAGAGGCCGGTCTGGCTCGGCGCGCTCCTCACCGCCGTCGTGCTCAGCGTCGCGGCCAACCTGCTGATCCCGGAGGAGCTCATCCGTCAGCTGGTCATGCAGCAAATGCCCGACAACGCCGATCCGTCCGCCGCCGAGACGGCGCTGCGGATCGCCGGCATCCTGCGGCTCATCGGACCTATCGTGTTCCCACCCGTGCTGGCGGTGTTCCTGGCGGCCGTGGTCCTTCTCATTTACAACCTGCTCGCTGGAGGAGAGGCCTCCTTCGCTCACGCCATGAGCGCGACGAGCCACGTCCTGTTCATCCCGACGCTCGGAGGATTGCTGACGGTTCCCCTCATACTTGCCGCCGGGGACGCCCAGGTCACACTGGGGCTCCACCTCCTCGTGCCGGGGCTCGATTCGGAGGGCTTCGCCTACAATTTCCTGCACGGCCTCAACTTCTTCGGCATCTGGGCCGCCGTCGTGCTGGGAATCGCCGTGAGCCGGATCTATCGGCGACGCTCCGCCGGATCCTCGATGGCGCTGTTCCTGTCGCTTTACGTGGTCATGAAGGCGGTCGGCGCGGTTCTTACCGGCTGACGCCCTGAAACCGCCGGGCCGCCCACCGCGTACCAATACCCGAGGCGCGAAGCGAAACACGTGAAACGAGATAGAGGAGCGTCGACGGCATGAGCCGAGGCAGGAAGATCCTGATCGGCACGGGGGTCGCGCTTGTCGTGGGTGTCTTGGCCATCCGGGCTGTGACCGCCGGCGGCGAGGATGGGGTCGAGGTGCGCGTCGAGAACGTCGAGCACCGGGACCTCGTCGCGAAAGTCCGGGCGAGCGGCCACATCGAGCCCAGGCGATCCGTCGACATCAGCGCCGACATCTCCGGGCGGATCGTGGAGCTGCCGATCGAGGAGGGACAGAACGTCCGGGAGGGTGATCTGTTGCTGGTCATCGACGCCACGCAGTACCAGGCGGCGGTCCAGCGCGCGGAGGCCGGCCTGGCCGAGGCGCGAGCGCGGGAGGTGCAGGCGCGAGCGGACTACGAGCAGGCTCGGCGCGACGCCGACCGCTTGAGCCAGCTCAAGGCCCGCACCGAGAACCTCATCACCGACCAAGAGGTGGAGCGGGCGGTCACCCAGGCGGACGTGAAGGAGGCGCTCTGGCAGGCCTCCAAGCACGGCGTGGAGATGGCGAGAGCCGCGGTGCGGGAGGCGCAGGACCGCCTGGACAAGACGGTGATCCGCGCCCCGATGAGCGGCCGCATCACGCGCCTCTCCGTCGAGAAGGGCGAGACCGCCATCGTCGGAACGATGAACAACCCCGGGAGCCTTCTGCTCACGGTCTCCGATCTCTCCGAGATGGAGGCCGTGATCGAGGTCGACGAAACCGATGTCCCGGAGGTTTCCATCGGCGACTCGGCCTCGATCGAGATCGACGCCTTTCCCAACCGGCGGTTCACCGGTCGCGTGACCAAGATCGGCAACAGCTCGATTCGTCCCGTTCAGTCGATGACGTCGACGTCGAGCGAGCAGGCCATCGACTTCGAGGTGCGGATCTCCCTCGACACGCCGCCGGAGGGCATCCGGCCCGATCTGTCAGCCACCGCCGATGTCATCACTGCCACCCGCGAGGAGGTGCTCGCCATTCCGATCATCGCCCTGACGCTGATCGACGAGGACGACTTCGAGTTGATGGAGAACGAGCTGATGGCGGAGGACTCGGCCCGCATCGCGGGTCGTGATGCCTCGCAGATCGAGGGAGTGTACGTGGTGGAGGATGGGGTAGTCCACTTCCGGCCCGTAGTGATCGGGATCACGGGCGACAACTACTTCGAGGTGCTTGATGGGCTACAGGAGGGGGAGACGATAGTCTCGGGCAGCTATCAAGCCATCCGGGAGCTTAGGGACAGCACTTCCGTCAAGATCGAAGAGAACGACGAACGGACCTCGCGAAGCGGGAACTGAGAAGCATGCAAGGTTCGGATGAAACAGTCATCGTGACGCGCGGCCTGCGTAAGGAATACGACATGGGCGCCGAAATCGTGTATGCGTTGCGTGGCGTCGACATCGCGATCCGGCGCAACGAGTTCATCGCCGTGATGGGCCCGTCCGGCTCGGGCAAGTCGACGCTGTTGAACCTGGTCGGCTGCCTCGACACCCCCACGGCCGGCGAGTACATCCTCAACGGGAGTCCGGTGCAGGATCTGCATGACGACGAGCTGGCCCGGATCCGAAACCGCGAGATCGGCTTCGTCTTTCAGACCTTCAATCTTCTGCCGCGGGCCACGGCGCTGCACAACGTGGAGCTGCCGCTGATCTACGCGGGTGTAAGGGCCGGACCGCGCCGGGAGCGGGCCGCACGTGCGCTGGAGCACGTCGGGCTTGCCGACCGTATGACTCACCAGCCTAACGAGCTGTCGGGGGGACAACGCCAGCGCGTGGCGATCGCCCGCGCCCTGGTCAACGAGCCCTCCATCCTCCTGGCCGATGAGCCGACCGGAAACCTGGACTCCACGACCTCCGCAGACATCATGACGCTCTTCATCGAGCTTCACCACCATGGCCAGACCATCATCATGGTGACGCACGAGCACGACATCGCCGAGTTCGCCGGGCGGATCATTACGCTCGTGGACGGCATGGTCGCATCCAGCGACGCCAAGCTCAGCTCCGCACCCTTCGCCTCCGCGGCCCCACCGGTCATCACGAACAGCAGCTGAGGACGGGAGGACCGGGATGAGCCTCGCCGAGGCGATCCGCGTCGCACTGACCCAGATCTGGGCCCACAAGCTCAAGTCCCTCTTCTCCCTGGCCGGCGTGGCCATCGGCATCACCTTCTTGATCGCCGTGATTGCCGTGGTCGAGGGAATGAACCGGTACGTGCAAGAGGACTTCGCGGGCTCCCTGTTCGGGGTGAACACCTTTTCGGTCGTTAGGCGGCCTACCGTGCAAACGGGCAACCGATCGGCGGAGGAGATTCGCCGCCTCAACCGGAACCCGTACCCGGATCTCGACGACGTCGCGGCGGTCAGGAGGGCCGTACCGAGCGCCCGGTACTTCGCGTATCGAGATGCGCGCCGGATGAGCCAGGTTTGGCACGGCGAGCGGCGCCGTCGCAACGTCCGCGTGATCGGCGGCTCTGAGGACTATCAGGGCACCCAGGGCTGGGAGGTCGAGGTGGGGCGCGGCCTGACGCCCCTCGACCAGCAGCGTGGCCTGAAGGTGGTGGTGATCGGACCCGAAATCGCCGAGAAGCTCTTCCCCACCGCGTCACCGCTCGGGAAACGCATCCGACTCGAGGCCCACCGCTACGAGGTGGTCGGCGTCTTCAAGCGCAAGGGAGGCCTGCTCGGCAACGCCTGGGACGCGGCGATCCTCATGCCGTACGAGACCTACAACCAGACCCTCAGCTCGAAGCGGGATCGCGTCCTCGAGATCCTGGTGAAGACCAACAACGAGAGCGAGCTGCGGGAGGCGATGGACGTGGCCGAGGGGGCTCTACGCGTCAGCCGCGGACTGAGGCCGGGGGAGGAGAACAACTTCTACTTCCAGACGTCGACTCAGCTGCTGAGCGCGTGGGAGCGGATCAACAACATCCTGCTGGCGGCGGTCCCCGGCCTGGTCTCCATCTCTCTCGTGGTCAGCGGGATCGTGATCATGAACATCATGCTTGTATCGGTCACGCAGCGCACACGCGAGATCGGCGTGCGAAAGGCGATGGGGGCCCGGCAGCGGGACATCATGATGCAGTTCCTCGCCGAATCGTCCTTCCTCTCTCTGCTCGGGTCGGGGATCGGGGTCCTTCTCGGTCTGGGCCTGGGCAAACTCGTCGAGCGCCTCAGTCCGCTTCCCGCGTCGATCCCTTCATGGGCGCTCGCGACGGCCATCGGGCTGGGCCTAATCGTCGGACTTTCTTCAGGCATCTATCCTGCCCGCCGAGCGTCCCGGTTGAATCCGATCGATGCGCTGCGCTACGAGTAGGCCGCGCACGGCCTGCACCGGAGGAGGCCCCGCGTGAACTGGTGGACGGCTCTGGACGAAGGGGTTCGGATCGCCCTTTCGGCGCTGCGTGCTAACAAGGTGCGGAGCGGCCTCACGATCCTTGGCGTGACGATCGGCGTGCTGGTCGTGATGGTCATGTCTGCCGTGATCCAGGGTGTCAACGGGAGTTTCACGGACGCCATCTCCTCCCGTGGAGTCACGACCTTTTACGTCGTCCATGCGTCGCTCGGCATCGAGATCAACACGGGATACGAGGACGAAGAATCCGATTTCATGACGAACCCGCCCCTCGACCCGGCGATGGCGCGTGACCTGGCCCGCCTGCCCGAGATCCAGGATGTGTGGGAGTACGCCGACCTCTCTCAATCCGGCTTCGAGGCCCGACGGGGGGCCGAGCGCGCCGAGATCGCGCTGGTCGCGGTCACCGACTCCTACCTCGAGTTCGACAACGGGGACTTGGTAGACGGACGCTGGTTCACATCGACCGAGAGCTACCGCGCCCGCAACGTGGCGGTCATCGACTCGGCCATGGCGCTCGATGTGTTCGAGGGTCGCGACCCGATCGGGCAGGACTTCTTGATCTCGAGCCCGGGGTTCGGCATCACCGGGGCCAGCGACGCTCCTTTCCGGGTCGTGGGCGTCTACCGGCCGCCGGCCAACCTGTTTGCCGGCCTTGCCACCCACTACGTCTTCATACCCTTCCCCACCGCCGATAAGGACCTGGACATCTGGGACCGGTTGATCGGCTTTGCGGTGCGGCCGAACCCCGGCGTCACCCTCGAAGAGGCGCTCGACGCGGTGGAGACTCGAATGCGGGAGCTCAGGGGTCTGTCACCGGGCCAGGAATCCAACTTCGCCCTCATAACCCAGGATCAAGTTCTCGAGCTGTGGAACCAGCTGACCGGCGTTCTGTTCACCGTCATGGTGGCGCTCTCCAGCGTGGGCCTCATGGTGGGTGGCGTTGGCGTGATCGGGATCATGATGATCTCCGTCACTGAACGGACACGCGAGATCGGACTGAGGAAATCCATGGGCGCACGACGGCGCGACATCCTCTGGCAGTTCCTCGTAGAGGCCTCGACGCTCACGCTGCTCGGCGGCGCGCTCGGACTCGTTCTCGGCGGCGGCATCGTGTTCGGCCTTAACCGCTGGTCCCCCGTTCCCGCCGAGGCGCCTATCTGGGCCATCGTCGCGGCGCTCGTTGTTTCCGCTCTCACGGGAATCGGCTTCGGCCTGTATCCCGCCGCGCGGGGAGCCCGCCTCGATCCCGTCGAGGCGCTCCGGTACGAGTAGCCCTTTGACACGAACCGATCATCCACCGGAAGTCGACGTCCTGGCGATCGCCGCCCACCAGGACGACGTCGAGCTCACCTGCGGTGGGACCCTCCTCCGGTGCGTGGAGCAGGGATACCGCACGGGCGCGATCGACCTCACGAAGGGCGAGATGGGCACCCGCGGCTCGGCAGAGCTGCGGGCAGAGGAGGCTGAGCGAGCCGCCGAGGTGCTCGGGCTGGCCGTGCGATGGAACGCCGGCCTTCCGGACGCGGGCGTGGTCAACAGCCCGGAGAGCCGCGAGCGGCTCGTGACCATGATCCGCCGCCTGCGCCCCAGGGTCGTGATCCTTCCCTTCTCCCGCGGGAGACACCCGGACCACCGGGTGACCGCCGAGCTGGGACGCGACGCCTGCTTCCTCGCCGGCCTGGCCCGCTACGGCTCCCGGGAGGCGCCGGCTCACAAGCCACACAAGCTGCTGTACGCGCTCAGCTACCGGGAGGACCCCGTAAAGCCCACCTTCGTCGTTCGCCTGGAGGAGGAGCATTTCCGGCGGAAGATGGAGGCGATTCGGTGCTACGCGTCGCAGTTCGATGCCACGGATTCCGCGGGCGAGATCTTCCCTACCGGTCAGCCGCTCTACGAGCTCGTCGAGACTCAGGCACGCCACTACGGATCGCTGATCCGCTCGCCGTACGGGGAGCCGTACTACACGGACGAGACGGTGCGGGTGGACGATGTCGTGCAGCTCCCCGTAAGGTCGCTGTAGAAGGCTGTCAGCCTTCTAGTCAGGCCGCTGAAACCCCTGGCCGCGGTACGAGCACCGGGCCGGCCTGCGGGGACGGATCATCACTCGCATGCCACCTCGACGAGGAGCCGCTTCCAGCTCGGCACGCTCTCGTCTCCCACGCGAAGCGCACGAACCGTCGCCCGACCACCCCGCCGCATCCACGGCCCGAGCCAGCTGGCGATCTCGTTCGGGAGGTGCCCGATCGCATCGCCACGGTGGAGGTGGACCCACACCTGATCGAGGGCCGTGCCGGGTGGATCCGGGAGGAGCATCAGCGGCTCTCCCGATCGGATGTTGAGGAGATGCCGAGCCCGGTCTCCGAAAACCAGGCCGTGCACGGTGGCCCGAAAGACGCGGGCAGCCAGTAGCGGAAGAGGCGGCAGTGAAATAGAAAGGGGGATCATGATCCTCCGTGGGTGCGAGAGTCGCGGATGGCCGATGTGAGGAGTAGCCGCTCAAGCTAGAGAGAACCGTCTGCGGAGGAAACCTGTCCGAGGGGGAGCCTCCGCCGCGACCCATCGGGAGCCGCTCCGCCACGACCCGTCGGGAGCCGCCGCGCCGCGTCAGGAACTCCCGGTGGCGGATCGAATACCACCTCGGCACGGTGGCCATGCGCCCGGAACC
>DAOVWI010000078.1 GCA_030636765.1 Gemmatimonadales bacterium
GATCGGCCTTCGCCACTCCGTCCAGGGTGAAGTTCAGCTGGGTGCGATAGTGGGCGCTCAGAAGCAGGTAGCGGATCGCTGACGGACGGAGCCCGGTCTCGAGCAGGTCAGGAATCGTATGGTAGTTGCCGAGCGACTTCGACATCTTCGCCCCGTCCACCAGTAGGTGCTCGGCGTGAAGCCAGAAACGGACGAACGGGCGGCCGGTGGCACCTTCGGACTGGGCCATCTCGTTCGTGTGGTGCGGAAAGATGTTGTCCACCCCACCCGTGTGGATGTCGAAGGACTCGCCCAGGTAATCCATCGACATGGCCGAACATTCCAGGTGCCATCCGGGACGGCCCCTACCCCACGGAGAGTCCCAGAGTGCGACCCCCCCCTCCTCGCGCTCGCCACCCTTCCAGAGCACGAAGTCCCGTGGATCCTCCTTCGAGTACTCCTCGTCACCCTCCGCCCGACCCGAGGACTGGAGAGCTTCGGGATCCAGGTTCACCAGCCTGCCGTACTCCGGATACCTGGCGATCGCGAAATAGACCGAACCGTCCCGCTGATACGTGAGCCCCCGCTCCTGGAGCCTCTCGACGAGCCCGATCATCCCGTCCACATGCTCCGTGGCGCGCGGATGATGCTCCACGCGCTCCAGACCCAACGTGGCCCAGTCCACGAAGAACTGCTCCTCGATCGGGCGCGTGACCTCCTCCAGTGGGACCCCGCGCTCCAGGGCCGCGTTGATCGTCCGGTCGTCAACGTCCGTGAGGTTCATCACCTGTGTCACCCGGTAGCCTCGGTGCTTCAGGTACCGGCGGAGGAGGTCCTCCCACGTGAAGGTGCGGAAATTCCCGATGTGCGCGCGCTCGTAGACCGTCGGACCGCAGCTGTAGATCCTCACGTGCCCCGGCTCGAGCGGCTCGAACTCCTCCAGCTCCCCGGTCAGCGTGTTGTGGAAGCGAAGCGCCATTGCTACGATCCGGTGGCACCGGCCGGCGGGTCCTCGACCAACTCCAGAAACCGCGTGGCTCGCCACAACCGATACTCGTCCACCACCCCCGGATGGGAGCGGATCCACTCGGCCACGCAGGCTCCCAGCTGACGGTCCCCTTTCGCGGCCAGCATGCCCGCCAGCTGCCCCTGCTCCCGGGCGAACACGACCTCGTCCAGGGGCGTGAACGGGAGGCCGCCAAAGAGCAGGCGCGAGGACAGCCAGCCGTCGACGAAGGCCGACGCAGCCTCGATCTCCCGATCCATCAGCTCACCGCACGAGACATCGGGATCCAGCTCCCGGACCATCTGCATGCGGGTCACGGCGTAGTTGTAGTAGGCCCGGTCGGCCTCACGGAGGTTGCCGGGAGTAAGGATCGTCGCGACCGAGTCCGTCCGAACCTCCACCGCGTTCCACGGATAGGCTGCGTCGGCGCTATCCGCCTCCACAGAGGGGCCGATCAACGTGAAATAGAGGACCCTCGGATCCTCCTGGAGGTTTCTCTCGAGGGCCCGTGTCGTATCGAGCATCGCGCGGACCTGGGTGGAAGAGAACTCCAGCGCGAGACCGGAGGGCGCCTCCAAACGGTACTGCGCGGAGAGCGGGCTTGCGGGCAGAACGAGGAGAGCCGCCGAGAGAACCGCCGCCCGGGTGGCCGGCGGGATCGGGATGATAACGCCCCTGCGGATCGCCCGGAGAAGGGGCCGAGGTACCGGGAGGCTCACGTCCGCGTCGCCTGCGTCCGCTCCTGTTCCGCTCCCTCCGAGAGGCCATCGAGACCGGCGAACTTCAGCACATCGTCGCCGGCGTAGCCCAGGAGCTCGACCTCCCGGGCCAGCACGTTCTTGGAAACCTCCAGAGCCGAGCCCTCACCGGTCCAGCCCTCTTCAACGACCTCCCATCCGAGCTCTTCCGCGACGCGGTTCACCACGAAGGCGCAGCAGAAGATGTCGTCCAGATAACCGTACGGTCCGACCTCATCCTCGGGGATGACGTCGTGAGGGCTGACGAGGTAACCGATCGCCGCCTCGACCCAGAGCCGATGCTGAGGCTCCAGGCGCGGATCGTCCTGGAGGTGGAACATGAGGACGGCATATATGGGAGCGAGAATCACGACTTCACGCAGCGTGCCCATGTAGCGGGCCACCTGATCCTTGAGAAGCTGCAGATAATCCGTAGTCACTGCCGTCTCGCCGTCTGTGCTCCGAACCTCATCACTGTCTCTTGGCTCTCTCGGCTCGCTCACTCGACGTACAACCCCGGCCCCGCCGTTCGGTGCCCGATCAAGCATATGGCGCGGCCGACGCCCGGGCTACTCAACCGTCACGCTCTTGGCGAGGTTGCGCGGCTGGTCCACCGAGCATCCTCGCTTCACGGCAATCGCGTAGGCCAGCAGCTGCAGCGGGACGGCGGTGAGAATCGGCTGAAGCATCTCGATCGTCCGCGGCACGCTGATCACGTGATCCACCTTCGCGGAAAGCTCGCGGTCCCCTTCGTTCACCACGGCGATGATCTTACCACCACGCGCCTTCACCTCCTCCACGTTGGAGATGACCTTCGCGTAGACGGAATCGTCGGGGGCGAGAACCACGACGGGCATGTCCTCGTCGATGAGGGCGATCGGGCCGTGCTTCATCTCGGCCGCAGGATACCCTTCAGCGTGGATATAGCTGATCTCCTTGAGCTTCAGCGCTCCCTCGAGGGCAATCGGGAAGTGGGCGCCTCGGCCAAGGTAGAGAAAATTGCGGTGGCTGGAGTAGGCCTCCGCGATCTGATCGATCTGCTCCTGCGCCTCCAGCACACGCTCGACCTTCTCGGGCAGCTCCCGGAGCGCGGCGACGACCTCTCGTCCCTCCAGAATCGACATGCCGCGCCGTCGGGCCAGCATCAGGGTGAAGAGGGCGAGAACGGTCAGCTGCCCGGTGAACGCCTTCGTCGAAGCGACCCCGATCTCCGGCCCACTGTGCGCGTACACGCCACCGTCCGTCTCGCGAGCGATGCTTGAGCCGACCACGTTTACGATCCCAAGGGTCGTGGCGCCGTTCCGCTTCGCCTCCCGAAGGGCCGCCAGCGTGTCGGCCGTCTCACCCGATTGGGAGATCGCCACCACCACCGTGTTGGCGGGAATGACGGGATTCCGATAGCGGAACTCGGACGCGTACTCCACCTCGACGGGAATCCGAGCGTACTCCTCCAGGAGGTACTCGCCGACCAGCGCCGCGTGCCAGCTGGTCCCGCACGCCGTAAAGATGATTCGCTGCGCCGAGTTGAGTTCCTCGGACAGGTGGTAGAGGCCACCAAGCCTGGCGGTCCCCTCCTCCTCGAGCACGCGCCCGCGCATCGCGTCACAGATCGCCACGGGCTGCTCGAAGATCTCCTTCAGCATGAAGTGGGGATACCCACCGCGTTCGATCCGGTCGAGGTCCCACGCGATGTGGCTGATCTCCCTCTCGATGAAGCGCGTGGGCTCCGACGGGTCGAGGGAGCCGATGTCCATCAGGGCGTATCCGTCCGCCCGGAGGACCGCGAGCTCGCCATCGTCCAGGTACACGACCTTCCGTGTGTGCCCGAGGACAGCCGCCACATCGGAGGCCACGAACATCGCCTTCTCGTCGTTCTCGGAAAGCCCCAGGAGGAGAGGCGCGCCACGCTTGGCGACCACGATCTTCCCCGGATCCCGGGAGCTCACGACCGCCAGACCGTAGGTGCCCACGATCTGCGTGAGCGCGGCGGCCACGGCCTGCTCCAGGTTCCCCTCGAACGTGGCGGCGATGAGGTGCGCCATCACCTCGGTATCGGTCTCCGTCCGGAACTCACAGCCGATCTCCCGGAGCTGCCTCCGGAGAACGTCCGAGTTCTCGATGATCCCGTTGTGCACGAGCGCGATCGTCCGGCCGGCGTCCACGTGGGGGTGGGCGTTCTGCGTGGTGGGAGCGCCGTGCGTGGCCCAGCGCGTGTGCGCGATGCCGATCGTCCCGCACGGCGGGCGCTCGGAGACGAGCTCCTCGAGGCGCGCGATCTTCCCGGCGCACTTGCGAATCTCCATGCCGATCGCGTTCTGCACTGCGATCCCGGCAGAGTCGTAGCCCCGGTACTCGAGTCGCTTGAGACCCTCGATCAGGAGGGGGACCGCCTCCTGCGAGCCTATGTATCCGATGATTCCGCACATATGCCTAGGATGACGCCTCAGCCGTTCACGAGTTCCACCGCCCAATCAGCCAGGGAGCGTGCCTCGGCCGCGTTCCGAGCCTCTGCGATGACCCGCACGATCGGTTCCGTTCCGGAGGGACGAACGTGCAGCCACGCCCCACGGGCAGCCCACGAAAGCCTGAGCCCGTCCTGGCGGTCGACCTCCGGGGCCGATTCCGACTCGCTCTCCAGCCGCGTGTACACGATCTCGAGGGGCGTTTCCGGACGCTCGACCTTCCGCTTGGCGATCGTGTAGCGCGGGCGCTCGGCCACGATCCGCCCCAGACTCTCCCGCCGCTCCGCGAGCAGCTGTATCACGAGCGCCGCCGCGAGGGGAGCGTCCCGCGTGGTGTGGAGCTCCGGAAGCATCACGCCCCCGTTCCCCTCCCCACCGATCACCGCCCCCACCTCCCTCATCCGCGCGGCCACGTTCGCTTCTCCGACTCGCGTGCGGTGGGTCGTCTGCCCGGTTCGCCTTGCCGCATCCACGATGCACTGGCTCGACGAGAGGTTCGTGACGACCGGCCCCGACCGCCATGCCAGAACGAGTTCCACGACGAGCGCCAGCGTCCAGTCCTCACCGATCGGCGTGCCGCTCTCGTCGACGAGCGCCAGCCGGTCCGCGTCGGGATCGACGGCCATGCCAAGGTCCGCCTTCGCCTCGCGAACCAGTCGGCCCAGCTCACCGAGGTTCGCCGCGACCGGCTCTGGGTCATGCGGAAACCGGCCATCGGGCTCGAGATGGATGCCTACGACCTCACAGCCGAGGCGCTCCAAAAGCTCCGGGAGAACCAGGCCACCGGCCCCCCGGACACAGTCCAGCGCGACGCGTATGCCACGCCGAGCGATCTCGTCCGGGTGAAGGAGCGGAAGAGCCAGGATTCGGTCGATGTGGCGGCCGATCGCGCCCTCCGCGAGCCTGCGCTCGCCCCGCCGCCCGCGGCCGCCCGCCGCTTCCGCCGAACCGAGGCTCCCGTCCTCGGGCAGGCCTTCCTCCTCGAAGCGAGCCTGAACCTCCCAGCCATCCTCGGGCGATATGAACTCGCCGCCTGCCGAAGCGAGCTTCAAGCCGTTCCACTCAGCCGGGTTGTGCGACGCCGTCACGACGACGCCGCCCAGCGCCTCCTCCTCCTCACCTACGGCCAACAGGGCCGTGGGTGTCGGCACGATTCCAAGGTCACCCACGTCCCAGCCGGCCCCGGTCAGGCCGGAAGCCACCGCATCCGCCAGAACGGCCCCGGAGGTTCGGCTGTCGCGTCCGAGCAGCACGACGCCGGAGCGCTCGTCCTCTCGACCCTCACCCTCCCCAACGAGCCCACCGGCCAGAAACGCTCCGTAGGCTGCGCCATACCGTTCGGCGGTCTCCAGCCGGAGACCCCGTCCGAAGATGCCACGGATCCCGGAAGCCGAGACAATGAGCTCTTCGCTCACTCCGTTCTCCTCTTCTCCTCGCGCCCAGGTCTCTCGACATCGGCGGGCAACTCCCATCCGCACGCCGGATGGTACCGTTCAAGAGAACGAGGGGCTCGCGCCGGGGAAAGGCTGTCGCCCGGCTCGCCGAGAGCGCCGGGAACGTGCGGGTTCGCACTGTCGAGCCCGGCACGATCGGTTATGTTGGCCGCTGCGGTACCGATCCCGGAAACCGGAAGACCGAGGCGAATGACAACGAACGACGAGAGGCACTTCGATACGCTGGCGATTCACGCTGGCCAGGAGCCGGATCCGACGACGGGCTCGGTGATGCCGCCCATCTACCAGACGTCTACCTACGTGCAGGAGGGCGTCGGCCGGCCGCGCGGCGGGCACGTCTACGCCCGGGTCACGAACCCCACCCGCACCGTGCTCGAGGACAACCTGGCAGCGCTCGAAGGGGGCTCGACGGGCGCGGCCTTCGCCTCCGGTCTCGCGGCTATCGAGGCGCTGCTCAAGGTGACGGTGGACGCGGGCGATCATGTCGTTTGCGGGGAGAGCGTCTACGGCGGCACGGAGCGGATGTTCCGGAAGGTGTGGACCCGCTTCGGCGTCGACTTCACCTACGTGGACACGTCCGACCCGGAGGCCCTGGAAGGGGCCCTGAGGCCAGATACCCGCCTGGTCCACATCGAGACCCCCACGAACCCGATGATGGATATCTCGGACATCGAGGTGTGCGCCGAGATCGCACACGCCCAGGGAGCGCTCCTCTCGGTGGACAACACCTTCGCCACGCCCTTCCTGCAACGTCCTCTGAGGCTGGGGGCGGACGTCGTGGTCCACTCCACAACGAAGTACCTGAACGGACACAGCGACGTGATCGGGGGCGCCGTGGTAACGGCGGAGCCGGAGTTGGGAGAACGGGTCCGAGATCAGCAGCGGGTCAGCGGAGGGGTGCCGTCTCCCTTCGATTCCTGGCTCGTCGTGCGGGGGATCAAGACGCTGCACGTGCGAATGGAGCGGCATTGCGAGAACGCCGGGGTCATCGCCCGGTACCTCGCCGGCCACCCGGTCGCCGAGCGCGTCCTCTATCCGGGTCTGCCCGACCACCCGCAGCACGACCTGGCAAAGCGCCAGATGAGCGGCTTCGGCGGCATGATCGCCTTCGACGTGGGCTCCTTCCAGCGGGCCAAGCGGGTCGCGGCGGCCACTGGCATCTTCGCCCTGGCGGAGAGTCTCGGTGGCGTGGAGAGCCTTATCGAGGTGCCGGCAGCCATGACGCACGCCTCGGTATCGGCGGAAGCTCGCGAGAAGATCGGCCTGACGATGGGCCTGATCCGGCTCTCCGTCGGCATCGAGGCCCACAACGACCTCGTCGCCGATCTCGAGCAGGCACTCGACGGCGCATAGTCGTGCGCGCCATCGGCAGCCGGCCGCCCCGCGCTTCGGCTGAAACCGTAGGCCGCCCCGCTCCGTAGGCGTTCTCGAGGCACCGTGTTCCGTGCGCGGGGCGCTGTGGGCTGTCCGGCCGCTGCATCCGGGCGGGCTCGGCCCGAAGAGACGGTGCACCATCCGGCGTGTCATAAGGGAGGCAACCATGGAGAGTGACAATAACCAGCGACGAATCCTGACGAACATCAGTCCGATCGCCTGGGAGCACCCGGCGGATCGGGCGGCCCTGAACGCGCTGCGCAAGATCCCGGGCTTCGACATGGTGCTCCGCAAGGTGTTCGGGATGTTCGGCGAGCGCGCGCTTCTGCTGGCCTTCAAGGCAAACGCCGTCAGGGTCACGGAGAACCAGTACCCGGACGTTCACGCCAGGCTCGTACGTGTGTGCGAGGTGTTGGACGTGGACGAGATCCCGGAGCTGTTCGTTTCTCAGAAACCGGTAGTGAACGCGGGCGCGATCGGGATGGGCAAGCCGTTCATCGTCCTCAACTCCTCCCTGCTGGAGCTTCTGGGCGACGATGAGGTCGAGGCGGTGATCGGCCACGAGGTCGGACACATACTGAGCGGCCATGTTCTGTACCGGACGCTCCTCATCATCCTGCTCAGCCTGACCGTCTTCCGCTATCCGCTCGCCGGCCTGGCCGTGAGGCCGGTGCTGTTCGCGCTGCTCGAGTGGTACCGCAAGTCCGAGCTCTCCTCGGACCGGGTAGGCCTGCTTGCCGTGCAGAGCCCCGACGCCTCGATGCGCGCGCTCATGCACATGGCGGGAGGCATGCGAGGGGAGACGCTGAATCTCGAGGAGTTCGTGGCACAGGCCGAGGAGTATCGGGAAGGCGGGGAGCTCCTGGACTCCGTGTACAAGGTCCTGAACGTGCTCGGGCTCACGCACCCCTTCGCCGTCGTGCGCGTGGCAGAGCTCAAGGACTGGATAGACGGCGGAGCCTACGAGCAAATCCTCGCGGGCGAGTACGCGGAGCGGGGCGAGGAGGAGGACCGGTCGTACGGCGAAGACCTGGCGGAGGCTCTCGCTGGCTACAAGGATTCCGCGCAGAAGATCCTGGACGAGGTGGACGCGGCGGTGGATCGCATGCGAAGCCGGGTCGCGGAGGCGTGGCAGAGCTCCCGCAAGTAGGCGCGTGCCGGCCCGCCGGCACGTTCCGGAGCGGCCCGTGAAGCTGCTGGTCATCGGTGGGGGCGGGCGGGAGCACGCCATCGTCGACAAGCTGCGGAGGGACGCGCCCGGCGCCCAGATCTTCGCGGCGCCCGGGAACCCCGGGATCAAGGCCGCGGCGCGGTGCGTCCCGATCGGCGCGGAGGACGTGGAATCCATCGCCCGCTTCGCGGAGGACGAGGCCATCGACCTGACGGTCGTGGGTCCCGAGACACCGCTCGCAGCAGGCGTGGTGGATCTCTTCGCGCTTCGCGGACTCGCGATCTTCGGCCCGGCGAGCACCGCGGCTCGCCTCGAATCCTCCAAGGCGTTCGCGAAGGCGCTCATGCGCGATATCGGCGTGCCCACAGCCGCCTTCGAAACGTTTACCGACGCGGAAGCAGCCCAGTCGTATCTGGCCGGCATGGAGCCACCGTTCGTCGTCAAGGCGTCCGGGCTGGCGGCCGGCAAGGGCGTCCTCATCTGCCCTTCCCGAGAAGAGGCTCGGCGGGCCGTCGAAGAGCTGCTCGTGGCGGGCCGCTTCGGGGAGGCGGGCCGCCGGATCGTGATCGAGGCTTTTCTCGAGGGGCCGGAGATCTCGGTGTTCTTCATCACCGACGGTGAGCGGGCCGTCCCGCTGGTGTCGGCGCGGGACTACAAGCGCCTGGAGGAGGGCGATCGTGGGCCCAACACGGGCGGGATGGGCGCGTTCGCGCCGGTGCCGGAGATCGGACCCGACTTCGTAGAGACGGTCCGGACCGGGATTGCGGAGCCGGTCGTCGCCGAGCTCGCCGCCCGGGGAAGCCCTTACAGCGGCTTCCTCTACGTGGGACTCGTGCTCACGAAAGACGGCCCGCAGGTGCTGGAGTTCAACTGCAGGCTCGGCGATCCCGAGGCGCAGGCGGTGCTTCCGATCATGGGAGCCTCCCTCGTCGAGCCGATGCTGGCGGTGGCGGTCGGAGAACGAGTGACGAACTGGCAACCCGAGGCGTCGAAGGGAGCGGCCCTCGTTACCGTCCTGGCAAGCGACGGCTATCCGGGTTCCTACCC
>DAOVWI010000023.1 GCA_030636765.1 Gemmatimonadales bacterium
TCGGCCGGGGGAAGCCTCGCCGCCCGGGCGGCCGGGTACAGGGAAGCCAGCAGCGCGGTCAGCAGGAGAGCGGCGGCGGCCCAGATCGCGATCGAGGGCTCGTACTCGACACGAAGCACCGGCCTGATGAGGGCGCCGAACATGGTGAAGTCGCCGTACAGCCAGCCGACGTCGGGCGGCGCACGGTGCCACCAGACAAGCACCGGGAGCGTGATGACCGCGCCTGCCGCCAGGCTGATGGCGCCCAGAGCCACCGCTTCATGGAGGACGGCCCGGATGACGGCGCCGGGCGTCGCCCCGATCGCCAGGAGGACCGCGAACTCGCGGCGCCGCTCGAACGTCCCGAGGAGCATCGTGTTCGCGACCCCGAAGATGGCGATGGCGAACACGACAGCTATGATCACAAAATTCCATGACTTAGCGAGCCGCGCATAATCCAACATCTCGGGACGAAGGCGGGTCCACGGCTCCACCTCGATCTCCATCCCTAGCGTCGCCAGCCGGTCCTGGAGACGGCTGGCTGCCTCCGGCGCCAGCCAGGGATCGGCCGTTGCCGCCGCGATCTCGTGAACCCGGCCCGGAGCCAGCGCGGTGAGGCCCTGCAGCGAGCCGAGCGGAAGGAGAGCGTAGGAGCCGTCTAGCTCGGCCAGGCCGCTGCGAAAAACCCCCGACAGCGTGTAGAGGTCGTTCCCGAGCGAACCGTCGGCTGCCGGCGCCACGAGAACCAACTCGTCTCCGACCTCGACCGAGAGCTGCCGTGCCATCTCCTCGCCGATCAGGATCTCGTTGGTGCGTGGACTCGGCGCCTTGCCCCGAACCACTCCGCGAAGGAGGCGGCTCACGCCGGGCTCGAGCACGGGATCCACACCGAGCAGGATGGCCGCGGTCGTGGCCTCACCGGAGCTGACCAGACCGCCTGCGTAGACACGGGGGGCCGCGGCCTCGATGGCGGGATCCGCGGCGATCGCGTCCACGATGGCAGCGACATCCGCTCCCTGGCGACCTCCGATCGTCTCGTAGATGCTGCGCTGGGGGAGGTACCCGGGCGAGTGTACCTGCAGCTGCCCCGTGATGAAGCCCGTCCCGTTCTCGATCATCTCCGCGGTCAACCCCGCCATGAGGCCCGTCATGAGAACGACCGCGAAGTAACCGAGTGCGAGGCCGGCCACCGTGATCAAGGTGCGGGGTCGGTTTCGGCCCAGGCTGCGCCAGCCGATCCGCCTCCACGGCCCGCGGGGCACGGCTACCGCCCTCCGGACTGAAGGGCCCTGAGCGAGAAGAAGCTCCTGCCGAGGTCGATGTCAAACGAGAGCTCGGAGTATCGCAACAGCGTGCGCTCATCCGGCTTGTTCTCCGGCCGCATCTCCATCAGCGCCGGCACCATCCGCCCGCCCATCTCTTGGAACTCCCCGAATGTGAGGGTCCGGACCGGCTCCCCCTCCTCGCTGTAGTAGCGAGCCCATGTGGGCATGAGGTCGCCCTTTCGCACCTCGTACTCGATGCGTCCCCAGACGACGGCGGCCTCCGGCTTCGGTATGAGCGCGAACTCCCAGAGATCGATGCCGTCCCGCTTTCCCTCGAAGGCGATCTCGATGTCGTAGTCTTCGACCAGCCGGCTCTCCTTGACCAGGTCGTCGTTCGTGAAGTGGGAGCCCATCCAGGAGCCCATCATCAGCGAGACGGGGATCTTGATGGTCCGGTCGACCCTCGGCAGGTAGTTCCAGATGTCGTTGCCGGCCTTGAGGGTGGCCGTGCCCGCCTCCTTGCGCGGAGCCGTGATGCGGACCAGGGAGTACTCGGTGCCCAGCGACCACACCTCCATCGTGAGGCTCCGCTCCCAGTGCTCCGTCACCACCTCCATGGTCGCGATTCCGTGGCTCGACTCTCCTCGAAGGACGCGGTCCACACGGTCCATGATGTCGCGCGGCGACTCCTGGGCTCCCGCTTCGCCGCTGAGGCCGGCGGCAAGAATCAGCGTCAACAAGCCGGCGGCGAGAATTAGCGTCAAGAAGCCGACGGCGCGCCGTTCGCTCATCTGGGCGACCCCAGGGCGCCGCGGTCGATCCGGAGAACCGTCTGCAGCAGCACGTTCGCGCCGTTCGCCATGTCCTGCCTGGATGTGAACTCCTCCGGCGAGTGGCTGATACCGCCGCGGCTCGGCACGAAGATCATCCCGGTAGGGGCGAGGCGGGCCATGTCCTGAGCGTCGTGTCCGGCGCCGCTCGGCATGGACTTCCAGGCGAGGCCGAGCTCGTCGGCGGCCCCTGCGATGATCTGGCGAATCCGCTCGTCCGTCATCGCGGGGACGGAGCTCACATCGAGGAGCGTGAACGTGAAGGTCGTGCCCGTCTCCTCCGCGATCTCATCCGTTCTCGCCTTGATCTGATCGAAGAGCATCCAGATCTTCTCACGCGAGAGGTCGCGGATCTCGAGTGACGTTCGTACGCGGCCCGGGATCACGTTGTGCGCCCCCGGCTCGGCGGAGATGAGGCCCACCGTTCCAACCTGACGGCCCGGCACCGATGTTACCGCCTCGTTCACCGCCTGGATGTACCTGGCCGCCGCCAGCAGGGCATCGCTTCGTCCCTTCATCGGCGTCGTTCCGGCGTGGTTGGCGACGCCGTCGATCGTCACGTCCCACCACTCGATGCCGACGATGCCCTCCACGACCCCGATGTCGATCCCCTCGTCGTACAGGAGGGCGCCCTGCTCGATGTGGAGCTCCAGGAAGGCCGCGATCTCGCCGGGCTCGCGCTTCGCCTCCTCGAGTCGCTCCGGCTCGCCGCCGATGGCCCGGATGCCGTCGGCCCGGCGCAGGCCGCTGTGCGTCGTCTCGCCGAGCGCCGCTTCGCCCAGCTCGCCGATCATCGCGCGGCTGCCGGTGAGACCGCCCTCCTCGTCGGAGAACACGACGACCTCGAGCGGGTGGCGCGTCCAGACGTCGCTCTCGGCGAGAACCTGTGCGCATTCAATCGCGGCGATCACGCCTACGTCGCCGTCGTAGTTGCCGCCGAACGGCACGGAGTCGATGTGGGAGCCGAACACGATCGGGGGAAGGGAAGGATCCGTGCCCTCCAGCCGGCCGATGATGTTGCCGGCGGCGTCCACCGTGACGTCGAGCCCTGCCTCGCGCATCAGCTCCATGACGTAGGCGCGTCCCGCGACGTCGGCCTCGCTGAACGCGACCCGGCTGACGCCGCCCTCCAGGTTTCGGCCGAAGGCGGAGAGCTCCAGGATGCGACGCTCAATCCGCTCGGCGTCGACGCGAAGCTCGTCAGGTTGGGCCGGCTGGGCCGCCAGCAGGCCGCACCGCACGCCGGTCCCCGGCAGCGCTGCGGCCACGACGACCGCGACCCCGAGCGTTCTTCTAAGGGAGGGCGATCTCATTGGGTGTCTCGTACTCGATCTTCAGGGGCTGCTTCAGCTGATCTGCGATCTCCCTCAGGTCGATCCGCTCTTCCGGAAAATCCATCCCGACGGTCCCATCTGGGAAGGTGAGCGTCAGAGGATGGACCGAGAACAAGCTCTTCTTCGCGGTGGAGTACGTGACCATCAGCCCGTCATCCGAGATGGCGAAGCGCGTCTGTTTCGCGTCTCCCTCGCCGATGATGGAGAAGAGGGTCCCCAGGGCCCCACCCAGGGGGCGCCCGGAGACGCCCTTGATCTCGTCCTGCACCACCATGTCTCCGAAATCCAGGAGGCGGTATCTGATGAACCGCTTGTTGGTGACCTTCATGCGCGGGCTCGTCGTGGTGTCGACGAAGGAGTACTTGTCCTGGCCGCCAGGTTCCTTGGGCCAGCTCGCCGTCACGTTCAGGACGAGCTCCGGCTCCGGCCCCTCCTTCACCTGGACCGCGGTGCGGCTCGGCCGGTAGTCGATGATCACATCCTGCCCGTCCTCGTTCAAGAGCGCGACGAACTCGGGCACATCCTGGGGTGCCAGGCCGGTCACCTCGCGATAGGCCTCATACCAGTCGGAGTGATCCAGCAGCAGTGGGAACTCATCCAGCGACTCGGCCATCGCCTGGCGTACGAGCGAGAAGATGACGGAGGTCGTGAAACGGGTGGAGTTCGTGGAGGCCGTCAGGCTGTAGCCGCGCTCCGCCGCCTCCGCCATCGCGTCGCGAATCGCTTCGCGCTCGATCGTCTGGAGCGGGCCGTCGGGAGGAACCTGCGCGGCCAAGAGCCCGGCCCTGGCGAAGGCGAACAGGACCAGCAGCACGCTTGCCGAACACGTACGGCGCGCTCTCATGCTTTCCTCTCTTCCTCTCTCCAACAGGCTTCAGGCTCCGGCTCGAGACTACAAGATCCACGAAGTTCTGCACCCGTTCAAGGGGGATTCCACCACATCCAGTCCAAGATCTTCCCGACAGATGGGGCGGCATCCCTCTGCGTAGGTTAGAGGTGCGTTCCACGGGAGGCAGCCATGAACGAAACTAGGCGACAGATTCTCTTCGAGGGCCTGGTGACGGGGATCATCGGCTACGCGACCGTGGCCTTCGTCCTCGGACTTCTCGATGTGGCGAGCGGCCGCCCCTTCTTCTACACCGCCGCCCTCCTCGGTCAGGCGGTGTTCGGCGGCTTCGGCGAATCCGGAGCGAGCTTCGTCACGCCGGGGGCCGTGTTCACCTACAACGGAGTGCACCTGATCTCCTTCCTGGTTTTCGGGTTTCTGGTGGCCACGCTCGTGGTGGAGACCGAGCTGCACCCCGCGTTCTGGTACGTGTCTTTCTTCGTCCTCCTGGGGGCCTTCTTTCTTGTCACGCTCGTCGTCTCCGGGTTCGGGGCGGCGCTCGGAGGCGAGCTGCCGTGGTGGCGAGTGGTCCTGGCGAACGTCGTGGCCGCGCTCGCGATGGGAACGTACCTGCTCCTGGCGCACCCCAGGCTCCTGCGGGAAGTGCGGGAGCATGGCGACCCGGAGATCTACTAGCAGGTCGCTGAGCAAACTTGGCGGGTCGCGTTACGAGCGCCGCGGGGGCAGATCCAAGGCAGCGCGACGACGCGATACCCGTGCGTATCGGGGAGGAGCGATAACGATGGAGATGGCCCCACGCCGCCGTAACCAGTAGGGCGCATGGGGATTGTGGCCGAATACGGCGTCACTCGTCGTCGACGATGCACAGGGCATCGACTCCTCCTCGTTCCTTGTCTTCCACTCACAAGACCCATGCGCGCGCCCCACCAAGATTTTTCAGCGACCTGCCAGGGCTAGCCGACTCTTGCGCCCGGGGCAGAGCGCCGCCTAATCTCCAGCCCTTCCTGTCTTCCAGCGCGGCCGACGTGCGGCCGCGAAACACCACTCAAGGAGGGTCCCGATGCGGAGGATCGTACCGTTCCTGGCCGGCGTCCTGCTGGTCCTGGCCAGTGGGAACGCGGTGGCGCAGACCGATGAGCAGGCCGCGGCCGAGGTGATCGCACTCGCGAAGGCGCAGTGGGCGGCGGAGATGGCCAACCAACCGACCGCCACGGTGATGAAGGACGTGGCAGACGAGTACACGGAGTTCAACCCCGACTTTCCGACGAGGATCGACGGCAAGGCCGTCAACAGCCGGATCGGCGAGGCGTTCTCCGATGATCCGGCCCGCACGGTGGCCGCGGAGATGGCCAACGCGAAGGTGCAGGTGTACGGGGACGTGGCGATCCTGAGCTACAACTACATCGGCCTCGTTCGGGACGCTGACGGCAACGTTGAGACGTCCCTTGCGAAGTCGACCCGCGTGTACGTGCGGAAGGACGGAAGCTGGAAGCTCGTGCACGCCAACTTCGCGCCGGTCGGAGACGACGATTAGGGTTGCGTTCTCCCGTTCCTCACCTGACTGAGGAAACCGGAACGTGGAGCTCGAAGGGGAGGTCGCTGTTCTCGCGGCGATGGCCGCTCCCGCCGTGCTGCTGCTCGGCAACGCGATGCTGATTCTCTCGACGAATCAGCGGCTGCAGAACATCCTGGAGCGCGTCCGGGAGACCGAGCTGACGATGGTCGGCCAGGACGCCGCGCCCGAGATCAGCGACCTCGAGCTCCTGAACGAGCTTCTCCTGACCCACGCCCGCCGCGCCCGCTACGCGCACCGCGCGCTTCTGTCCTTCTACACGTCCACCGGCCTGTTCATGCTGATGGTGGTCCTCATCGGACTCACCGGGCTCGGCCTGCGGGCGGTGGATGCGGCCCTCTTCGCGGCGTTCGGCGGTTGCGTACTGTTCGTCGTGGGCGCCGTCCTGCTTGTCCGCGAGACCTGGCTCGGGATCGGCGCGCTGGACCGCCGTTTCGAGAACATCATGGAGGTGTGCCGGCGACTGGCCGACCGGCGGTCCTGAGCAGGGTGGCCGCGGAGAGTTGGCCGAGCTATTCTGCGACTTCGCGTTGACGCGCCACCGCGACCGACCCGGCAGGAATAGGGAGGTAGGCCCCATGCTGACCAAGCCAACGCTTCGTGGACTCGCTGCTCGCCGCCTCTCAATCGTTGTGTTCGCGATGGTGGTCGCCTCTTTGATGCCGGCCGAGGCCCTGGCCCAAGACAAAGAGCCCGACCGCGACGCGTACGTACCGAAGACGGAGGGGGAGACGCAGATCAGCTTCCGAGGATCTAAGAGTGAGGGAATCCCCATCGAGGAGATGGGCGCCCAACTGCGGAAAGGGCTGAAGGTCAGCTACGAGAACAGGGACGAGCACGAGGTGGCTTTCAAGCTCCACGTCGTTGTCGTCTCCCGGAGCGGCAAGACGGCGGAGGAGTTCATCTCCAAGCCCGTGGTGATGGAGCCAGGTAAGGCGCTACCTGGCGAGACCTACTTGCCGGGGGAGACCTACCTGCCGGGGGAGACCTACCTGCCCGGGGAGACCTACCTGCCCGGGGAGACCTACCTGCCCAAGTGCGATTCTGTGGGAGAAGCGACCTTGCGGGGCGCGAAACGGTTCGGCTCTGCTGCGGTCGGCTTCGCCGCAGTGCCCGTGAATGGAGATGCCTCCAAGATGATTGCTTCCAAATGTCTGGTGCTGGCGCTGCGGCCCGCGGACGAATAGCGGGAAGGAGATCAATATGCGGTATCGAATCGGATTCTCGGTCATGTCGCTCACCCTCCTTGGCGGCTTGGCGTTGCCGGCCACCGTCGCGGCCCAGATCCCAAGCGTGAAGGACCTGAAGAAGGCGGCGGACGAAGCCGCCAAGCGAGAGATCCTGAACAAGACCGAGGAGCTGGCCGCGGGCGCGGTGCGCTGCGTGTTCAGCAACTTCGAGTGCATTCGCAAGGCGAAGGAAGATGGCGAGCCCGTGGTCCTCACGGACGAGGAAGGCACCCTCCTGGCCGACGAGGAAGGAAACCCGATCACGGATCCTTCTCAGCTTCCTCCAGGATCCGTACCCGGCCCGGGCGGGGATCAGCCCGCCGTTCCAGGAGGCGTCGCTTCCACGTACGACTTCGAGCCCGGCGACCGGGAGCTCTTCGTGTCCGACTTCTCGGGGGAGAACCCGGGTGATTTCCCTCGCGGTCTCGAGCTCGTTGAGGGCAACATGCAGGTTATCGAGTGGCAGGGCCGAAGGTTCCTTCAGACCAACTCCAAGTACAACGGATTCGCGGTGCCGCTTCCCGAGACGCTGCCCGAGCAGTTCACGATCGAGTTCGACCTGTACGACGCGGCCGGCACCTACGGCGTGGGGATCGCGCTCAGCGATCCTCCCAATCGCGGCTTCACCTGGTCTGCCTACTACGACGCACACGTCTTCCGTGCCGGTCACCCGCATGGCTCGGGTGTGTGGACGGGGAGCCGCAACGAGCAGGTCGCGACGACGGTGGATATGCGGTCTGCCGAGGAGATTGTGCCGGTTCGGATCATGGTGGACGGCGCGCACGCGAAGATGTTCATTGGGGAGAACCGCGTCGCCAACGTTCCGCAGGCCAACCTGCCGCGAAGCGACAAGGTCTACTTCTTTATCTGGTCCCTTCCTCCCGACAAGCTTACGTACATCGCGGACATCCGGATCGCCGCGGGCGGTAGGGACCTGTACGACGCGCTCGAGGCTGACGGTCGGGTCACGATCCGCGACATCCTGTTCGACACGAACTCGGCGACCATCCAGCCCGAATCGGCACCGATCCTCGAACAGATCGGCACGATGATGCAGCAGCATCCCGAGCTGAAGCTCATGGTCGAAGGCCACACGGACGATGAGGGCGACTTCGACTGGAACATGGAGCTCTCGGCCGATCGCGCGGCCTCCGTGAAGGCCTACCTGGTCGAGAACTTCGGCATCGATACCGACCGGATGCGCACCATGGGGTTGGGTCCGACGCAGCCCGTCGACAGCAACGAGACCGCTGAAGGAAAGCAGAAGAACCGCCGGGTCGAACTGGTGAAGTTCTGAAGCGTCGCAATGTGCGGGGTTCTGGCGGGGGTTGAACTCGATCCGACAACGCCCCTACAAGTATCCAGGACGGGCGGTTTGCGCAGGCATGGGTCGTCGTAGGCGTCAACACAGCTACTGTCAAACGAAGCATCGTCGCGTACGCCCTGTGTACTAACGAGTCCTGAATTGAGCAAGGTGCCGATTCGATCGGAAACTCACGACAGCCCACTACCCGGGCCGTGAGGGAAACAAGACGCCGCGAACGCGACGGCGTCACGTTCGGTGTGATCTCAACCTGGAGGGACTAATGAAAGTCACGAAGCGAGCTACACAGTCGCGACGAAGGCTGAACGCGAGGGTAGGGCTGCCGTTGATCGCGGGAGCCGTCGCCCTCTGTGTGAGCGGAGCGGGCCAGAAAGCGATGGCTCAGGACGACTCGGGAGAGTGGATGGAGAAGCTCATGAGGGAGGTCCAGGGAACTAAGGTCGTGCTGGAGTCGTGTCCTGCTGAGCTGGAGATCTACAAGTTCCTGGGGAACACGGATCATGTCAGCTGGAAGGACCGCGAAGTTGGTGCGTGGGGCGATGACCTCGTGATAGTTGTGGGGGTCACGAACCATGGCGGTAGGCCAGCGGCGTTCGACTATGCGATTGGTTCCTGCAAAGGGCACGACGTGTGGGCTACCGCCAAGGGCGTCCAACTCAAGCCCGGCGAAAAACACGTGAGCGGGTTCAGAATTACGCATAGAGAGCTGGTTGGCCACGTTCCCGCGAACGTTGCGACCAATAAGACCTGTATAGGGATCTTCCTCTTGAAGGACGGATCCAAGGATCTGTTCAGAGACGGCAACATCCCCAACCACGATAAGCAGCACACGGTCCTCGTGGATCAAGTTATCGGCTGACAATGTGCCGTCGAGCGAGCTGGCGTTTCACTCACAGCAGCTCGCTCGACGCTCCCTTCATCGGCTTGGTCCTTGGCTGCCCCCTGGACCGACAGACCGACAGAAGGTTGGCTTCGGTAGAGCGGCCGGAATCTGTATGACGCCTTAGAGGCGATCGGCACCATGCTTGAGCTGTAGCTGCTCGTGGAGGGCTACACGGACGATGAGGCCGAGTTCGACTCGAACATGGAGCTCTCGGCGGATCGCGCCGCGTCTGTGAAGGCTTACTTGGTTGAGAACTTCGGGATCGAGGCAGACCGGCTGTGCACGATGGGGTTGGGTTCGACGCAACCGGTGGGAACGAACGACACACCCGAGGAGGGGAAGATGAAGTGGCACCAATCGCTGATGACCGGCCGGGCGAAGCGGCTTACGTTCGGCGCCAGTGTTCTGGCCTTAACGGTTCCGATCCTCGTAGGTGCCCGGTCAACAGCCCCCCTGGCAAATAGTGATCTGGCCTACGTCGTGGTCGACAATTCCACGACTACGGCCGGCACCACACTGATGATCACCGACATCGGGTCCCCTTCGAGGCGCAGCGAAGTCCCGCCGGACAAGTGCTTCGGTATACGCGGGGCAGTGGCCTGCTTCTTCGATCACCCCGTTTGGTCACCGGACGGAGAGCGGCTCGCCTTCATCTTCACCGCGCTCGCTGACAGCAGGGGGCCCTTCCAGGTCTGGGTCGCCGACCGGGATGGCAAGAACGCCCGCAGCGTTACGGGGACGAAAGGTGACAGCCGCCACCCGACATGGTCGCCGGACGGCCAACGAATCGCTTTTGATGAGGGGGGGTTCATCTACAGAGTCGAACTGTGCAAGGCCGGTCTGCCGGTGGAGAAACTGGGACCCGGCACCAATCCGTCCTGGTCGCCCAACAACGCGTGGTTAGCCTATGAGTTAAACGGCGACATTTACAGGATGGACTGGAGAAAAGGAGGGAGCGTGACCCGGCTCACCACCGACGAGGCGGTGGATAAGGATCCAGCGTGGGCCAAGGACATGAGTCAGGGTCTGATGATTGCGTGGGCTTCGAATCGGGCTGGGACGTTCGATATCTACCTCATGGATCAGGACGGTCAGAACGTCCGACTCGTGGTCAAGGAGCCTCGTGACCAGCACGCCCCGGACCTTCTGGAGAGGTTCCCGGGCGTGGTCTATGAGGAGAACAGAGAGGTCTTCTTTGGTGCTCGCGGCGGAGCCTCGAGGCACATCGTTAAGGGTTTCTCGCCAGCAATGGGTCTCTCTCCCAAGAAGTCGATCATCTGCCCAAAGTGAGTCTTGTAGGTTGTCGCTATCGGAGTCCTCGGCCGAGCCAGCTCGTCGTCGCCTCCATCGGGTGCCTCCTTTCGTCGGGGGTGCGGCCGCGACCAACCGCGCCTGGTGATGTCCCTACCCGAGCGCGAGTGCACGCGGCTGGGCTACGCCTGTACGTGGGACGAGGTCAGCGATGACGCCTTGCAGCTTGCGCCATCGGGCTCGATTGCTGCTCCAGGACCCAATACGGATGCGAACGCGATAGGTTCAGGCGCTGCGGTTGGGAGCAATATGGGCGCGTCGACGTTCGAGCAGTATACAGGTGAGTTTCCCATCCTCTTTGACAGGAAAGGCGGCGGAGTCGTAAGTGGCCGTGCGAGTGGAACCGTCCAAGTACTGGACGCCATGACGTACTCGGAGCGATCCGCTCAACTCTCCGTCGAGTTCGTAATCACCGACGATGATCTTATTGGGGCGAACCCTTTCGATAACTTGCAAAAAATGACTTATTTGTCTTGCGAGGTGCGTTGACCGCCCGATCCCACGCCTTGCTCTTCTTGCTCCTCGGCGTCACGCCGCTCGCAGCGCAGGATCTAGAGGATCTTTGTGCGGGTGCCGGAAGACTAGCGGTGGGTCAGTGGGCAGCGTACCGCGTGGACGGTTTTGGCGGAGTAAGAGTCGATACACGCTACGCCATCGTCGGCCGGGAATCAGTCGAAGGCGAGGAACCAGTCGAAGGCCAGGAGCCGGTCGAAAGCGAGGACCAGTATTGGCTTGAGCTGGAACTGCCCGGTGGCATGATGATGCAGATGTTGATTCCAAGCTACCCCTTCCCGCCGGAAAGCGTCCGCCGGGTCGTCGCCAAGATCGGTGACGGGCCAGCGATGGAATACCCAGAAGAGATGGCCGTGTCGATGGGGCGACAGGGCCAGAATCTCTCGGAGCCGCTACTCAAAGCGTGCAACGAGTCGGAGACGGTGGGATGGGAGACGGTGACCGTCCCGGCCGGCACCTTCCATGCCTTGCGGGTGAAGGCGATACTCGCCGGCGGTGATGAAAAGGACATCTGGCTCTCGAAGGACGTTCCCTTCGGCATCATCAGAATGACCGAAGAACCAGAGGGCACGGGGTTGGTGCTCCTGGATCATGGGACCGACGCTACGTCCTCGATCACCGAGACGCCCCAGAAGATGGGTGAGCCCGGCCCAGGGTAGGAGATACGGCTTCCACTCGTGCTAACGGAGGTCCAGGTATGCGTGCCGTGAGACCGAGCCTCGTGCTCCTCGCCGTGGCGGCTCTGGCTGCCTGCCAACCCGCCGATCGCGGGGCTGAGCCCGCCGCCGAGCCGGCCGGCGATGTGCCCGAGTACACGATCGAGCAGTTCCTGGAGACCATCAGCGTCTTCGGGAGCTCCTTCTCGCCCGACGCCGACAAGGTCCTCGTCAGCAGCAACGAGAGCGGCATCTTCAACGCCTACGCCGTCCCGGTCGATGGGGGTGACCCGATCCAGCTCACGGCCTCCGATGCCGACGCGATCCGGGTCGCCGGGTACTTCCCGGAGGACGAGCGCTTCCTCTACCTGAGCGATCGGGGCGGCGACGAGCTGCACCACCTGTACGTCCGCGAGCTCGACGGATCGGCGACCGACATCACTCCGGGCGAGGGGCTCAAGGCCGCTTTCTACGGGTGGACGGACGACGAGGGAAGTTTCCTGGTCGGGACGAACGAGCGCGACCAGCGCTTCTTCGACGTCTACGCCGTGGCGGCCGATGGGTACGAGCGGACGCTGCTCTACAGAAACGAGGAGGGCTACCAGTTCGGCGGTCTCTCGCCGGAGGAACGCTACCTCGCGCTCTCCAAGGCGAATACCACCGCGGACACCGACATCTATCTCTACGACCGAACGACGGGAGAGATGCGCCACATGACGCCCCACGAGGGCGAGGTGGCGAACGGCGCGCAAGCGTTCTCGCCGGACGGCACCGGCCTCTACATCACGACTGACGAGGGCGGCGAGTTCGCGTATCTGGCGCGCATCGATCTGGAGAGCGGCGAGCGCGAGCCCGTGCTGCAGCCGGGGTGGGACGTCCGGTACGCCTACTTCTCCAAGCCGGGAAACTACCTCGTGGTCGGAATCAACGAGGACGCCCGCACGCGGATCCGGATGTTCGAGTATCCCTCGATGGAGGAGATGTCTCTGCCCGATCTCGCGGGCCTCGATATCACGACGGTGTACATGTCGAGGGACGAGACACGGCTGGCGTTCTACGCGAGCACACCGCGAACGCCCAGCAACCTGTACGTGGCGGGCCTCGGCGAGGACCAGCCCGAGCGTCTCACCGATACCCTGAACCCGGAGATCGATCCGGAGCATCTGGTCGAGCCCGAGCAAGTGTCGTTCACCTCGTACGACGGGGTCGAGATTCCGGGGATCCTCTACAGGCCGCACGGCGCATCGCCCGACAACCCGGCTCCGGGCCTGGTCTGGGTGCACGGCGGTCCGGGCGGGCAGTCTCGGGTGGGCTACTTCAGCCTGATCCAGTACCTCGTGAACCACGGCTATGCGGTCTACGCGATCAACAACCGGGGGAGCTCCGGCTACGGGAAGACCTTCTTCAAGATGGACGACCGAAAGCACGGGGACGCGGACCTCGACGACTGCGTGGCCAGCAAGGGCATGCTGGTCGGGACCGGGTGGATCGACCCCGAGCGGATCGGCATCATCGGCGGCAGCTACGGCGGCTACATGGTGTTGGCGGCCCTCACGTTCCGGCCCGAGGAGTTCGCGGTGGGCGTCGACCTGTTCGGGATCTCGAACTGGGTCCGTACGCTCGAGAGCATCCCGCCGTGGTGGGAGTCCTTCCGAGAGGCCCTGTACCAGGAGATGGGCGACCCCGCGAAGGACAACGAGGCCCTGTATGCCAAGTCGCCTCTCTTCCATGCCGACCAGATCCGTCGGCCTCTCATGGTGCTGCAGGGCTCCAACGATCCGAGGGTCCTTCAGGCTGAATCGGATGACATCGTGGAGGCCGTGCGGGCGAGCGGGGTTCCCGTCGAGTACGTGCTGTTCGAGGACGAGGGTCACGGCTTCGCGAAGAAGGAGAACCAGCTCGAGGGCTGGGAGGCGATCCTCGGCTTTCTCGACCGCTATCTGAAGACGGGGGAACTGGAGGTCGCCGAGCCGACCGACTGACCGGCGCTCACTCCGGCAGCCCGAAAACGAACAGCGTGGGCGAGCCTCGCGGGCCGAAAATAAACGGCCGCCTCGAGTTCCTCCTGCGCTGGGCCGCTGACGGTGGGGGTCAGCCCCTTCTCCCCCCGTATGAACGCCGGCGCGGGCGCACTCTCCTGAGCGTACTCGCCCGCCGGCAGCTCGTTTCGCTCCAGGATATAGGCGAGGACATCGACGTACTCGTCCTTCGCCAACGAGCCCGCCGCCGGCCGGGGCATCGTGGTCCTCAGGATGAAGAAGAGGTCGTCCAGGGAGCGAGCCGGCGTGCCCCACTTGCCGAGGAAATCCGGCCCCACGAGCGCGACCGCCACTCCATCGTCCAGCCGCGAGCCGTGGCACGCCGCGCAGTGGGCCCGGTAGATGTCCCGGCCTCGGGACGCTTGGGCGGCTGTGTAGAGACCCCCCTCCTGCGCCTCTTGCTGAGCGACAGCGGCAGAGCTCGACCGAGCGGCCAAGCCGAAGGCGGAGGCCAGCATCGAAAGGACGAGCAACCGGGACACTCCAGGGTGGATGACGAAGCGCTGCATGACTATGCTTTTCCTTCGCTGTCGGAGCGGAAGGCTAGGAAGTTTGCCGGCTGTGCCACATCTTCGCCGGGCGGATTCATATCAAGGTGAGCCGCGCTCGGGCGAAGGCGCAACAGCGTTGCCGGCCGTCGAGCGCTTTCTCGTAGATTGAGTGGGAGAACGTCGAGCGAAGCCCATGAGTCCTGTGAGCGACCTGTTCCGGAGTCTCAACCGACGGCGGATGTTCCAGGTCGGCGTTCTGTATCTGGGCGCGGCCTGGGCGCTGCTGGAGGCGACGGATTTCTTCGTCCAAAACTACGATCTCTCCCACAAGCTTCTCGACCTCGCAATCCTTTTCATCATCCTCGGCTTTCCCGCGGTCCTGATCATCGCCTGGCACCACGGCGAGCACGGAAGACAGGAAGTCGTCCGAAGCGAACTGGCTATCCTCACCGCGCTCTTCGTGTTCGCGGCCGTCGGCACGTACCGCATCAGTACGGGCGAAGTGGCGGTCGGTTCGCCCGGGACCGTGCAGATGGGGCCGGACCTGGGTGCGGGCTCGGTAGCCATTCTGCCGTTCACCAATAGCACCGGGGTGGACAGCCTGGACTGGCTCGGCCCGGGCGTCAGCGACATCCTCACGAGCAACCTATCGCTCTTCACGGGAATCAGCGTCGTTACCCCGCAGCGGCTCTTCGATCTTCTCAGGCAGGAGGGTCGCGAGGAGACGGAGCGGATCCCGGAGCAGTTCGCCATGGATATCGCCGCGCGCTCGGGTGCTCGGCTCATGGCTCGCGGGTCGGTTCTCGGCGGTCCCGGTGACCTGACGCTGGATGCCCAGCTGATCGACCTTTCGGACGGAACCGTCGTTGGCGTGGGGCGCGCCCGTGGTGACGACCTCTTCGCGCTCGCGGACACCGTGGCGCGAGCGCTTGCCGAGCATGTAGCGGGCGAGACCGTCCGCGCCGCGCCGCGGGATCGATCTCCCCTTGCCTTGAGCGGAGATCTCGAGTCGTACCGGGAGTACGTCTCCACGCTTCGCTCGAGATGGCGCGAGCTGGATTCGAAGGACATTGGGGGTCGTTGGGACCTGGTCGAGCTCTACCGCCTGATGCCTGGCCGGGAGAAGGAGCAGTGGGCGCTTCTGGAGGAAGTCCTCGAGCTCGAGCCGGACGCCGTCCAGGCCGTGTCCGGCTTGGCCGAGCTGTCGCTCAGGATGCACGATGAGGCAGGAGCGGACTCGCTCATGGCGCACCTCGCCGACATGGGTCCGGCCGATCCGGAAGCCCGGCTGGCTCTGGGCCGTCTGTTCGAGGATGCGGGAGATTTCGAGAAGGCACGAGAGTACTATCGCGAAGCGATGTTGGAGCGCGACGCGGGCCCGGCTCTAGACATGCTCGCCGGCAGCTACTTGCGTGAGAACCGTCCCGACGCGGCCCGTGAGGAGCTGGATCGCTTCCTTTCCGATCCGGACCCCGTTCTCCGAACACGGGCACGGCTTCTGGTCGGCGATGCGTATGTGTGGGAAGGAAGCTTCCAGGCGGGGCTCGACGCCTACCGCGAGTCGGCGGAGATCGCGGCGGCTGGACCGCCCCAACTCGAGGCCGATGTCCTGAGAAGCGCGGCGGACGTGGAGGCCCTCCTTACGAAGCCGAGGCCACCCCTGTTCAACCGCTCGATCTGGATGCTTCTCGAGGTCGGCCGCGGCCAGAGGGCGCTCGACCTGATCGATGCTGCGGAGTTTGTACACCTCCGCGACGCACGCAGGGTATCCCCCGCCCGCTACCACGCGCTCCTCTATGCTCGTGGTCGGGCCCTCGAGCTGTTGGAAAGGCGGGACGCCAGCGAGCCGTTCGAGGAGATCCTGGAGCACTGGGGCCTCGCCGTGAGCGACGTTCCCATGATGCGAGATCTTGCCGACCGGCTTGTGCGGCTCAGCGAGAGGAGCGGCAACTAAGTGAGGATGCATGTGGTCGGCCGCGGCCGTGTAACCAAAGGCCTGGCGATCTTCCTGGGGCTCACCATCCTGCAGGGATGCCACAAGTGGACGACCGTCGAGTCGCCTATCGCTCGCACCGTGGAGGAGAACGATCCCTCCCGCGTTCGAGTAACGACCTTGGACGGCAGGGTCATGGAGCTCGACTCGCCCTCCGTGCAGGGCGACAGCCTGACAGTGTCCATCGCGGGTGAGCAGAGGCCGATGGTGGCCATCGAGGACATCGAGAGGCTCGAGTTCCGCCAGAGCAACGTGGGCCTGGCAGTGCTCGCCATAGCCGGCGCCGCAGCCATCACATTGGCGGTCGTCATCGCCGTCAACCCCGGAGACGAGCCCGCCAACCCCGGGCAGTAGAGTGAGCCAGAGAGAGATCGAGGAGCCGGAGCGAGCGTGAGCTGGATCGACACGCTCCCGTACGAGGAGGCCGGGGTGCGGCTCAAGAGGGCGTACGACCGGGTCAGGGGACGGTCCGGGCAGATCGACAACATCCTTCGCCTCCACAGCCTCCGGCCCCACACCCTCGAGGCCCATCTCGCGCTCTACAAGAGCGTCCTCCACCACACCGCGAACCGGCTCCCGGCGTGGCTGCTGGAGGCGATCGGCGTCTACGTGAGCCTGCTGAACCGCTGTGACTACTGCCTGGAGCACCACTTCGCCGGGCTTCGACGACTGTTGGAAGACGAGGCGAGGGCAGCCGGGATGCGTGGCGCCATGGAGAGCGGACGCCTGGAGCAGGGGTTCGCGCCGCGCGAGGTCCAGGTCCTGCGCTACGCCGAGCGGCTCACGCGCGAGCCCGCGGCGGTGGAGAGGGCCGATATCGGCCGGCTTCGCGACGCAGGACTCGACGATGGCGAGATCCTCGAGGTGAACCAGGTGGTGAGCTACTTCGCCTACGCCAACCGCACCGTTCAGGGCCTGGGTGGCTCGGCGGAGGGGGAGCTCCTGGGCCTATCGCCCGCAGAGTCTGAGGATCTCGGGAATTGGGAGCACGCCTAGAACGACCACCCCACCGACGTCGTCACTCCGAAGTCGTTTTTGTTCGTGGCTCCCCCGGTGGGCGGCTTGCTGTCGTAGCTGTCGAACACGGTCGCCTTGAAGAAGAAGTCCTTGAAGAACTCGTGCCGCCCCTCGGCGTTCGCCTCCAGCCGCACGCGCCCCGCCTGCGTCAGGACAGGGATCACGTCGAGGTTCACGGTGACGTCGGATTTTCTATCCTCGTCGCGGAAGAACTCGAAGAGAAACGCAATGTTCCCGTTTAGGGCGTTGCCCGCCTCCTGCTCCGCGAACTGCTCCCGGGAGAACAGCAGCCCGGCCCACGTGGCGAACGTGAACTTGTTCGTCTGGACGAAGAAACGTCCGACGCCCCCTCCCCCCGAGCCCCGGGCGTCCAGGTCCAGCTCGGCGTTCGAGGCGAACGATCCGAGTCCCGACCACAGCCAGCGGTGTCCGAACGAGCGGAGGTAGGCGAGCGAGTAGTCCTGACGGTTGGTCGTGGAGACCTCATTCTGGACCCTCACGATCGAGTTGATCTTGAGCTGCACCCTGGAGTTCGCTTCCGTGTACTTGACCTGCACGCCGAGGTTGTAGTCGAACTGGTTGTTCTGCTGGAGGAAGCTCAGGCCCAAATCGACTGAGCCGTCCAACCGGGACCAGAAGCTGCGCTTGATCGGGGTGATCCGGACCACCGACAGGTACCGGACGTCTATGGTCGCCTGTTCGCCCAGAACCACCTTCAGTTGGTCTGGTAGAGAAGCCGGTTGGATCGCCCCGAAGTACTTCTGGCCGGAGCTGAGCTCGATCTCGAACGTCTTGTCGCTGGTGATGTCCCGGATGTCCTGCCACTTGACGTAGACGGTACTCAGGGAGTGGGTGCTCAGCCTCAGCTTGCTGTGCGTCAGCTCCTTGATCTCTCCGGTGAGGTGGTCGCCGTTCTGGAGGACGATCACGTCCGTCTTCTGCGCGAGGCCCGGGGTACTCCAGATCCCAATCGCCAGGAGCGCGGTGAGACCGCGTCCGATCACATAGCGTGCGCGAAGGTTCCGGCTGCCGTTCATCTGAACTCTCCAGCTCCGGGGAAGGGTGTGGGTTCGGGAAACGCGGTCCGGCACCTGCCGGATAGGCGGCGCGGATCTGGAAAGTGTAACCTCGCCCGGAAGGGCAGGGCCAGCGGGCCCGCGGCTTCATCCCGTCGAGCCAGGGGCCGGTGCCGGTGGAGGGATCAAGAAGGCTGGTGGAGGCGGGCGACACCGATCCGGGAAGGGCAGACGACAGCAGCCCGGGCAGCCCGCGTCCGGAGACACGGTGGCGGACGGTTAACATCCTATGGTTAATAGCGCATACAGCGATCCTCTATCACGGCGCTTTAGGGTGCGCGCTTCGCTCCCGTACCCCGGCACACGGCCTGCATGCGTGTTACGATTTCGCCGGCCCGGTTTCACCGGTATACTCAAAGGCTGAGAGCCGACCCATGGCCGAGAGCTACCACGTCCCGAGGCCCGGCGATCCGACCTCACCGGTTGGCGCTAAGCGGGACGGCGATGAGGGAGCGACAAGGAGCCCATGAGCCCAACTACCGGTTTGGCCCTATCCCTTCTGGGTGTGGGGCTGGCCGCTTCGGCGTGCAGCAGGGAGGGCGGCGATGCGGCTAGCGAAGAGACCGCTCGATCCGCCGAGTCCACCGCAGCCGAAAGCGAAGGGCCGGAGAGCGCAGGGCCGCAGGACCCACTTCTGACCCCGGCCAGCGAGGAAATGAATAAGACCGCGCCCGACCTTTATCAGGCCAGATTCGAGACGAGCAAGGGCGATTTCGTCATCGAGGTACATCGTGATTGGTCGCCCAGCGGAGCGGATCGCTTCTACAACTTGGTTCGCAGCGGCTACTACGACGGCGTGCGCTTCTTCCGGGTGCTGGATGGATTCATGGCGCAGTTCGGCATCTCGGGTGATCCGGAGGTCTCCGCCGTCTGGCGGCAGCGCGCGATCCCAGACGATTCCGCCAGGGCGAGCAACACGCGGGGGTATGTGAGCTACGCCATGGCCGGCCCCAACACGCGGACGACGCAGGTGTTCATCAATTACGCCGACAACTCTCGGCTCGACGGGATGGGTTTCGCACCGTTCGGCCTCGTGGTCGAAGGAATGGACGTCGTCGACGGGTTTTACTCCGAGTACGGGGAGGGCGGCCCCTCGGGCAGGGGCCCGAACCAGGCTCGGATCCAGGCGGAAGGAAACGGTTATCTGGAGACCGAATTCCCGCTGCTCGACCATGTGGAGCGGGCCTACCTCGTCGGCGAGGTCGAAGGCGACTGAATACCCGATAGGCGGAAGCGATGCAGGAACA
>DAOVWI010000088.1 GCA_030636765.1 Gemmatimonadales bacterium
GGGGCAGCTCGTGGAACAGGGTCAGCACGAGGAGCTGCTCGCAGCCAACGGCGTCTACAAGAGGCTGCTCGAGCGCCAACTCCTCAGCGAGGAGATCGAGCGCGGGGAGGCGCTCGTGGGCCGCCCGTCTCCTTGATCGACGCCTCCGTACCGCTTCGGCTGTTTAGATACGATCCAGGATGAAGTCCGGCGTGAGGCTGGCCGCCCACGCCGCCAGCATCGTGAACTGGCCGCTCAGGAGCAGCACTCCGACCAGAACCAGGAGGCCGCCGCTGGCCCGCTCCACCCACACGATGTGGCGGCGCATCCGCTTGAACGTCGCGAGAAACCACGAGAGCGCGACGGAGCTCAGGAGGAACGGCACGGCGAGGCCCGCCGAGTAGACAGCCAGCAGCTGCACGCCCTCCGCCGTGTTCTGACGTGTCGCCGCGAACGTCAGAATCCCGCCGAGGATCGGTCCGATACACGGAGTCCACCCGGCACCGAACGTAAGCCCCACGAGAAACGAGCCGACGTACCCGACCGGCTTGCGCTCCAGATGGACGCGTCGCTCCCGATTGAGCCAACCCAGTCGGGTGAGTCCCAACAGATGAAGGCCGAAGAGTATGACGATCACGCCACCGATCCGGGCGATCCAGACCTGATACTCCCGCATGACCTGGCCCAGCAGGGTCGCGGATGCCCCGAGTGCCATGAAGATGAAGCTGAAGCCGCCCACGAAGAGCAGAGAGTGCACGAGCGTGGTCCGCCGAAGCTCCGCGCCGCCGCTCTCCAGTTCCTCCATTCCAAGACCCGTGATGAACGAAAGGTAGGAGGGCACCAGCGGGAGCACACAGGGGGAAAGAAACGAGAGCACGCCAGCCGCGAAGGCGGCTGTCAGGCCTATGCTCAGTGAATCCATCCTCGCCACCCTCTCTCGATATGGGTCATCCGGCGCCCATCCAACAACCGGTCAAGGCTGCACGTTCCCCGGCGAAGCACCGGCGGCACGCCTGGAAGAAGGCTCTATGTGGAGAGAGAGAGGAGGATCGGCGCCGGCTGGCGTCGCTCAGGCGCGGCACTCGGGACAGGTGCCGACCAGCTCGAGGCGGTATCCGATGACGTCGAAATCGGTGCCGGCCGACAAGGATTGCAACCACTCCGGCCGGCCCGCCTGCTCGACATCAGCTACCCGGCCGCAGTCGAGGCAGCGGATGTGGTGATGCTCGTCCACACGACCGTCGTACCTTGCGGGGCCGCCTCCCAGCGTGAGCTTGGCCGCGAGCCCACAGCTCACGAACGCCTCGAGGGCCTTGTACACGGTGGCGAGGCTGATGTCATGAATGTGCGTGCGAACGCTCGTGAAGATCTCGTCCGCCGTCGGGTGGGCACTGGAGGCATACAGCGTCTCGTACACGGCCGCCCGCTGGGACGTGTGCCGGTGACCCTTTGCTTCGAGCGCTCGCCGGAAATCGCGCTCCGCTGCCTCTCTGACCTCGCCTTCCATCCGCTCGCTCCGCAATTCGTACCGGTCGACCCGCTCCGCCCTCGTGCCCGAGGACGATCCACCGTCATGGATCGGTGGATAA
Organism: Gemmatimonadales bacterium; assembly: GCA_030636765.1. Classification (GTDB taxonomy): domain Bacteria; phylum Gemmatimonadota; class Gemmatimonadetes; order Palauibacterales; family Palauibacteraceae. Next base: position 1,569 of record DAOVWI010000088.1, read on the forward strand.
CGTAAGCGCGGTTGGCTGCCCGATCAAATACTTGGCTGCCCGATCCATTGGACGGACCGCGGTTGGAACGAGGGCTCGACCGAGGCTCAGAAGCTGTGGCTACTCCTCGAGGAGCTCCGCCCAGCGGACGTCGCACCCGCCGATCTCCACGTGCGTCGGCTCTGCGGTCTCCCCCAACCTCCGTTGCAGCTGTCGCACCATGCGCGGGAGGCGATCGGCAGGCACCAGACCATGCTCGGTGATGCGCTGACCGGAGGTACCGTTGGCCTCGGCACCCGGCGACAGGCAGGCACTGTACAGCCGACGGCGATCGCCGTCGAAACGCGTAAACAGGAAGAACTCGGAAGAACCGTCAAGACCGGAGAGAGGCGGAAAGACCCACATTTCGGCGATCTCGGAGGGGGATACCGTCCTGCCCAACTCACGGATGCGGCTGCCCACGCTCTGGCTATCACCGCTTCCGTTCGCGGCTGCGTCCATCAGACCTCCTCGCAGTGGAGACGAGCCGCCCTCGCGCAAGCGGCCTCTGAGCGTCAGATGGACAGGACTTGTAAAGTATAAGCCAAGAGGGCGTTACGGTTCAAGTGGCCGGGGAGCGGCCGGCCCCAATCCCGCGGAATTCAGCTCCTGGCGCACGCTGGCCAGAACCTTCTCTTGGGCCTTTGGAAGCGCTGTGGACATGTGCACGCCGGCAGCCTTGACGTGACCGCCGCCCCCGTGCTGTCGAGCGATCGCCGCCACGTCCGCCTCTCCGTTGGAGCGCAGCGAGACCTTCGTCGACCCATCCGCGAGCTCGCGAAACAGCAGGGCCACCTCGACGTCCTTGAGCCGGCGGGCGTGCTCGATGATACCCTCCAGGTCACTCGCGCCCCCGCCCGATTCCGAGAAATCCTGCCGGCGGAGGGTGATCCAGGCGATCGGCCAATCGGGATCCTGAGCGACCGCGGACAGGGCTCGACGCAGCAACTCCATGCGCTCCGAGGTGACCTGTCCGTACAGCTCCCGGTACATGACCTCGGGATCGACTCCGGCACGCAGCAGCTCGGCACTAATCTCGTGGGTCCGCGGCGTCGTGTTCGCGAAGCGGAAGGACCCGGTGTCCGTCACGATCGCGACGTACAACGCCTCCGCCTCCAGCTTCGGCAGCGGCTCACCGTTCTGGGAAATCAGCTCGTAGACCAGCTCCCCCGTCGCGCCCGCGGATGGATCACGCACCGCTGGGTCACCCATGGATTGAGGACTGGGAGGGTGGTGATCGATGACCGCGACCCGCCGGGCGCGCAGCACGGGCCACATGTCACCGAGCCTCGAGGGTTCCGACGTGTCCAACACGACAAACAGGTCCGCATCCTCGCACGCGTCCTGCCCGATCCTCTGACGTGACGTGCGCGTCTCGAGCCCTTCGAGCAGAAAGTCGAAGGTGGCGGGAAACGGCGTGGGATTCACGATCGTCACCCGGACGCCCAGCCGCTCGAGGTAGCGAGCGAGCGCCACCTCGCTGCCGGCACCGTCGCCATCGGCATTGATATGGGTCGTGAGGACCACGTGGCGCGCCGCTTCCGCCGCCGAGCGGATGCGCTCCAGGACCTCCGCTCGCGATTCAGGAATCGGGCGCGCCTGCCCTGCCGCCCGGGCGCTCGGCCGCCCTCGCCCTCCTGGACACGATCAGGATACGGTAGTAGCAATACGCCGTGAGCGCCGTCACGGAGCCCATGCTCACAACCATGAACCCCCAAGCAAACGGTGTGATCGAGGAACCTTCCATCCGATCGCCCCTTTCAGCTTATCCGGAGTTTGTGTCGGCCGCGATCGCCTTTCGCGCCCACGCCTGATGGATCATATAGAGACCCAGAGCCAACAGGCCCAGCATGACGATCCGGCTGAACCATCGATACACGATCGTCTCCGGATCGTAGGCGATCGGGGCGTCTTCCACATCCCGCATGAGCAGCGTCGGCACCGCCTCCGTGACGAGCCACCAGCCCAGGAGGACGAAGAGGAAGATGGGGGTCACCCACTTGATCACGAAGCGATAGATCCTCGGTACCCTCAGATCCGCCCCCAGGTGCATCTCCTTCCACCCCCTGTCGATCCCGAAGATGTACGAGAAGAGGACGATCTCGACGGTCGCGAAGATGACCAGGCCGAACGTGCCCGCCCAATAGTCCCAGACGTCGAGGAACTGGCGATGATAGAAGACCACGTGGAGCGTGCCGAGGGCCACCGAGAGGGCCATGACCTTCATCACCGCCTGCTTCCGTGTTTGCTCGTACTCCTCCTGGAGAAACGCGATCGCCGGGCTGGATAGCGCCACGGCCGAGGTGATCCCGGCGATGAAGAGCAGGAAGAACCAGAGGAAACCGGTCAGCTGGCCCCATGCCTCCCCCCCCGGAAGCCCCTGAAAGACGACACCCATCGCGACGATCCCGAGATCGTACGAGCCACCTTCCGCGATCGCCGTGGCTCCGGCGACCCCGAAGAAGGTGACAGCCGCCGGGATCGCGATCGTTCCTCCGAGGACCACCTCGGCGAACTCGTTGGTGGCGGCCGTCGAGAGCCCCGTCAGCGTCACGTCGTCCTTCTCGGTCAGATACGACGAGTAGGTATGGATCGTACCCATCCCGAGCGAGAGGGTGAAGAACATCTGCCCGGCCGCGGCGAGCCACACCTTCGCATCCGACAGGCTCGTCCATTCCGGATTCCAGATGAAGTTCAGCCCCTCGGCCGGCGTCCCGACGGCCTCCGGCAGCGTGAGGACACGGATCATCAGAACGAAGGCGAAGAGGAAGAGGATCGGCATCCCGATCAGGGCCAGCTTCTCGATCCCACCGCTGATCCCCCGCGACAGCACCCAGTACAGGAAGACGATCGTGGCCAGGAAGAACCCGATCGCCACCCATCCACCGTGGCTGGACGTGTTGAAGATGTCCTGGTAGGAGTAAAGGTACCGGGCCACCTCATCGAAGCCGCCCAGTCCGAAGTATCCGCCCGTCAGGCTGAAGAAGCTGAAGCCCAGCATCCACGAAACGACGTACGTGTAGTAGATGAAGACTACCAGCGGCATCACGATGCCCAGCACGCCGAGGTACTTCGCCCACTTGCGCTTCCCGTCTCCCAGCTCGTCGAACATCCCGGGGACGGTGCCGTGGCCGTGGCGGCCCCCGAAGCGACCGATCGTCCACTCGACCCACATGAGCGGGATCCCGAGAAGGAGGAAGGACACGAAGTAAGGGATCATGAAGGTGCCGCCACCGTTCTGGGCGGCCTGCACCGGGAAGCGAAGGAAGTTGCCGAGGCCGACGGCGTTGCCTGCCATCGCCAGGATGAGGCCGATCCGCGTGGCCCATCGTTCCTGTCCGTGCGTGTGAGAGCTCACGCCACCCCCCGGGAGTTGAGTTGGGCGCTCACGCTACCCGGACCGCAGCGACCGTGTCAAGAAGCCTGTCGCGCCACATCGAGAAACGGATCGCGCCACATGGAGAAACACGAAGCTCATATCGGCAGCCGCTTCCGGATCTTCGCCCACGTCGATCCGATGTGCACCCAGTGCCCCGACGGCGTCCCTTCGATCGTTGCGCCGGCCACCGAGCGCAAGAACGCCTCGGGCCCGTCGAACGGATCCAGCCGCACGCGGCCGCCTCCGATCTCCGTCAGGAGGTGCGCGTCGCTCCCGGCCCCGACCGGGAGCGAGTGCCTCTCCGCCCAACGCCGCGCCCGTTCATTCCGTTCCGGGTCGTGCACACGCGCGTTGAAGGCCTCGACCAGGTCCACGAGACCCACGACGGACGAGAGGAACTCCTCGTCACCACCACGCCACCGATCGAACGGATGCGGCAGGTACGTGACGCCGCCCTGCCGATGCATCTCCGCCGCCACGTCCCGAAACGCCCCTCCGCGCGGGATGTGCTCCGACAGGAAGAGTCCGATCAGGTCGAGCCCCTCGGCCGTCCGGACCTCCTCGCCGACGATGACGAGATCCGGGGCGAGCCGCCGCGCCTCGAACGCTCCCTCGATCTCATCGTGATCGGTGATCGCGATCCGATCCAGACCCACCCGGCGGGCGCGAGCCACGACATCCGCCGGCTCGCTCAGACAATCCTTCGAGTGGCGGGTGTGCATGTGGAGATCCACCGCCCAGCGGTCACGCGCCGCGGGGCAGGGGGCCGGTGCCAGCCGCTCGATCCTCTCCCATGCCCGGCGTGCGGCCTCCTCCAACTCCTCCAGCGACCCGGCGTTCTCGACAACGATATCGGCGCGCCGGCCCTTCTCCTCCGCCATCATCTGAGCGCCATCCAGCGCCGCGAACTCCTCTTCGGACATGCGCCTTGCGCTGCCGATCCGACGCTTGCGCTCCTCCAGCGGCGCATCCACGGTCACCACGACGTCGCACATCTCATCGAGATCCGTCTCGAAGAGGAGCGGCACCTCGATCACCGCGATCGCCGTGCCGGCCGCCCGCGCCTCCTCCAGCCGCCCCTCCAGCAGCTCGAGCACGGCGGGGTGCACGATGTGCTCGAGCTCCCGGCGCGCCCCGGAATCACCGGCGACGATCCGCCTCAAAGCGCCTCGGTCCAGGCACCCATCCGGCGCCAGCACTCCCTCGCCCCACGTCGCACGAATCCTCTCAAACGCCGGGCGGCCCGGCCGGACCACCTCCCGAGCCATCTGATCCGTGTCGATACGGCGCGCGCCCCAACTCTCGAAAAGGCGCCCGACGGTGCTCTTGCCGGCACCGATCGTGCCGGTCAGCCCGACCAGGATCACGTTTCGATCAGCGAATCCGGCCGCTCCTCCGACACGCCGAGCGCCTCCAGAAAGTCCGACAGAATCGACTCGGTGAGCGAGGCGGCTTCGTCATCCGTGAGGCCGCGGAGGCGAACCTGCCCGCCGGCCATCATGCCGTGGCCGCCGGCAGACCCTCGATCGCCGATCACTCCCCGCACGAGCTCGCCGGCGTGCGCCACCGGTTGCGCCGTGCGTACCGAGACGAGAAGGCTCTCATCGTAGCGCCCCAGCGCCAGCGCCCAGTCGATCCCCTCGGCCCGTATCAACAGATCGGCCAGCTCCGCCACCATGTCCGGGTAGGCCAGACGACCCACCGGCGCGACGATCACGGGCCCGTAGCGGCGAGCCTGTTCGAGCGCCTTGTGCACCGAGCGGAAGTAGCCCGCCGGAAGGCGTGGATGCCGGATGCGGCCGTACGCCTCCGGATCCGTTCGCGGGTACAGGTAGAGGCTGGCGGTGATGTCCGCGGCAGAGACCTCCCGACCCAGATCCGCCGTCTCCGATTGGACGCCGTAGAAGAGGCCGGTGGCCAGCTTCCGGTCGGGCTCCACCCCGGCAGCCCGCAGGTACTCGACCAGGATGGAGCAGTTCGCTCCGTACTCGGGCCGTACGTCGGCGAAAGGCGAAGCGGCCGTCTCGGATCGGAGGGGGTGGTGGTCGATCACGATGTTCGCGATGCGACCGGCCGGCAGCGCCAGGTTGCCTGCCCGCGGCTGCGTGTCGACGAGCGCCACCACCGTCCGCGGGGCGATCTCGGTGCTCTCCCCCAGCCGGAGGAATTCCACACCGAGCTCTTCGATGAGCGCCCGGTTCTCGGCTCGCCCGATGATGCCGCCGAAGGCCAATGTAGGCTCGAGGCCCCCACAGCTCTTCAGCAGGAATCCCAGGGCCGCCGCGGAAGCCAGCGCATCGGGATCCGGATTGTCGTGCGTGGCCACCAGGAGGTGCTCGGCCCCTTCCACGGCATGGAGGAGCGCCGCCAGCTGCGTAGCTTCCCTGCGGGTCACGGCCTCCGGTTCTCGCGGCCCGCTCTCGGAGGAGGGCTCGTCCCCCGGCGCATCGGGCTCGCGGGCCGACCCTGCGGAGCGTTCGGACATCAGGCGCCTAACCAGCCAAGTCGATGGCACCCGTCAGGAACGGGTTGGTCAGCGCCTCGCGCTCGACGTTCGTGCCCGGCCCGTGTCCGGTGTGCAGGATGGTCGAGCCGGGCAGCCGGAGGATCTGCTCGCGGATGGAGCGAAGGAGAGTGGCGGTGTCACCGCCGGGCAGATCGGTGCGCCCGATCGATCCGGCGAAAACGCAGTCGCCCACGAACGCCCGTCCGTCCGTGCACAGTACGACCCCGCCCGGCGAGTGGCCGGGAGCGTGCCGAACCTCGAGCTCGATCCCCGCCAGACTCAGCTTCTGGCCGTGCGAGAGGTCATGATCCGGCGGAGGAGGAGGCTCGATTTCCAGACCAAACGCGGCCGCCTGCTGGGAGGCCGCCCCGTACAGGGCGAGGTCGTCCGGGTGCAGGTAGACGGGAACGGAATGGACGCGCACAAGAGGAGCGACAGCCGCCACGTGGTCGATGTGCGCGTGGGTGAGCAGGATCGCCGTTGGCTCCGCCCCCCACTCCAAGAGCGCCTCCTCGATCCGGTTCGCATCGAAGCCCGGATCGATGACGAGCGCGCGCTCCTCGCCCTCTCTACGGACGAGAAAACAGTTGGCGAGAAACGGCCCGAGCTCGAGCCTCAGGATCTCCAGCGGATGCGACACGCGTCCCACCGGAGTAACTCAGCGACCTTCTAAGCGGAGAAGGAGCTTCCGCAGCCGCACGTGGTCTTGGCGTTGGGGTTTTGCACCACAAAGCCCGAGCCTCGAAAATCTTCCACAAAATCTACGGTAGCTTCCTCTAGATATGGCGCACTGTAGGAGTCGATCAAAACCTTGATTTCTCCTGCGAGGACCTCCAAATCGCCATCTTTCTTGTCATCAAATGCAAACCCGTACTGGAATCCAGAGCATCCGCCTCCCTGGATGAA
>DAOVWI010000104.1 GCA_030636765.1 Gemmatimonadales bacterium
CCCATGTAGCGGTAGCACAGGGCCTCGATCAGCGAGGGACGGTGCTCCTCGCGCGCCAGCTCGATCGCCTCCTCCGTGGCGGCGCGCACCGCCATGACGTCCATGCCGTCGACCTGCCGGGCGGCCAGGCCCTCGTACGCGCAGGCCCGGTCCACGAGCTGGGAGATGGCAGCCGTGCGGCGGATGTCGGTCCCCATCCCGTACGCGTTGTTCTCGATGAGGTAGATGACGGGAAGCTCCCACTTGGCCGCCATGTTCAGCGCCTCGTGGAAGGAGCCGATGTTCACCGCCGCGTCGCCGAACGCGCAGAGGACGACCTGGTCCCCCTCGCGGTACCGGATCGCGTAGCCCACACCGGCCGCCAGAGGCAGGTGCCCGCCGACGATCGCGTGACCGCCCATGAAGTTGAGCGAGCGCCCGAAGAGGTGCATCGAGCCGCCCATCCCCTTCGAGCATCCATCCACGCGCCCGTACAGCTCCGCCATCACCGCCTTCGGGGCGACGCCACGCACCAGGGCCAGGGCGTGATCCCGGTAGCCTGTGATCACGTAGTCGTCCTCGCGGAGCGGCGTGAGGGCGCCGGCCGCCACGGCCTCCTGCCCGATGTACAGGTGGCAGAAGCCGCCGATCTTCCCCATCTGGTACGACTCCGCCGCCTTCTCCTCGAAGCGGCGGCTGAGAAGCATGAGGTGGAGAACCTCCGTCAGCTCCTCGTGGCCGAGGCCGAGGAAAGCCTCGTCGTCGCGCGGCTTCTCCGTCTTCCGCTTCGCGCGCGTGACGCGCTCCTTCGTCGCCATGCGGCTAGCCGGCCCTCTCCTTCAGCTCCGTCACCTGCTCGCGGGCGTGATAGCTGCTTCGCACGAGAGGTCCGCTCTCCACGTGAAGGATGCCGAGCTCCTGGCCCAGCCGCTTCCACTCGGCGAACTCCTCGGGGGGCACGTAGCGATCGATCGGCATGTGGTCCCGGGAAGGTCGCAGGTACTGCCCGAGCGTGAGGATCTGAACGCCGACCGCGACCGCATCGTCCAGGAACTCCTTCACATCGTCGCCCCGCTCGCCGAGCCCGAGCATGATGCCCGTCTTGATGAGCACATCGCCGTCCAGCTCGCGGGCGTGGGCCAGCACCCGGAGCGAACGGTCGTACCGGGCGCCGGGCCGCGCGGTCCGGTGGAGCCGTCGTACGGTCTCCATGTTGTGGTCGAAGATCTCGGGACCCGCATCCACGACCGCTTTCACGGCATCGAGGTCGCCCCGAAAGTCCGGGGTGAGCACCTCGATCGAGCACTCCGGCAGCCTTGCGCGGATTTCGCGAATCACGGCCACGAAGATGCGCGCGCCGCCGTCCGGCAGGTCGTCGCGGTCGACCGAGGTGATGACGACGTGGTTGAGGCCCAGGCGCTCGACCGCCTCGGCGACGCGGCGGGGCTCGTCCTCATCGAGCGACTCCGGCCGGCCGTGAGCGATCGCGCAGTACGGACAGTTCCGCGTGCAGACCTCCCCCATGATGAGGAACGTGGCCGTTCCGGCGTCCCAGCACTCACCGATGTTCGGACAGTGCGCCTCCTCGCACACGGAGTGAAGCTCCTGGCCCCGCATCAGCGACTTCAGCCGGCGGTAGTTGTGACCGCCGGGCGCCCGGACCTTCAGCCACGGCGGCTTTCTGGCAGGCCACGCCTCCGCCCCGTAGGACGCGACTCCCGCACCTGCCCCGTTCGAGCCCGACCCACAACCGTTCGAGCCCGGACCACCTCCGTTCGGGCCCGGAGCACGTCCGGATCGCAGAACGTTCAGTTGCTTCATCCGCTCCTTCGACGTCGAAGCCCCGTCCACGCGCGGTTCGCACGGAGACGAGGCGCAAAGAACCCGCTTATCGAGCAGCACGGGGCGGAACGGGGCCCAAGAAACGTCCCTGCTCCGGTCTGAGCATAACAGTGGTAAGATACCTCGCGGCGGCGCACGAGTCCAACGCAAACACGGCCCTTTATCGGTTGCCGAAGGGCAGGGCGCACGGTATTCTCTAGCCCGCCGGTGGAGGGCGTTCCGGCCGGCTTGCACACCGATGAGGACACTCGAGATCCCATGACGTATATCATCGCGCAGCCCTGCATCAACGAGAAGGACGCGTCGTGCGTCGACGTGTGCCCGGTGGACTGCATCTACGAGGGTGAGGACATGTACTACATTCACCCCGACGAGTGCATCGACTGCGGCGCCTGCGTGCCGGAGTGTCCCGTGGAGGCGATCTTCCCGGACGATGAGGTCCCGGAGCAGTGGGCGGAGTTCATCGCCAAGAACTACGTGTACTTCGACGTACCGCCTCCCTGACGGAAGCCGAGCCGCGGTTCGCCTCCGCCACAAGAAGCCGGTGTTCCAAGACGGCCCTTGACGGCCTCTCCGGCCAAGCAGCCGTTGAGAGTGAGGAAGCTCCCATGAAAGAATCCATGTCTTTGCGTCGCCGATCGTTCGGTGAACGCGGGCGATCGTTCCGTGTACGCGGCCGATCCTTCGGAAGGTCGGTGCTTGCGAGCGTCATGTTGTCCGCCCTTGTGGCGGGGGCCGCCGCCTGCGGGCCTGAGGCTCCGGCCGTGACCGTCGACAGCGACGATTACCTCACGCTGATCGACCATCCGAGTGAAGAGACGCTGGAGTTCGTGATCGGCCCGGTCGACCTTCCGCTGGGCGGCCCCCACATCCGCCTGCCGATGCAGTGGGCCAAGCTGCCATTCGACGCCTACATGCACGGCTTCGAGTGGGAGATGCGAGACGGGTCCGGCCAGCTGCTGCCACCCGAGCTGCTCCACCACGTCAACCTGATCGATCCCGACAACCGGGAGCTCTTCTCTCCGATCTCCCGCCGGCTCCTCGCTGCCGGCCGCGAGAACCAGAAGGAGGGCGTTCCGAAGGTGGTGGGGCTGCCTCTCGAGGAAGGCGGCCGGCTGCTGATCGCGACGATGTTCGCCAATCCCGGCGACGCCGACTACGAGGACGTCTACCTGCACTTCAAGATCCGGTACAGCCGCGCCGGTGAGGGGCTGATCACGCCGAAGGCCGTGTACCCGTTCTACGTGGACGTCATGAGCTTCACGGGCGTGAAGGACTTCGAGGTGCCGCCGGGCCATACGGAGCGCTCCCGGATCGTGCGACCGGGCGTCGACGCGCGCATCCTGGGGATCGGCGGCCACGTGCACGATTACGCGACCGAGCTCCGCTTCGAGGATGCGACGACCGGCGAGGTGCTGTGGCGGGCAGAGCCCGAGGTCAACGAAGCCGGGCGAGTAGTGGGCGTTCCGAGCTCCAAGTTCCTGCTCCAGCTCGGGAAGAAGATCTACAAGGACCACGAGTACCGGGTCGTCGTCGAGTACGAGAACCCGCTGGACGTTCCGGCCCCCGGCATGGGGATGGGCGCGATCGGCGGCATCGTCGCGATCATGGGTGACGCGGAGTGGCCCGCCTACGACCCGAACGACCCGGACTACGTGCTCGACCTGAACAACACGATCACCGCTCCCGACCGCATGGAGGGCCACGGCCACGGCGGCGGGCACGGCGCGAAGCCGATGGAGGGCATGGACATGCCCGCCGGTGAGGGCGCGGCCGCCGAGGGCCCCGAGGGTGGGGCCGCTGGTGCGGAGGGCGCGGCTGCCGGCGAGGAGACCGAGGGCCACCATCCGGAGCCTGAGGCCGAGGGCCACCAGCACGGCGGCAGCGAGGATGACGGCGAGGGCAACGGTTAGCCGCTAGCCACCACGCGTTCATACGACCGCTCAGGGGCGGCTTCGGCCCGATCCGATGCTCGCTCCTGAGCGATTTGTCTATCCGGGCCGCGGCGAGACGGCCGGCCCCTCGGCGTCCCGTTGACCTGGCTCCTTCTCGCCCTCGCGACGGCGCTCTTTTACGGGCTTCAGGGGGTCTGGACGAAGTGGATCACCCGGACGGTCTCGGGCGCCGCGGCCAGCTGGGCGATCTTCGCCTTCGCCTTCCCGCTCCTGGCCGTCTACCTGGCGTTTCAGGGCCTGCCGCCGCTCGAAGAGCGATTCTGGCCGGCGCTGCTGACGAACGTCGCCATCAACCTGGTCTCGTTCTACCTCTACGTGTCGGCCATCCAGAAGGGCGACCTGGGGCTGACCTACCCGCTGCTGGCGCTGACACCCGTCTTCGTCCTGCCGGTGGAGTGGCTGCTGCTGGGCGACTTTCCGGGCGCTCGCGGCCTGGGAGGAATCGCCCTCGTAGTTCTCGGCGTATACGTGCTGAACTTCTCGGAGCGGCGAGCCGGCCTGTTCGCCCCTTTCGCAGCGGTGTTTCGTGACCCCGGCGCCCGCCGCATGCTGGCCGTCGCGCTCATCTGGTCCGTCAGCGCGGTCGTGGACAAGGTCGCCACGATCTCCTCCTCGCCGGCCTTCTACGGGACGCTGGAGAGCGGGCTCATCGCGCTGGCGTTCGTCCCGCTGGTGATGCGGCGAGGGGAGGGCTTCAAGGCGGCACTTTCCCGGAGAACCTGGTGGCTGCTGGCCGTGCAGGGGCTACTCTTCGCCCTCATGTTCGTCGCGCAGATGGAGGCCATCCAGCGGACCCTCGCCGCCTACGTGATCTCCATCAAGCGAAGCGGCGCGATCGTGAGCGTGCTCCTGGGCGCGTCTCTGTTCGGCGAGCCGCGGCTGAGGGAGCGGCTGGCGGGCGCGGTGGTCATCCTGGCGGGCGTGCTGCTGATCGCGGGGGCGTAGGGCGGGCCGGCTGGCGCACCAACTGCCACCCGCATCCCCGCATGCGGTGCCCCCCCCTACTCCCGGAAGATCTCCACGACCGGGCCCTCTTCCGAGGTCAAGTAACCCCGCAGCATGCTCGGCGTGTTGAACGGCATGGCAATGACGCCCTCCGGGTCCATCGCGATCACCCCGCCATCCCCTCCCTGTTCGACCAGAACGCCCATCACGACCGCGTCCGCCGCCTCGCCGATCGACTCCTCTAGGTAGAGCACCCGGGCGCAGATGTCGTGAGCAACCGCGTTCCGCATGAAGAACTCCCCGTGCCCGGTCCCCGAGACGGCGCACGCCCGGTTGTCCGCGTACGTGCCGGCGCCGATGATCGGCGAATCGCCGATGCGGCCGAAGCGCTTGTTCGTCATCCCGCCGGTCGTGGTGCCCGCGGCTAGGTTTCCGTGCCGATCCAGCGCCACCGCGCCCACCGTGCCCAGCCGATCGCCGAGCGCCCCCACAGGCTCGGCATCGGCGCGCCGCTCTGCCTCCCGGGCACGCTGTAGCGACTGCCAACGACTCTCCGTGAAGAAGTACGTGGCCGGGACGAGCTCGATGCCCTGTTCGAGGGCGAACTCCTCGGCGCCCACTCCCGCCATCATCACGTGCGGCGAGGCCTCCATGACGCGGCGCGCCAGGCTGATCGGGTTCTTGACGTGGTGGACGGCGGCGACGGCTCCTGCCGCCAGCGACGCCCCATCCATGATCGAGGCGTCCAGCTCGTTGCGGCCGTCGTGCGTGAAGACGGCGCCCTTCCCGGCGTTAAAGAGCGGTGAATCCTCCAGGAGGCGGAGCGCGGCCTCGACGGCGTCCAGGCTGCTGCCTCCGGACGCCAGGATCTCCCCGCCCACCTCCAGCGCCGCGGTGAGGGCCGCCGCGTACCGGCTCTCCAGCTCCGGCGTCATGCTCTCCCGGCGGGCCGTGCCCGCGCCGCCGTGCACCGCGATCGCCCACTCCGCGCCTACCTCCTGTGCCGCCGCTTGCTCCGTCGCGCCCACCGTCTGCGCCACCGCCGGCCGTGCGGCCGCGGGTCCCACCGCCGCGGCTCCCAGGGCGATCGCCACGATCGCCAGGCGGCGCAGGGCACCGGTCGTTCTTGTCGTCATCCGATACGACATCGCCTCAGCTCCTTATGCTCTAGTCCCGGTCGCTACTCACTCCGGTCACCCGCACCGCGATCGGCGTCTCCGCCCCCGCTGGAAGCGTCCGGATCGGGCCACTGCGCCAGCATCCGCTCGGTCATCGCGACCGGATCGTGCCCCTTCTCCATCACGGGCCGCAACACCTCCTCGGCCCCATCACGGTCGCCTCGCTCCCGGCGTACCTCGGCCAGGAGGAGCCTGGCCGCAACGTAGCGAGGCCGAAGCTCCACCGCCCGCGCCGCCGCCTTCTCCGCCCTCCGCAGCTGTCCGAGACGGCGCCGGGCCGCCGCCTCGCCAAACGCCGCCTGGGCGGAGCCCGCATCCAGCTGCCGCGCGATCTCAAAGTGGTCGAGCGCCCGCTCGGACTGCCCCTCGTGCAGCCACGCGACACCGACGTTCGAGTGCGCGGCGCCAGCGTACGAGTAGTGTCGGCCCAGGTTGAAGAGGGGTTGCCAGCGATCGAACGTCGCGTCGCCCTCGATGTCCCGAAGAAAGGCCTCGAGCTCGGCTCGGGCCGCGGCCGGCTCCCCTCGGTTGAGGGCGCGCACGCCGCGCCGGAAACGCCGGGTGCGCCACCGCCACCACCGACCCGGCAGCAGCAGCAGGACGACGATCCCCGCCACGACGCCCGCACCGGGGCTCCAGTACAGCAGGAGGAGCAGCACGCCGAGCGCCCCCAGAAGAAACGGCGCGACCTTCATCAGAGGGGCCAGACGAGCGGCGTGACGATCATCACGACGACGAACACGACCAGCGTAAGGGGAAGGCCGACCCGCATATAGTCCGTGAACCGGTAGCCGCCGGGACCCATCACGAGCACGTTCGCCGGGTGGGAGACCGGGCTCCCGAAGCTGGCCGAGGCGGCCATCGCGACCGCCATCATGAGGGCATACGGCGAGATCGCCATCGTCGAGGCCGTGCTCAGGACGATCGGAGCCATCAGCACGACGAGCGCGGCCGTCGGAATGATCTGCGTCCCGGCCGAGGTGAGGGCGAAGAGTCCGGCCATCACCGCAAGGGGCCCGAACCGGCCGACGGAGCTCACCACCTGTTCGGCGATCATGGCAGCGGCTCCCGTCTGCTGCAGCGCGATCCCGAGAGGAAGCATGCCCGCGATGAGAAACACGGCCTGCCACTCGATGTCCCGGTACGCCTCTTCCATCGTCAGGCACCCCACCAGGACCATCAGCGATGCGCCGGCTACGGCCGCGATGTAGATCGGCAGCCATCCGAGAAGAACCGGCAGGAGGACGCCCGCCATGATCACCGTGGCGAGCGGCGCCTTCTTCGTGCGCACGGGCTCCTGGGCATCCCGCGTGAGCACGAGAAAATCCGGCTCGCTTCCGAGCACCCTCAGCCGCTCCGCGGGGCCGTACACGAGAAGGGCATCGCCGAAACGCAGCGGGATGTCGGGCACGCCGGAGCGGAGGATCTCTCCCTGTCTCATGATGGCCAGCACGGTGAGTCCGTACTTCTCGCGGAAGTTAAGCCGGCGCAGGCTGGAGCCCGCCAGCGTGGTTCGCGGGGAGAGAACGGCCTCCACCAGACCCACGCGCTCGGATTGGAGCGCCTCGATGCCGTCGAGGCCCGCCCGGTCGATCTCCAGCTCCGTGAGGGTGTCGAACGCG
>DAOVWI010000140.1 GCA_030636765.1 Gemmatimonadales bacterium
GCACACCTCTCCGAGTCCCGTGACCACGCCGGCGGCGGGCGCACGCCCGTCGTACTGGTCGTGGGCGACCAACAGGCCGATCTCGAGAAAGCCTCCGCCGGGATCGATGAGCGACTCGACCCTCTCGCGAGCGGTCCACTTCCCCTGGGCATGCTGACGGTCGATCTTCTTGGCCCCGCCGCCCTGCCGGATCCGCTCCTCGAGCGCTCGCAGCTCGGTCACGAGCTGCCCCATCCGGGAGCCGGCGAGCGTCGTCATCCGGCCTCCGGCGCGTCCGCCGCCGCGGCGGCGTCTCGTGCCTCCACCCAGGAGGAGATGTACTCGGCGGCCTCAGCGGTCGTGGTACCCGGGGTAAAGAGCCGGCCGACACCGATATCCCGTAGGGCTTCCGCGTCCTCGGCCGGAATGATCCCGCCCCCGGTGACCAGCACGTCGCCCATCCCCTGCTCGTCCAGAAGCCGCTTTACCTTCGGGAACAGCGTCATGTGGGCGCCGGAAAGAATGGAGAGCGCGACCACATCGACGTCCTCCTGGAGGGCCGTGCTGGCGATCATCTCCGGAGTCTGATGCAGCCCGGTGTAGATGACCTCCATTCCGGCGTCACGCAGTGCGGCAGCGATCACCTTCGCGCCGCGATCATGCCCATCCAGGCCGGGCTTGGCCACGAGAACCCGTATTCTGCGCTCCGCCATACCCCTCAACGACGTCCCGGTAAGATCATCCGTTCTCCCGCGCGGCGCCGCGCCGCCCGAGGCGTCCCCGACTCACACGGTTCGGCAGGCCAAGTTATCGGGGCGGAGCCAGCGGCTGCAACGAGGCGACACATGGTAGCACGGCGGGACGCCAAACGAATATCTTGAGGGCAGATGACTACGCTCTCCATGTCGCTGGAATGGTATCGCAACGGACGTCGGGGCGCCCGGGGCAGCGGGTGCGTGCGCGCGTGATGCCCTTTGGCTTCCGCAGCTCGCGTCGGAACCTCCTGCTCAGCGCGGCCGCCTTCGTCATCATCGTGGCGGGGATGCGGGCCGCAGCGGGAATCCTGGTTCCCTTCTTTCTCGCGGTCTTCATCGCGGTCCTCTGTTCCGCCCCGCTCGGTTGGCTGCAACGCATCGGTGTGCCGCGCCCGATCGGCGTGGCGTTGGTCGTCCTCGGCCTGCTCGGAGTGGGGAGCATGGTCACCACTCTGGTCGGCTCCTCGGTGATCGACTTCACACGCAGCATCCCGTTCTACCAACGCCGGCTGCAGTCCGAGGCGCAGGCGCTGCTGATCTGGCTCGAGGGGCGGGGCATCGACGTCGCCGAGGACTTCTTCCTGAGCTACTTCGACGTCGGCAGAGTCCTGCAGCTCGCGGGAGGCATCCTCACGGGCGTGCGCGCGATGCTGACCAACGGGATCCTAATCCTGTTGACCATGATCTTCATCCTCGTCGAGATGGCAAGCTTCCCGGTAAAGCTGCGCGCGGCTCTCGGCGAGTCCAGCGCCACGTTCGCGTACGGCACCTTCGCCCGGTTTGCGGAAGATGCGCGGAGGTATATCGGAATCAAGACGCTGATCAGCCTCGCCACCGGAGCGCTCGTAGCGGTGTGGCTCGGCCTGCTCGGCGTCGAGTACTCGCTGCTGTGGGGACTCCTCGCGTTCCTCCTCAACTACGTGCCGACGATCGGCTCCTTCATCGCAGCGATCCCGGCCGTCCTCTTCGCGTTTCTCCAGCTCGGTCCGGGCAGATCGCTGCTGGCGGTCCTCGGTTATCT
Organism: Gemmatimonadales bacterium; assembly: GCA_030636765.1. Classification (GTDB taxonomy): domain Bacteria; phylum Gemmatimonadota; class Gemmatimonadetes; order Palauibacterales; family Palauibacteraceae. Next base: position 1,756 of record DAOVWI010000140.1, read on the forward strand.
CGTCATCAACACGCTGCTGGCGAACGTGATCGAGCCACGGGTGATGGGCCGAAGCATGGGCCTCTCGACGCTCGTAGTGTTTCTCTCCCTCGTCTTCTGGGGTTGGGTGCTGGGCCCGATCGGCATGCTGCTTTCGGTGCCGCTCACGGTGATCCTCAAGCTGGCCCTGGAAGGCCAGGAGAAAACGCGGTGGATGGCGGTGCTTCTGGGACCAGCAGTCCCGGACGAGGACACGCCTCCGACCGAAGAGATGCCTGCGGTCGGCTAGACGCGCCGAAACTCAGCTAACGCAGCCAAGGAGAGATCCCCATGGAGCGAAGCAACTTCGAGGAGCTGGTCGAGAAGCTGGAGCGGCAACGTGACGAGCTGAAGCTCCGGGCCCACCTGGCCAAGGCCGAGGCTCGAGACGAGTGGGAGGAGCTCGAGACCAAGTGGGACCGGCTCAGGAGCCGCTTGAAGGCCGCCGGGGAGGAGGCGGACGTAGCCTCCGAGGACGTCCGTGCGGCCGCTTCGATCCTCGCGGACGAGCTGAAGAAGGGATACGAGAGGATTCGCCAGCGCCTCTGAGCGCTCTGGAGCGAGAGGATTCGCCAGCGCCTCTGAGCTAGAAGCTGACGGGCTCCTTGAAGCGCCCGTACACCTCCTCGAGCGCGGAGCGGATCTCGCCCAGCGTCGCGTAGGCGCGCGCGGCGTCCAGCATCGGCGGCATCAGGTTCTTCTCCTCACGTGCCGCTTCGGCCAGCCGCTCCAGGGATCGCGCCACGACCGCCCCATCGCGCCGCGCCCGGAGCTCGGCGAGACGCCGACTCTGCTTCTCGCCGGCCTCCTCGCCGATCCTGAGGATCTCCATCGCCGCGTCGTCGCTCTCGACAAAATCGTTTACGCCCACGATGACGCGGGCACCGGCATCCACCTCCCGCTGGAACCGGCTGGAGGAAGCCGCGATCCGGCTCTGGAAGTAGCCCTTCTCGATTCCCGCCACGACCCCACCCACCGCATCGATCTCCTCGAAGATCTCCTCCGCCTCCCGCTCGAGCTGATCGGTCAGCCGTTCGACGTAGTAGGACCCGGCGAGAGGATCGATCGTGTTGGCGACGCCGGTTTCGTACGCCAGGATCTGCTGCGTTCGAAGAGCCACGCGCACGGCGTGCTCCGTCGGCAGCGCCAGGGTCTCGTCCATCGCGTTGGTGTGCAGGGACTGCGTGCCGCCCAGCACGGCCGCCATCCCCTGGTACGCCACCCTCACGATGTTGTTGTGCGGTTGCTGAGCGGTCAGCGTGACGCCCGCGGTCTGCGCGTGGGTGCGTAACTTCCAGCTCTTCGGGCTGGAGGCTCCGTACACGTCCCGAAGGTGCCTCGCCCAGATCCGCCGCGCCGCCCGGAACTTCGCGATCTCCTCGAAGAAGTCGTTGTGAACGTCCCAGAAGAATGAGAGGCGCGGGGCGAAGCCGTCGACATCCAGCCCTCTGGCGATCCCCTCCTCCACGTACGTGAAGCCGTTCTTCAGGGTGTAGGCAAGCTCCTGCGCGGCCGTGCCGCCGGCCTCCCGGATGTGGTAGCCGGAGATGGAGATGGTGTTGAAGCCGGACGCGTGCCGGCTCGACCACTCGAACACGTCGGTGATGACCTTGAGCGCGGGCCGCGGAGGGAAGATCCAGGCGTGCTGCGCCATGTACTCCTTGAGGATGTCGTTCTGGATCGTTCCCCGAACACGCTCGGCGGGCACCCCTTGCTTCTCCGCCGTCGCGAGGAGGAAGCAGTACAGCATGACCGCCGGGCCGTTGATTGTCATGGAGACGGACACCTCGTCGAGAGGGATCCCGTCGAACAGCGTCTCCATGTCTGCCAGGCTGGAGATGGCCACGCCGCACTTCCCTACCTCGCCTTCCGACAGCGGGTCGTCGGAGTCGTAGCCCATGAGTGTGGGGAAGTCGAAGGCGACGGAAAGACCCGTCTGCCCGTGCTCGAGGAGGAACTTGAAACGCTCGTTCGTTTCCTCGGCGGTGGCGAAGCCCGAGAAGAGGCGCATCGTCCACAGCTTCGTCCGATACATGCTGTGGTACGGGCCCCGCGTGAACGGATACTCGCCCGGAAGGCCGAGGTCCCGGAAGTACTCGTCGTCGGCCGTGTCCAGCGGAGTGTAGAGCGCCTTCACCAGGCGCCCCGAGACCGTCGTGAAGTCCACGTCCTCGCGAAGCCGGCTGCGGGCGTACTCCACCTCCCACCGCCCAAGGCGCTCCTCGAGCCGTTGCAGCTCTTCGCGCCGTCGCTCGATCTCGCGCTCGAGCTCCTGCTTGGCCTTCGCTCCGTCGGTCAGAACGCTTCTCATGCCGCTCATCCTACGGCTGCGGTCAGAACGATTCTCCTACCGCACGTCGTACCGCTGCGGGCGCTTCGCCGTTCCGGCGAGCTCTCCCAGACGCCGGGCGACTCGGTACGGAGTGATCCGGCCCGCCAGAAGGTCGGGCAGGAACTCCTCCTTGCCCTCCTCCCACGCTTCGAGGGCGGCGTTCTCGGCTCGGCGGACCAGAATCCGCCGCGTTTGACCGAGAAGTGCGAGGCGCCTCCGGCGCTCCAGTTCGCCCGATTCCGTAATCCAGGCGAAGTGCTCATCGAGTGAGCCGGCAAGCTCGGGCACCCCCCTCGCCTCGGTCGCCACCGTCTTGAGAACCGGCACCTCCCAGCCGCCATCGGCCGCCCTGGCGCCGGCCTGCGGAGTCGTGACCTCGGCATCGGCCGACGCCCGTTGCACGACCGCGGGTGCGCCGCCGAGACCGATTCGAGCGTGATGGCGCGGGATGCCGCGCAGCGTGTTCCCGGAGCGAATCGCCTTCATCACCTCGATCTCCTTGACGAGCTGGTCCGCGCCGGGACGATCCGCCTTGTTCACGCAGAACACGTCGGCCACCTCCATGAGCCCGGCCTTCATCGCCTGCACTCCATCTCCGGACTCCGGAACCAGCACGACCACCGTCGAATCCGCGGTGCCGGCGATCTCGAGCTCCGATTGGCCGACGCCCAGCGTCTCGAGGATCACCCGATCGAACCCGAAGGCATCCATCAGGTCCGCCGCCTCACTCGTGGCCGTGGCGAGACCGCCGAGCGAGCCCCGGCTCGCCATGGAGCGGATGAAGATGTGCTCCTCGAGCGCCAGCTCGACCATGCGGATCCGATCGCCCAGAAGCGCTCCGCCCGTGTACGGGCTCGTCGGATCGACGGCGATGATCGCCACCCGGCGTCCGGCGTCGCGCATGAGTCGGGCAAGCTCCGCCGTCAGGGTCGACTTCCCCGCCCCGGGCGGGCCGGTAACGCCGATCCGCCGGGCGGTCCCGACTCCTTCCCGCAGGGCTTCCAGCAGCTCCTCGAAGCCCTGCGCCTGATCCTCCACGACGGAGATCGCGCGAGCCAGTGCGCGTTCGTCCCCGGCGCGAAAGGCCTGAATCAAATCCCGACGACTGTCCACCGGTCTACAGAAGGAAGGCGGACGCGAGGCCCAGGAGAAGGAAGAAGCCGAATAGGTCGGTGAGCGCGGTCACGAAGACGGAGGAAGCCACCGCGGGATCCACGCCGATGCTCTCCAGAAAGATCGGCATGAAGCCGCCCATGGTCGACCCGACGACCAGGTTCCCCCACATCGCGAGCATCACGACCAGCCCGAACGCGGCGTCGCTTACCAGCAGAAGGCCGGCCAGAGCGACGATACCCCCGATCAGGAATCCATTGATCAGACCGACGGTCAGCTCCTTGCCGACCACCGACCACCGCTCGGCCAGCGACTCGTCGGAGAGCGCGATCCGGCGGATCGTCACGGCGAGGGCCTGGGTGCCGGAATTGCCGCCGAGGCCGGCGATCATGGGCATGACCGCCGCGAGGATCACCATTCGCTCGATCGTCTCCCGAAACAGGAAGACCACGGAGGCCCCCATGAGCGCGGTCAGGAGGTTCAGCGCGAGCCACGGAAGGCGACGACGCGCCGCATCCAAAGTGCCGCCCCGGATCTCCTCCTCCTCGGAAACGGC
>DAOVWI010000082.1 GCA_030636765.1 Gemmatimonadales bacterium
ACGACGATGCCGATCAGGATGACCAGCCCAATGCCGCTCATGAGGTTGATGCCGCCGCCGACGATCCACAGGGCCGGCACCGCTCCGACCGCCGCGAGGGGCACTGCGGCGAGGATCACCGCCGGCTGAACGACCGATTCGAACTGCGCCGCGAGAATCAGATAGACGAGGAAGAGGGCGAGGCCGAAGGCAAAGAAGAGAGAGCGGAAGCTGTCGCGCATCTCCTCGTTCTCGCCGCCGATCACTACCGTCGTGCGCCGGGGTCTCGGCAACCCCTCGAGGCGCCCTCGGACCTCTTCTACCACCTCCGCCAGTCCGGCGCCCGTCACATCGCCCAGCACCTTGACCGTGCGGGTCTGGCCTTCCCGGAGGATCTCTACGGGCCCGTATCCCTGCCGCACTCGCAGGAGCTCGCCTAGCGGCACGTCTCCGAGCCGAAGCGCGAGCACGTCCGGGAGCCGCTGCCGCGCTGCTTCGGGAAGCTGTACGCGAATGTCCACCTTGTCGGAGAACTCGGTGAACGGCTCCTCCGTGGGCACACCCCGCAGGTAGGATTCGATCGTGCTCGCCACATCGTACACGCTCAGGCCGAACCGCGCGGCCCGGTCTCGATCCACCTCGATCTCGAGCTCCGGCTGTCCGAGCCGCATCCCGATCCGCACGTCTCGAAGATGGGAGATCCCCATCAGGCGGGCCTGCACCGACTCGGCCACCGCGATCAGGTCGGCGAGCTCCTCTCCCTGCACGCGGACGGCGAGGTCGGCCTCCCCGAACTCGAGCGTCCGGCCCAGAGCGGTGGAACGTCCCGTCTCGATCGCCACGGCCTTCGGGTCCACACCGGTCTGCTGGAGCCGGGATCGAAAGGCCGAGACCACCTCTCGCGTCGCGGGGCCGGCTGGATCCACGCGCACCTCGAGGACCGCGTTGTTGAGCCCGGCCAGCTCATCGGTCGCCAGCTCCCCTCTCCGCGACCGTCCCACGCGGCTGAAGACCCCCTGCACCCCGTCCAGAGCCAGAAGCGTCTCCTCTAGCCGGGCGGCGGCGTGGTCGGTGGCGGGAAAGGGCGTGCCGACGGGGAGCTCCAGCTCCACCCGAAACAGCCGCTCGTCCACCTCCGGCATGAGCCCGAGGGGGAGCACGGTGGCGAGCAGGAGAGCCGACAGAAAGCCGGTCGCCGCCAGCCCGAGGACCGCCGGCCGGTGCGCGAGCGACCAGGCGAGGGCCTCCTCGTACCGCCTCGCTACCACACCGAAGGCGCGATCGAAAGCGCGCAATCCTGGATTGACCAAGCGCCGGGACATCCGCTCGCCTCGCGACGCCGGCTCCCGTACCCCCAACCCCTCGAACCTGGCTGCCAGAACCGGCAGGAGGGTCAGCGCCACCAGCAATGACGCGATCAGCGAAAACGCCACCGCAAGCGAGAGGTCGCCGAAGAGGGCTCCTGCGACGCCCTTTACGTACAGGACCGGCCCGAAAACGGCGATCGTGGTCAGTGTGGAGGCGGTGATCGCCCCGGCCACTTCCCGGCTTCCCACCGCAGCCGACTCTCCGGCGCTCCGCCGGGCACCGTCGTCGTCCCGGTGCCGGAAGATGTTCTCGAGCACGACGATCGAGTTGTCGACGAGCATTCCCACTCCAAGGGCGAGGCCGCCGAGCGACATCACGTTCAGGCTGACGTCGAAGGCATAGCAGGCGGAGAAGGCTGCAAGGATCGAGATCGGAATGGCGAGGCCAACGGCCACCGGATAGCGCGGATCGCCGAGAAACAGAAAGAGAACGAGGAACGCCAGGACTCCCCCGAAGAGAAGAGCCTGAACCACGCTGGTGATCGCGTCTCGAATGAACTCCGCCTGGCTGGTCGCGATCTCGAAGCGCAGCGCAGGAAACTCCACGCGAAGCTCCTCGAGCACCTCATCCACCCGATCGGCGACGCGCACCGTGTTTGCGCCCGACTCCTTGAAGACGCGGAGCCCAACGGCTGGGATCCCGTTGAAGCGTGCCGCGCTCTGCTGTTCGGCAAAGCCATCGCGCACCTCGGCGATGTCCAAGAGACGAACCGGCGTTCCTCCCTCCGACCGAACCACGACCACTTCCTCCAGCTGTTTCACTTCGGTGAACTGGCCGAGCGTGCGGAGGCTGTAACGGAAACGGCCCCGTCGAACGCTGCCTCCCGGCGCCGCGTAGTTGGAGCGGTCCAGCGCTTCCGTCACCTCTGCCACGGTGATCCCGTGTGACTGGAGGCGCACGGGATCGAGCAGCACCTGGATCTCGCGCTCGCGACCGCCGCTCAACGCCGCCAGAGCCACCCCGGCCTGCTGCTCGAGGCGCCGGGCGAACACGTCCTTGCTCAACTCCCGGAGCTCGATCGGATCGGCGCCCGAGACCGCAAGGGTGAGAATCGGATCGCTCGCCGGGTCCGACCGGAGGATCACCGGTCGCTCGGACGTGCGCGGCAGGATCTCCCGCAATGCCTCGAGGCGCTCGCGAACGTGCAGCGTCGCGAACTCCATGTCCGTGCCCCAGTAGAACTGGAGCCGCACGAGCGACTGACCCTCCCGGGAACGAGAGGTGACACGCCGAACACCCGGGATCTGGCTCACCTCCTGTTCGATCGGCTCCGTCACGAAGCGCTCCACCTCCGGCGGAGCCGCGTCCCGGTAAGGCGTCCACACCGAGAGGGTCGGGAACGCCACGTCAGGAAGCAGATCGATGGGAAGCCGAGTGAAGGAGATTCCACCGAGCACCGCGATGCCCAGATAGAACATCGCGGTGGCGATCGGCCGACGGATGCTGAGATCGGGGAGCGCCATGCGCGGGCTCAGGCTGATTGGGCTATCAGGGCAGCGCGGCCCCCTCGGCAAGCTCCCTGGCGTTCTCAAGCCGGACGCGGGCATCGTGGGTGAGGGTCGTGTGGCCGTCCACCAGGACGATGGAGCCGGGCTCCAGCCTATCGCGGTCGCGCTCGGGGGTGACCTCGATGAAGCTGTCGTTCTCGAGGCCCTTCCGAACATACACCCACTTGGCGAAGCCCGTGGAGCCGCCGGTTTCGTCCGGCTCGAACAGGAAGACGACATCACGCCGGTCCCGCTCGACGATCGCATCCCGGGGAACAAACAGACGGTCCTCGAATCGGCGGCCCGCGATCTCGACCTCCGCGAACATCCCGGGCAGGATCTTCGCACCGGGGTTCCGGAGACGCACGGTCACGCGGGCTGTTCCCGTCTCGCGGCTCACGACCGGGTTCACCGTCACGACGCGCCCCTGGAAGCCCTGGTCCGGCAACGCTGCGAAGCGAACCGTGGCCTCTCGTCCGGGTTCGACGTGCGGGAGCGAACGCTCCAGAACCTCGACCTCCACATCGACCCGTGAGAGATCCACCACGTCGACGACCGGGTTTCCTACGTGCAGGCGGGCCCCTTCGTCGACCACGAGGTTAGCCACCAAGCCCGAGAACGGCGCCCGAATCTCGGTCCGATCCAGCTCGTACCGCGCTTCCTCGAGCGAGGCCTCTGCGCCCGGGATGCCACTCCTCAGCCTCGCCAGCCGCTCCCGCTTCGCTCGGAGCTCCTGGTCCTCGAGGCGATCGTCTCCAAGGATGAGACCTTCGAACTCGACCTGCGCGTAAGCCAGATCGGCCTCCGCCCGCCGGATGTGTAGCTGATACTCGGCCGGATCGATCCGAACCAGGAGATCGCCCGCCGTGACGGCCGACCCCTCTCGCACGGGAACCGAGATCACGGGTCCGGACACCTCGGCCTCGAGCGGTGCCGACCGGAGGGCAGCGGCTCTTCCCTGCGCCCGGACCCAGAGGACAAACGTATCCCGCCGGACGGAAGCACCGTCCACCGGAAGCGCCACTTCCGTGGGGAACGCCGCCCGCGCGGAGACGCCGAGCGCCTCTCGGAGCGAGTCGGCCACCTCCGACGAAGAATCCAAGGAGCCCGCGTCGCTGGCGCCAGCCTTGCTGAGACGCCACAGAACGCCCGCCAGGAGGGCGAGCGGTACGGTTACAAGCAGCAGGGTTGCCAGATGTCGCGATCGCATGGGCACCTTAGAAAGACAGTCAGCGACGTCCCGGGGTTGCCCTCGAGGAAGGCGTCAGCCTCGCGCCTCGGATCGGGGCCGAAGGCCGCATCGCCGCACCCTGGCCGCCGTCACATAGATGCCCGACCCGAGAAGCAGGATCCACGGCAGCTGGAGTCGCTTGGTGGTCTCCCGCAGCGTCCAGGCGCCGAACGGGGGGCGCTCCTCCGTTCGCGTCAGGACATAGAACGGCATCCGCACGGTGGAGCGGCGCGTCTCGGCCGGCACGGTGTATTCGGCGACCGCTGGCTCGCTGTTTGTCAGGGTCCGGATCGGGGTTCCGTAGAGACCGCCCAGAAACGATGCCGTGAGGAGCGGCGGCCAGACCCAGCGGACGAGCCGTCCGCCGCGCCCGGTCCTCCGTCGCCAATCCGTCAGCAGGAGCACGAACAGGAGCGCCGCGAGCACCGAGAGCGACACCCCCAAGACATCGATCCAACTCATAGATCCTCTCTCCTCGGCCGCCAGGCGGCCAGCGTGGGAAACGGGTTCTCGTAGAGGGCGTAGATGAGGCCATCCGCATAGATGGCGTGACGGGCCCGCATGGGAAGCCGGTAGCTCTCCACGTACGCGCCGTCCGTCAGCGAATACACGTCCACGACGCGATGGCGATCCACCGAGGCGCCGCCGAAGAAGACGAAGAGCTGGTCGCTCTCGACCGAGATCGCCTCCGCGGCAAACTGGGTCCGCTCCAACCAGGTCGTCCGCTGGCGTCGGCCGAACGCCGTCCCCCCTCGCCGGACGACACGCGGAAAGCCGATCGGCTCGACATACCAGCCCCGGTAGCCGAGCCAGCGATCTCCATCGAACGGGAAGAAGCCGTCCCCCACCCCGAAGGCCGCGACCCAACGGCCGGAAGCGGGATCGTGGCCGGCCACCAACTGGGTGGCCAGTGGATGGAGGTCCGCGTAGCCGGGCCACGGGAAGGCGATGCGGTCGCGGACCTCCCCGTTCCCGCCCACATGCACGAGCGGTCGCTCCCGGTCTAGCACGAGGAGCATGGCTTCGTCCCCGGGACCGGGCACGAAGGTGTCCGCAGCTCTCCCCACGTTCGCCAGGGGAATACGGAGCGTCGCCCGTCCAGCCGTATCGATCACGGTCAGCCTGCCGTTCTCCACGTCCAGCACCCAGGTGCGCCCCTTAACGTCCAGGGCCAGGTGTCGGGGGTGCTCGAGCTCACCGGGTCCCCTTCCCCGTCCCCCGAAGCTCCACACGTGCCGGCCGCGCCGGTCGAACCGGACGACTCGTCCGGCCAGACGATCCAGGACCGAGACTCCAGCTCCGTTCGCAGCCAGCCTGGTCGGGAGAAGGAAGAGCGTATCGGCCGGCGAGCCGCCCACGAGAAACACCGTGTCCCAGGACACGCTCACCCACCGTCGAGCCTCCGGGACGCGAGGCCGCTTCTCTGCTTCAGGGCACGGAGACCCCGGCGTGCACCCGCTCGCCAGGAGGAGAGCGGCCCACGCGGCAGCATGCCGCGGGAGTCGACCCCCACCGTAAGGCCGGAACCGGCCCTCGCCGTCAGCCCGGGATGCGCGCCACACGCTTGGCATACTCCCGGATGAGACGACCGGCTTCCCTCTGCGTGCGCTCGTCGGCCACGGGCGGAAGGATCACTAGCGGCCGACCGCCTCCATCGATCAGAACCGATGTGGGCGTCCTCGGGTGGCCGATTCGGGCCAACAACCGGACCGCCTCCGAGCTGACGTCGTAGCGCACGCGGAACGTCGGGCGCACAGCGCCGAAGATGGAATCCCGGGCGGGTCCGGAGCGGGGAAACCCCACCCCAACGCCTACGACCCGAACCGTGCCGGAACGGGCCAGCGCGTTCCACCGCCTCACGAGGCCGGCGTAGCGCCGGCAATCGGCCGGCTGGAAAAAGAACAGGAGGGTCGGGCGCACGGGGTGAGTGCCGTCGTTCGCCGCCGCGAGATCCGGCGGCGGACCGAGAGCTCGATGCTCCCCAAGCCGGACGGCCGAAGCTACCGCCAGAATGGCGCTCGCCGAGAAGAGCACCCGTGCGCCCACCGAGCCAGGGCGGAACGAGCGCCGGCTCAATCGCAGCGTCTCGGCGCCCAACCGAGGTAGTCCCGGCCCCACATGCAGCCGCCTGAGGGCTGGATGGCAGTGTCATCGATCCCCGCCCCTCCTGTCCCCCCGGCCGCCCCATAGTACTTATAGGTGGTCGTGCACTGTTTGTAGAAGAGGATGTCGACGCACGACTCGTTCTGCCAGCACACCTTGCCTGTGTTCGTGCCGTTACAGCTCGATGTGGCGGCGTGCGGCCGACCGGGAACGGCCAGGAAGAGGGCCGTCGAGGCCAGGAACGTGATGGCGCCCGCGAGAAGCCGTGAGCGGTTCGGGTTGCGCATGGTAGCGACTCCTGGTTGAGGGAACGACCTGCCAGAGAAAGTTCGAAGCAGGCTGTGGCCGCCCTCTCAACCCGGAATCAACGCCAGCACCAGCCCCCCGGGAGGCTGCCGATGCTCAGGCCGGCAGGCGGTAGCTCAGGCCGGCAGGTGGTAGAACGCCAGGGCCAGGATCGCGTACACCGCCAGGAGCTGGACGCCCTCCATCCAGTGGGACATCCCGTCGTCCGCGACCTGCGAGATGATCAGCACGGAAAGGGCCACGGCGAGCACCTCGAGCGAGGTGAAGTGGAGGTCCATCGGGGCCGGCCCGATCAGGTAGCTGAGGAAGACGAGCAGCGGCGCCACGAAGAGCGCTATCTGGATCGACGAGCCGATTGCGATGTGGAGCGCCAGGTCCATCTTGTTCTTCAGCGCCATCAGGACCGCCGTGGAGTGCTCCGCCGCGTTCCCGATCAGAGCGATGACTACGACGCCGAGGAACACCTCGGTCATCCCCAGCGCCTCGCCCGCCTCCTCGACAGCCCCTACGAGCAGCTCGCTGAGCCAGCCGATAACCGCGGCGGCGCCGACGAGCACGAGCAGCGCCTTCCCCTTCGACCACTCCTCGCCGCCGCCCACCGGTCCCGGCGCGTCGTCCGCCTCGGGGCCGGCTCCTGCGCCCGCGACGCCCGCGTACAGCTGGCTGTGCGTCTTCAGCGTGAACACGAGGCTCAGCAGATAGGTCGCCATCAGGACGACCGCGATCTCCAGGCTCAACTCGCGCTCCGCTCCCGCCTCGGAGACCAGCCCGTGAAAGATCGCCGGAACGACGAGGCCGACCGCGCTCAGCAGCAACAGGGTCGCACCCATGCTCGCGGCGGTCCGGTTGAACGTCTGCGTATGGTACTTCAGCCCGCCGAGGAGGGCGCTCAGACCGCCCACGAACAGAATGTTCCCGATGATCGATCCCGTGATCGACGCCTTCACGAGATCGTGCATGCCGGCCCGGAGGGCGATGACGGAGATGATGAGCTCCGCCGCGTTTCCGAACGTGGCGTTGAGCAGGCCGCCCACGCCCACCCCGAAGTGGTCGGCCAGCTTCTCTGTAGCGAGCCCCAGCAGGCCGGCCAGGGGAATGATCGCCACGGCGGACATGACGAAGATCCAGGTGGGATCCACGTGGAAGACATACCGGAGCGCCAGGGCGGCCGGCACGAAGACGAGAAGCAGCAATAGAGGCGCCGTCCGGATTCGAACCGGAGTACGGGGCTTTGCAGGCCCCTGCCTAACCACTCGGCCACGGCGCCACACGCCCGAAGACTAACGCGTGAAACGGCGGCGAAACAGGGCATGTCGTCGCTTGTCTCACGCCCGTCGCTCCGCCTATACTGCCGCGGCTTTCCGCTGTTCCCTTCCCCGAGAGGAGCTTGCGTGCCGGTCAGCTTGCGGAGCCATGCGGTGGCCACGGCCCTTGTGCTGGCCGCCTCCGCATCCGCGCTTCCCGCTCAGGTGCCCACCGTCCAGGACGGACGCCTCCCGAGGCAGGGCGCGTTCTGGTTTGAGCTCACGCCGTCCTTCTTCAGCTGGAGCGATCAGTTCGCCCTCGACTCCGATCTGGTGGCGGACGGAAGCCGCGAGCCGCTGGCCGCGGACTTCGGCGGACCGATCACGGACCGCCTGTACCCCGGCTCGGCCCCCTTCCTCCTCGATATCAACTCGGACGCGGACGCCCTCGGCTACGATCCGCTCGCTCCAAACGACCTCTCGTTCGGGGAGCTGGATTACAGGGAGGTCTCGAAGCAGCAGCGGCGATTTCCGTTCGGCCTCCAGATCGGCATCCTCGACCGTATCTCCCTGGAGATGACCGTCCCCCTGGTTCAGACGACGTCGACCTCTTTCTTCGGCTACGACACGACCGCCGCGAGCGTCACCGCCGGCATGAACATCGTGCCGGATCCTATGACGTTCTTCGGAGAGTTCGACGACGCACAGAACCAGCTGACGGATCTCATCACGAGCGGTACCCTCACGCCCGAGGAGTTGGCCCAGGCCACGACGCTGCTCGCCAACTCCTCCGCCTTTTCGAGCGCTCTCCAGCGACGGGTGATGGAGAACCTCTTCACGCCGGTCGGCAGCTCTACGGCCGGACTGCAGATGGCGGCGACGTACGACGCGTTCATGGCCGGCTACGTGGGTTTCGGTCTCGCGCTCCCGCAGCTGAGCATCCCAGGGAACGCGGTGCCGTCCGACCTGGATGCCCTCTTCGGCAGCGCGGAGCTGGCCGCGGACCCTCCGAGCGACGTGACACGCGGCCTCGACGTCGGAGAGCTCGAGTTGGGCCTGCGAATTGGCATCCTGAACACGTTCACGTCGATCACGCGCTTCAACGAGCTAGCGTCCGGAGAGCCGGGAGCGCCGGCTGACGCGGAAGCCGCGGAAGGCGAGGAGCGGCCGGTGGAGCTGGGCGAGACCGCCCGCCAGCTCGCCCGGCGCCCGGCCAGCGTACAGTTCCGCACCACAGTAGGCGTCAAGCTGCGGATCCCGCTCAAGGACGCGAACGGGC
>DAOVWI010000253.1 GCA_030636765.1 Gemmatimonadales bacterium
CGACGAAGAAGACGACCTTGCCGGTTCGCTCCGGAGGGATGTCGAGGTACTCGCTCAGCTCGGCGATCGTCCGGGTCCCTGGCGTGTGGACCTTCTCGAGGGCGGCTGGCTCCTCATCCGGCGGCTCATCACGGGCGAAGCGGGCCACCTCGCGGTTCGCCGCGTAGTCGCACGAGGAACAGAGCATCAGGCTGTCCTCGCCGATCGGCGTCACGTACATGAACTCGTGCGCTGCCCGGCCTCCCATCATCCCGACGTCGCTCTGGACAGCCACGAGAGAGAGGCCGGCGCGCCGGCCGATCCGCAGGTAGGCCTGGTAGTGCGCCTCGTACTGGCGGCCGAGGCCCTCCAGGTCGCGGTCCAGCGAGTAGGAGTCCTTCATCGCGAACTCGCGGACCCGGATGAGGCCGCCCCGGGCGCGGAGCTCGTCCCGGAACTTCGTCTGGATCTGGTAGACGAGCATCGGGAGCTGGCGGTAGGAGCGCACCTCGGTGCTGGCGAGCCGGGCCACCACCTCCTCGTGCGTCATCGCGAGCAGCATGTCCCGGCCACGTCGGTCCTGGAAGCGCACCATCGTCTCGTCGATGTCGTACCAGCGGCCGGAAGCCTGCCAGAGTTCGGCCGGGTGCACGACCGGCATGCGGATCTCCTGACCGCCGATCGCGTCCATCTCCTCCCGAAGGATCGTCGCGACCTTCCGCAGAGCCCGCTGCGCGAGGGGAAGGTACGAGAAGATGCCCGCAGCCAGCTGTCGGACGTAGCCGGCGCGAAGGAGCAGCTGGTGAGAAGCGACGTCGGCGTCTCCGGGCGCCTCCCGGAGGGTGACGCCGAACAGCCGCGAGGCCCTGACCCCGGCGGCCGTCACGTTCTCATCCCCTCGTCTCCTCGTACATCCGGTACCTCGACTCCTCCATCCCAAGGGAGCGATATGTGGCTTGAGCGGCCGCATTGTCATGGTCCACGTACAGGCGGAGGCCGACCGCTCCCGCGTCGCGAGCAGCCTGCCGGACGTGCTCGTGCAGCGTGCGGTACACGCCCCGTCGGCGGTGCTGCGGGGACACGTACACGCTCTGGATCCACCAGATCGGTCCGTTCCGCCAGTCGCTCCACTCGAGCGTGATCATCAGCTGGCCGGCCTGCTCTAACGCTTCGGCCGGCTTCCTCTCGGCGGCATGGGGCGAGGCGTCGTCCTCGAGCTCGGCGAGGAAGTAGCAGCCCTTTTTCGGATCGGCCAGGAGGGCCGCCACGCCCGCCGCTACCGTGGGCTCATCCAGATCGTGACCCTCCGTCTCACGAGCCAGGGCGCGGTTGAACGCCACGATCACGTCTCGGTCCTCCCCCGTCGCTGGCCGTATCCGGTATCGCTTGGACATCGCTGCTCTCACTTTCATCTGGCGCCGAGACCACCGAGCTTACTCGCTCGCGACAACGTCGGAAAGTCGGAAAGGAAGGGTGGAATGTACCGAGAACGGCTCTCTCGAGGCGACAAGCGCAACTGGCGAGGAGCCCAGCGAGTGGCGCTCCTCGGCCTGGCCCTGACGCTCTGGAGTCCGGCGTCCCGGCTCGTGGCCCAGGAGGCCAGCGGCAGGCAGGCCGACGCGGCGGTCAGCAGCGTGCTGGAGGCGCCCCCGACCGAACAACCGGTTCTTCGGGAGATCGTGGGGGCCGTGTCTGCAGAGCGGATCGAGGCCGACATCCGCCGGCTCGTCGGGTTCGGGACCCGGCGTACGTTGTGGGACACGCTCTCCGAAACCCGTGGGATCGGCGCGGCCCGGCGATGGATCAAGGCCCGGTTCGAGGGCATCTCCGCGGCGTGCGGAGGCTGCCTGGAGGTCTTCTATCAGGTCTCGCTGGTATCCGGCCAGCGGCGGATCCCTGATACGACCGCGGTGGTTAGCGTGATCGCTATCCAGCGCGGAACGA
>DAOVWI010000225.1 GCA_030636765.1 Gemmatimonadales bacterium
CGGTCCAGGGTCATTGAGTCGGCGAGGCCGCACGGCGTCTCCGCTTGCTTGTGTCGATACATGATTATATAATCATATTACGTTAGATTCAAGGGTGAACCCGGCAAGTGAGATGATCACCCTAGGCCCGCAACCGAAGCGCCGGCATCCGATGGGGAGTCAGAGCCAATGAGCTTGGAGCACAAGATCCGCATGATAGCCGGCACTTTCATCCTGGTCAGCCTCGCACTCGGCTGGTGGGTGAGCCCGTACTGGTTCCTGTTCACCGCGTTCGTGGGGCTGAACCTGCTTCAGTCTTCCGTGACGAAATGGTGCTTCATGGAGAACATCCTGAGGCGGCTCGAGAGGGATCGGGCCTAGTGTACCGCTGAAGAACCCTGGCGGGTTGCGTTACGAGCGCCGTGGGTGGCTCCGGGCGGGCCGTGGGCCACGCGGGGCCTGTGGCTATTCCTCGAGCACGGTGGGAAAGATCCACACGCAAACGACGAAGAAGATGACGTCGAAGGAGATGAGCAGCCGTATCCAGCCCCCGATCCGTCCCAGCGGGTCGCCCGCGAGGGCGAGGCTCATGGCGTTCACGGCCCCGAGGAAGACGGGGACCAGCGCCGGGAACAGGAGGAGAGGGAGCATCAGCTCGCGGGCTCTCAGGTGCTGGGTCAGCGATGCGTAGAACGTCCCGATCACCGAGAAGCCGAACGTCCCGAGCAGCATGATGCCCAGAAAGACCGGGAAGTGTTCCCAGGGCTCGAGCTGGAGCAGGACGACGGCCACCGGCACGAGGAAGGCCTCGAGAACCAGGAGGAAGGTGAAGTTCGCGAGCAGCTTCCCCAGGTAGATCGACCGCACCTCGCCCGGATACATGCGGAGGCCGTCCAGCCCACCGGCGACCTCCTCGCTCTGGAAGGTACGGCCCAGCGAGAGCATGCCGGTGAAGGCGATCGCGATCCAAAGGAGGCCGCTGCCCAACCGGGACAGGGTTGCCGTGTCCGGGCCGATCGCGAAGCCGAAGAGGAAGAGGACCAGCGTCGCGAAGAAGATCATCGCGCTGAAGCTCTGCTTCGTACGCAGCTCGATGAGGATGTCCTTCCAGAGGATTGCCCAGGTGCGGAGCGCGAGCTGCATCCTCACTCTGCCCTTCCCCCGTCGCCCGACGGGTCAAGGTCGGCCGGGTCGAGCTCCGACGGGCGGCAGTAGCGCAGGAGCCTCCCCGACTGAAGTACGACGACGCGATCCGCGGCCCTAACGGCGAGGCCGC
Organism: Gemmatimonadales bacterium; assembly: GCA_030636765.1. Lineage (GTDB taxonomy): Bacteria > Gemmatimonadota > Gemmatimonadetes > Palauibacterales > Palauibacteraceae. The sequence goes on from DAOVWI010000225.1 coordinate 1,256, forward strand.
GACGATGGGTCGCCAGCAGCACCGTCCTCCCGGCCCGCTTCCACTCATCCACGAAGCCGTCGACCATGCGGATGCCGTCTCCGTCGAGGCTGGCGTACGGCTCGTCCAGCAGCACCATTTCGAGCCTCCGTGTGAGAAGCGTCCCGAAGACGAGGCGCTTGCGCATGCCCGACGAGAACTCCCGCACGCGGCGCTCGCCTTCGCTTGACAGGCCCACGCTGGCGAGAATCGACCGGAACCGCTCGTCGCGGGCCCGCAGGCCGGCCATCCACGCCGCGAAGCGAAGGTTCTCGAGCGCCGTGAGGTCGTCGTACAGGTGACCGCGCGTCGACAGGAGGCCGAGACGCCGACGGATGCCGTCTGCGCCGCGCACGAGCGGAAGGCCCAGCACCTCGCCGGCCCCGGCGCTCGGTCTGAGCAGCGTGGCGATCACCCTGAGCAGCGTCGTCTTGCCCGCGCCGTTGGGTCCGATGATCACCAGAGACGTGCCGCGCTCCACCTCGAGGCTGATCTCGCGGAGCGCCCACGTCCGCCCGAGGCGCTTCGAGATGCCCTCGAGCCGGACCGCGGCCGTGCCGTCCTCTGTGGCTCCGTAGTCGGACACGGGTCCGGCGCGTTCCTCTCCCTGAAGCGAGTTTTTGTCCCGTCCGGAACGGATCGGGAACGATCGAGGCAGCAATCTTTGCTGGTGTCGGCCGGACCACCAGACGTGGGGTCGAGATGGCCGTCGAGCCGTGCGGGGCGATTCCCCACGAGCCGACTCGGAAAACTCCCCACAACCAAACTACGATCTCCCTACAGACAGCCGTTCGGGCGACGCTTTAGCTTGTGTGTGAGTCGCAAATGGGAGGTGGCATTGAATCCGACGGTCACGACTTCAAAGCGGACCGACCGCACGCTGGGCAACGGCTCGCAGGAGCAGCTCACGACCCTCATCTGCCGTGCGCCGGGGCGGGGCAACCCCGATCGCTACCTCTGCGGGGCGAAGCTGGGGGAGGCGCCGCTCGTCGTGCGCTACATGGGGGCCGTGCGTCGGTGGAACGACCGGCTGAACTCGTGCGAAGAGCCACGGGACGTGCGCCGGTGCCCCAGGTGCGGCTGGTTCAACATTTTCGAGCCCCTTTAGTAACACGCTAAGCATAATCGTTCTTGACGGGGGTGGATCGGCCTTCTACTCATAGGTGGCGCGCCGGTGACTGCCGGGCGTGCCCGGAAACCCAACACGGATGACCCGCCGACGGCCCGGAGAAACTCGGTAGAGAAGAGGAGCGACGTACCGGCCGCGAGCGTCTGCACGACTGCTGCTCGATCCAGCGCGAAGAGGAGGGGTTCCATGAATAAATACGCTACGGGAATGAACACGATTGCGACGCGAGCCTCACGGTGGGCCGCCCTCGTCCTGGGTGTCCTTCTGTTTCTTCCGGCCTGCACGGACGAGGAGGTCATCTTCGTCGAGCGGCCTTTCTTCGACGATCCTCCGGCGGGCGCGGCCGGCTACATGGGTTACGTGACGAGCGATCCTGCGGACCAGGGGATGACCGTGTGCGGGGAGTGCCACGTCGGGAAGGCGGCGGCCTGGGTCACGACGGCGCACGCGGACGCCTGGAATACCCTGCAGGACAGCGGTCACGCGCAGGAGTTCTGCGAGGGTTGCCATACCGATAACGAGCGCGGTA
>DAOVWI010000154.1 GCA_030636765.1 Gemmatimonadales bacterium
ATCACCGTGTCACCCGCCGCATCGGCCCAGGGGAGGGTCTTCGTATGGGTCAGCGTCATGTAGCGCGCGCCGGCCCGGTACAGCTCGCGAAGGACGGGCAGGGAGTTGGAGATCGCGTGTCCTCCCTCGATGCCGATGAGCGACGCGATCTTTCCTTCCGCGACGATCCGCTCGATGTCTGCTATCGAGTACGCCATCTCGAAATCGTCCGGGTGGGCGGCCGCCAGGCGCTTGATGAGATCGATCTGCTCGAGGACGATTGCCGTCGCGCCCGCATCGATGAACTCGACCGGCACGTAGGCGGCCCAGAACTGGACGTCGATTCCCCCCTCTCGGAGCCGCGGGATGTCCGTGTGACCTTCCCCGTTGCGTGTTTCGAGCCCCATCTGGCTCACGTCCAGCTCCCCCTGCTCGCGGATCCGCCACGGGAGGTCGTTGTGGCCGTCCACCACGATGGCTCGGGCGTGGATGCGGAGCGCTCGCTCGTCGACCGTGTCTCTCGGCGCGAGCGGCACACGTTCCACGCCCGGCTTGAGCTCGCCGGCAACGGCCGCGGCCTCGAGGCGCGCCACGGCGCCGCCGTCCCCGTGACGGATCAGGAGGCCGACGTACCCGGCGTAGGAGACCGCTCCCGCCGTGAGGACGGAGGCGGCGATCACGAATCGGCGCAGCCTGCGGTCGCCGGCCTGGAGGAGCGAGAAGGTGGCGAGCGTGCCTGACATCACGAGCCCGACGGTGGCCCAGATGGACCAGATGCGATGGGTCGTGACCGGTGAGCGCTCGACGAACGTCCGGCTCGCCTCCACGTCCCCCGCCGCCAGCCCACTCACGAACGCCGGCAGCACGAAGACTCCGGCGAGAACGAGCGACACCACGGCGAACCGCTCCGCGCTCTCGCGATCCAGGAGCCAGCCGGCGATCCCAACGCCGACTCCGGTGATCGCGAATACGACGGAGAACGGCTGACTGATCTGATGCAGGTACTCCCAGCTCATTCAGTACATCCTACGATCTCATTAGTGCATCCTGCGATGGCTTCGCGCTGCCATTCCTCCGTGCTCTCCCGCTCCCGCCGGCGCTGGAACACCCCCCGACGCCGGGGGTTGACAGTGACGTCGGGCCTTCAGTATTGCGGCCCGGCGCTAACGCCCCCTTCGTCTAGTGGCCTAGGATACCTGGTTCTCAGCCAGGAGACAGGGGTTCGACTCCCCTAGGGGGTATCGAGGCCGCCGCTTCCGGCGGCCTTTTTCGTCACCGGGTCCCCGCATTCCGTCAGTAGTCGACCGGCCTCAGGTACCACTCCCCGATGGCGGTGGACGAGAGCATCGGCACCGTCGGCAGGTGCCGCTTCCAATGCGTTCCCTCCAGCCGGCCGTGAACGAGCCGAACCTTCGCGGGGTCGAACCCGAACTCCTCGAGCTGGTCGGGCGTGTTGCCGCTCAGCAGGTGGTGGAGGATCAGGTCGGCCTCGGCATACCGGATGCCCAGGTCCTCCTCGTCCGTCTGACCGCGGATGAGGTCGGCGCTGGCCGGCTTCGCGACGATCTCGTCCGGTACATCCATGGCCCGTGCGAGCTCCCACACCTGCACCTTGAAGAGGTCGCCGAGCGGGTTGATCGGTGGCGAGTCGTCCGCGTGCCAGGTGAAGTATCCGAGCAGGCGCTCGGACTTGTTGCCCGTGCCCACGGGAAGGGCCTCGAACTTAGCCGCCTGGTCGAACAGGACGATCATTCGCTGCCGCGCGGCGACGTTCCCCCGGCGGTGGTCGCTCATCTCCGGCTCGAACCTCTCGGCGTAACCGTCCACCGCCTCGGTGATGTCGATCTCCCGGGTCTCGATGCCCAGCCATTCCGCTACCAGAAGGGCATGCTCGCGGCTTTCCGGGCTCGAGGAATGGTACGGGAGAAGAAAGCCGTTCACGGCCTCGGGCCCGAGAGCGCGGGCACAAAGGGCGGCGGTCAGGGAAGAGTCGACGCCGCCGGAGAGACCGACCACGACGTTTCGGAAGCCTCGCCGCCGGCTCACCTCCTCGCGGAGAAACTCGATCAGCCAGCGCTCGACGAGCCCGGTGTCGATCGCGAGGGGGCTGGAGTCCTCGGGACCAGGGGGTGCGGTGACGGGTGGCGGCCGCCTCTCGCCCGCCAGCTCCGGCGGCGGTTGCTCACTGCCTGTCGGCTCGGTGGGCGAGAGCGCGACGCGCGCCGGCCCGGGGTCCTCAGGCGGCGCCGATTCGCCCACCCGTGCCGATTCCTCGGCTGCGGCGCTCTCGAGCGCTCCGTCCGCGACGTCGACCTCGGCCCTCACGGGCGCTCCGGCCTCAGCCGTCATTCCCGGGCGGTGGAGCAGGAGTCCCGGAAGGGCTCGCTCCAGGTCGGAGAGGAGCGGCTGCTCCACGCGCGCGGCCGAGATCTCCCGAATGTCCATCTGGACCGTGAGGAGCGTCTCCTCCCAGAGCGGCGCGCGAGCGATGGCCTCTCCCCTCGGGCTGTACACGACCGAGCCGCCGGGGAAGCCCTTGCCGCCCTCGAAGCCCAGGATCTGGGCGGCCGCCACGAAGACGCCATGCTCCTCGGCGACCGTGCGCAGGACACGGTCCCACTGCGACACGTTCCCGGGCACACCCGGTCCGGGAGCGAAGCCTCGTGCCGGCGAAGCGCTGGGTACGAGGATGAGCTGCGCGCCGTCGAGCGCGGCGAGCGTGGCGGAGAGCGAGTGGAAGACATCCTCGCAGATCAGGATCGCCGCACGCCCCCAGGCGGTGTCGAACGCCCGGACGGTGTGTCCGGCGTCGACGAATCGCTCCTCCTGGAAAACACCGTAGGTGGGGAGAAACACCTTCCGGTGCACGTGGAGCACCTCGGGATCGGCGCCGAGCCGGGCGTACATCGCCGAGTTGTAGACGCGGTCGCGGTACAACTCGAAGAAGCCGATCGCCACGTCGAGGGGCACGCTGTCGTCGTCACCCGCGCCGTCGTCCGCGCCGCTGTCCGCGCCGTCACCTGCGGCGTCGTCGTCGGCGTTCGTGTAGCGCCGGTTAAGGCTCTCGAGCAGGCGCTCGGGCGTCGTCGCGTGCTCACGCACGCCACCCTCGAGGAAGTACCCGGTCAGGGCGGTCTCCGGGAGGAGGAGCAGCCGGGGACGGGGCTCCAGGCGGCGGACCCGCCGGAACACCTTCTCGATCTCGGCAAGGCTCGCCTCCGGCTCCGCCTTCACGGGCCGGAATTGGCAGACGGCCAGGTTCAGCTTCATCGCCGCAAACGTCCTACCGTTCGGAATCCGTGTCAACGGCGCCACGGCTCGCGAGGAGTCCCCCAGCGACCTGCAAGGGGACCGTTGCGTGTCCCGGCGCATTCCCGTATTCGACTTGGATGCTCTCCGGCGTCGTGGTCCGCAGCTTCATGATCTTTCTGATCGTCGGCCTGCCCCTGATGGCAGCCCGCAACTCGCGCCTCGAGGAGCATGTGGAGGCGATCGAGAGAGCGCGCCCCGCGCTCTACTTCTCCGCGGCTGTTACCCTACTGTTGATCGCGGGGCTCACGGGGATCGTCGCGGCGTGGCAGGGGTTGCCCGCCTCCGCGCTCGGCTGGACGGTTCAGGAGCCCGTGGTGGGGCTTGGCGCGGGGGTGGCGGCGGCCGCGGCGGGGCTCCTCATCGTCTGGCTGAGCGGTAGGATCGGCAGGTGGTTGGGGGCCACCGAGAGCCGCCTGCTGAGAGCCCTGCTTCCCCGAACCGGCCCCGAGCGACGTGCCTTCCTCGTGCTCGCCGGCGTCGGAGCGGTATGCGAGGAGTACATTTATCGCGGTTTCATCCTTCACGTGCTGGCCGACTGGACCGGCGGGCCGTGGGGCGCCGCGGCGGCAGCCGCGCTCTCGTTCGGGCTGGCCCACGGCTACCAGCGCCTGAACGGGATCGTTCGCTCGATGGCGCTGGGCTTCGTGCTGGCCGTGCCTGTCATCTGGACCGGCAGCCTCTTCCCGGCTGTCCTGGGGCACTTCTGGATCAACGCCACCATCGGCTCGGGGGGATGGCGCTGGCTCATGCCAGATGTGGCGGAGCCGGCCGACCCGGCGCCCAATGAGAACGTACCTGGAGAGGAGGGGGAATCTTCGGGGGAGGACGGATCTGTGGAGGAAGACGCGTGACGGGAGCGCGTCCGGCCGCACTTGTCGGCCTGGTCGCGCTGCTCACGGCCGCCGGGGCCGGCGAGCTGCGCGGGCAGACGGACGAGTTCGTGGTGGAGCCGCTCGGCCTGCTGCGCGCGGGCCTCCGGGTGGAGCCGGACAGCTCACCGCGGAACACCAGCTTCGAGATCTTCGACGCCCGCCTCGGAGTGCAGGGGGGGTTCGGAACGCTGCTCGAGTACATGCTCCACGCCGGCTTCAACACGGTGGACGATGAGTTCCGGCTGCTCGACGCGGTCGTCTCCGTATCGCCCATTCCCGAGTTCGGAGTGAACCTGGGCCAGTTCAAGGCGCCGTTCAGCATGGAGGAGCTTCTCTTCAGGGCCGACACCAAGTACGAGAGCCGCGCCCAGGCCGTGAACGCGATCGCGCCCGCCCGGCAGATCGGCGCCAGCGTCTCCGGCGCTTTCTTCGAGGAGCGTCTCGACTACGAGGTCGGCCTGTTCAACGGCAACGGGGAGAGCCTCGAGAACGACAACAACTCGTTCCTGTACGGTGGACGGGTGCAGTTCAACACCATCGGCCCGCTCGACTTCCGCGACGAGTTCGTGCTGCAGGTGGGCGGCAACGTGGCGTTCTCGCGGGACAGCGACGTCGACCTCGCTCTCATGGGAATGCTGGATCCCGCCGAGGGGGATCTCGCCGAATACAGCGGAGACCGCCTTCTCTGGGGACTCGACCTCCATACGAGCTACCAGGGGTTCTTTCTCGACGCCGAGTTCCTGCGTGCCGAGCTGGAGCCCGAGCCCGAGGAGGGTCCCGTCTTCTCGACCAGCACGGCGCAGGGCGGGTATCTCCAGGTCGGCTACCAGTTCCTGAGCGGTTTCGTCGAGGGGCTCATCCGGTACGATGCGTTCGAGCCGATCGGCGAGGAGGATCGCGACTTCCTGCTGGTCGGAGCCAACCTCTACGCCGGCTACAACTACCGC
>DAOVWI010000242.1 GCA_030636765.1 Gemmatimonadales bacterium
CGTGAAGTGCTCGCGGTGCCGGAGAGCATGGTCGCCGCCCGTGGAGAGCATTACGTGCTGCGGGTGCGCGGTAACTCCATGATCGACGAGCAGATCCGCGACGGCGACTACGTCGTGGTCCAGGCGCGAGAGACCGCGCAAAACGGCGAGACGGTCATCGCGCTCGTTGACGGGGAGAGCGCGACCGTGAAGAAGTACTATCGGGACGGCGGCGGGAAAGTGCGCCTCCAGCCCGCCAATCCCGAGGTCTCCCCCCTGCTCTACCCCGAGCGGCGGGTGCGCGTACAGGGCATCGTCGTGGGTGTGCTGAGGAACTACTGAGCCGGCGGACGACCCGCGGAAAAGCGGTCTGGAAGAGAGATCGAGAGGAGAAGAGGATGATGTGGGAATCCGCCATGCCGATTCGCACCGCGCGCCCGGACGAGCCGACGCGCGTCGTTCCGTTCCCCCGTGACCCCGGAGGCAAACGCGAACCGAGACGCCGGTTGATGATGGCCGGCCGCGCGTCCGGCGGCAGGTCGGAGATCTGGCTGGAGCCGGCGAGCGCGCCCGCCGTCGGTCCATGGCGTATCCGCCGACTGGTGCTGGAGCGTTAGCAGAGCGCAACCCGGCGTGCCGGACCTTCCACTGGCTCGATTCCGCGGAACAATCCATTACGACGGCTCCGACTTTCGTGGCTGGCAGCTGCAGCCCGGAGTTCGCACCGTGCAGGGAGACGTGGAGAGCTCTCTTTCCCGCCTCACCTCGGCCGCGCGCCGCGTCACCGCTGCGGGCCGCACCGATACGGGCGTACACGCCGTCGGGCAGGAGATCTCCTTCGACGTTCCCCCGTCCTGGCAGCCCGCAGACCTGCACCGTGGGCTGAACGCCCTGCTCCCGAGCGACATCTGGATCGAGCAGCTTGGCCGGGCTGCGGGCGACTTCCACCCCCGGTTCGACGCTCTGGCCCGTCGCTACGAATACCTCGTCGACGACCGGGATCGCTCACCGATCCTGGGTGGACGGGTCTGGAACCTCACCTCCACCGCCCCTGGCCGGATCGACGAGGACGTGCTCGCGGAGGCCACCCGCCTCCTGCCGGGCGAGCGGAGCTTCCGTGCCTTCAGCAAGGCCGGCCAGCCCGAGAGAGGTACGCGATGCACGATCGACAAGGCCGTCTGGTCCCGTTCGCCTGCCGGCCTGCTGTACTTCACGATCGTCGCGGACCGGTTCCTTCATCGGATGGTACGATACCTCGTCAGCACGCTCGTTGAAGTCGCGACGGGCCGCCGAAATCGGCAGGAGCTGGAGCGGCTTCTCGCCGAAGAAGACGAGGGAATCCGGCCCCCGGTTCCGGCCCCGCCGTGGGGACTCTACCTTACGGGCGTGCGCTACCCGAATGGATGGAACCGCCCGCCCGGAGTTCCCGGGCTCGTGCCGCATCGGAGCGGATAGGATGTCTTTTGAGACGGACAGGCGCCTCGCCCGGCTCGTCATGCCCCTCGGCGTGACACTCCTCCTGGGCGTGGCGATCGGCTGGGGACTGAGCGCCTGGGGAGTGGGCGCTGACGTGGATATGGCGACCTCCTCCGGGACTGATTCGCTCGGAGAAGGCTCTTCGCCAGCTCTTCGATCCGCGTGGCCGGCCGCGGGTGCCCTGGCGTCCAGGCTCGGCGGCGGGCCCAGGTCGGTCGACCAGAGCACCGACAGCGCGCCTGGGGGCGCGAGCCGCGTGACGCCCGTGGTGGAGGCCGTCCGCCGCGTGCTCCCCTCCGTCGTCAGCGTGAGCGTGTACCGCCATGAGCGAGCTCGCGCGAGAAGCCTGCTGGACCTCTTCGGGCCCGCGCGCGACCGGGTCGTCGCCGGCCTCGGATCGGGCTTCTTGATCGACGATCAAGGCACCATCCTGACCAACGATCACGTGGTGAACGATGCCGATTCGATCCTCATCGTCGACGTCGCGGGCCGTACCTACACGGCAGCCGTCGTCGGACGCGATGAGCTCACCGACCTAGCCGTCCTCCATATCGAGCCCGGCCGAATACCGCCGGCGCCGCTGGGCCGCTCCTCCGACCTCATGGTGGGCGAGCCGGCGATCGCGATCGGCGTTCCGTACGGCTCGCTGCTCGCCAACTCGGAGGCGACCGTGACGAGGGGCGTGATCTCAGGCGTGGACCGCGATATCCGCTCGACCGGCCGCCGGCAGGTGCTCTACGCCGACATGGTCCAGACGGATGCCTCCATC
>DAOVWI010000012.1 GCA_030636765.1 Gemmatimonadales bacterium
GGGTGAGCTCGGTCGTCGAGGACCTAGCGGGCCCGCAGCGCGCCTCGGTGACGGGCGGCCCGTCAGATCGGGGGGCGACTCTCGAGGCGGACGGCGGGTTGACCCTCGAGGCAGACGGCGACGCCCGCGCTCTCATCTCCCCGGCCGATCTCCTGCGCAGCGGAGCGGACGCTATCCGCTTTGCACGCACCCGGGACTCTATCGAAGCACGGACGCTCGCCAGGTCGCTCGCGGAACGGCTGCGCCGGCAGGGCCTGACGCCGGCGGAGATCACCGAGGTGCTGGGCGAGCTGGGGGCCGACTCCTCAAAGGCGCCGGCCAAGTGGCGGGCGGTTCGAATGGAGGCCGCGAGGCTGGACAGCGCCCGACGAGAGCTCAGGGCATCGGAGGACTCACTGCTGGCCGCCTACTTCACCGCCGTTCAGGAGGATACGGCCCGGGCGCGGATCCTCCGCCCGTTGATCGTGGAGGCGCTGAGCGGAGACACGCTGGAGGCCCTCTCCGGCAGGTTGGAGAGGCGCAAAGGCGAGCTGCTCGCAGCGCGTGAGGAGCTCGAGGAGAGGAGCGGCTTCTCCTTTCTCCGCCTGGCTGGAAACCTGGCCGAAGACCTCGGCCTCGGGTTCGGCCTGAGCGGCGTCTACTTCACGCTCTTCACGATCTGGTGGCGGGGCCGAACGCCAGGCAAGCGGATCGTGGGGGAGCGCGTCGTCAAGCTGAATGGAAAGCCGATGACCTGGTGGGACTCGTTCAACCGGTTCGGCGGCTACGCGGCTGGTATCGCCACCGGCACGCTCGGCTTTCTCGAGCTCATCTGGGACGCCAACCGGCAAGCGGCCCACGACAAGATGGTTGGCACAGTGGTGCTGAGGACCCGTGGAAACGGGATCCCGCCCGTTCAGTCTCCTTCCTGAGTTCAGTCTCCTTCCTGAAGCAGAAAGGCCACGAGGAGATTGGACATGACCCGCATTCCGACCGCGATCGCTTCGTCATCTCCGGTGTACGTGGGCGTGTGGAGCCCGCCTGACGTCGTGCCGGGCTTCGTGGTCCCGAGCCAGTAGTAGAGCCCGGGAACCGCGTTCGAGAAGTAGGCGAAGTCCTCGCCGCCCATCACCGGATCGGTGCGGACCACGTTCTCGGACCCCACCACCGCATCCATGGTCGGCACCATCCGCTCCGTCAGCGCCACGTCGTTGATCGTCGCGGGCGTGGTTCGATCGTACTGCAGGTCGTAGCCACCCCCGCCGGCTGCCGTGATCCCGGCCAGGATCTCGTTCATCCGGCGCTCCACCATGTCGCGTACGTCCGGGTCGTACGTCCGCACCGTGCCCTCCAGGTGCACCTGCTCGGGTATGATGTTGAAGCGCTCGCCACCCCGGATGATGCCGACCGAAACCACTCCGGGCTCCAGCGGCGGCATGTTCCGCGAGCGAATCGTCTGCAGGGCCGTGACGACCTGGGCCGCCAAAACGACCGGATCCACGCTCTCGTGAGGCCATGCTCCGTGCGACTGCGTGCCGTGGATCTCGATACGAAAATGATCCACCGCGGCCAGGGCCGGGCCCGGGGTGTAGCCGACCTTGCCTACCGGGAGCTCCGGCCTCGCGTGGAGCCCGAAGATCGCGTCGGGCTCCGGATCTGCCAGCACGCCCTCCGCCACCATCAACTCCGCGCCGCCTTCTTCACCCGGAGGACTCCCCTCCTCGGCCGGCTGAAAGATGAACTTCACCGTGCCGGGAATCTGGTCGCGAATCGCGGCGAGCACGGAGGCGACTCCCAGCTCCACCGACGTGTGGATGTCGTGGCCGCACGCATGCATCACGCCCGTCTCCTGGCCGAGGTAGGTCGTGCGTACGGACGACTTGAACGCGAGGTCCGTCGCCTCGGTGACGGGAAGCGCGTCCATGTCCGCGCGCACCGCCACCACCGGTCCGGGCTTGCCGCCTCGCAGGATCCCGACCACGCCGGTATGTGCGATGTCCGTCGTCACCTTATCGAAACCGAGGGCGCGGAGGTGCTCGGCCACCAACTCCGCCGTCTCGAACTCGCGATTCCCGAGCTCCGGATGCTGGTGGATCCGATGACGGAGAGCGACGATCTCCGGCGCCACGCGATCCCCCTCGATGTCGATGAGCGCCGCCAGCGCCGCCCGGTCCTCCATGGACGACGGCTGGGCGACCACCGGCGACGCGCCGGCCACTACCGCCGCGGCGATGAGCACCGCTGCGAGAAGACCCACGTTTGATCGACTCCGCGAACGCCGCGGAGGGAAGGTTTTCATCCTGCTGCTCTCCCGAATCCTCGGTTTCCGCATCGTGCGAACGCGACGCCTCTTCGGGTCGCCAGGGACCGAATGATCCCGTCGGACGGCAGGCGGCGCAATGCCGGCTTGACGATACGCCGGGAATGCCGTACGTACGCGACTCCTCCACGATTGTTGGCACTTGACTCGAGGGGGGTACCCGTGCCGAAATATCTGTTTGCCATCGCGTGCGGAGTCCTGCTCCAAATGGGGGGCTTCCCGGACGCGCTCACCGCCCAGGGCTCCCGAGCCACGGGCCGGGAACCGGTTCGTCTCAGCCTGGCGGAAGCGGTCGGGCGGGCGGTCGACCTGAACGAGGACGTGCTCATCGCCCGGGCCGAGGAGGCGCGCACCGCCGGCCTGGTGCGCGAAGTGCGCGCCGGGTCTCTGCCCGACATCAGAGCCGAAATCAACTACAACCGGAACATCCAGAACGCCGTGCTCTTCCTGGAGACGGGGGACGGTGTCCAGCAGGTCCAGCTGGGCCAAGAGAACGACTACGGCTTCGTCCTCACCCTCGAGCAACCGATCCTCGATCTGGCGCTCGGCCCGGCACGCTCGGCAGCGAGGCTGAGCGGCGAGGCCACCGCGGTTCAGGTCGAGAGCGCCCGCGTCGGCGTGGCGCTGCAAGCGCGACTGGCCTACTACCAGGTGCTGCTCGACAAGGAGCTCGTCGTCGTGCAGGAGAAGGCCATCGAACAGGCCGGGGCGCGGCTGCGCGAGGTCGAGGCGTTCTATCGGGTGGGAACGGCCTCCGACTTCGACCTGCTGACGGCCCAGGTGGAGGTCGACAACATCAAGCCGCTGCTCATCCAGGCGCGCAACCTGCTGGAGCTGGACAGGAACCGCCTCAAGCGCACGATCGGCATGCCGCTGAGTGAGCCGATCGAGCTCCTCGACCGGCTGGCGCGCCCGACGGAGATTCCGCCGCTGGAGGAGGCGATCGAGATCGCCCTCCGCAACCGGCCGGACGTGGACTCCCAGGAACTCGTGATCGCACTTCAGAGCGAGAATCTGGCCGCCCAGAAGGCGTCCGCGTATCCGACGCTGGACCTGATCGCCAGCTTCTCGCGACGGGGGGCATCCTCGACGCTCTTCCCGGGAGGCAAGGACTTCGCACAGAGTGCGTCAGCCGGCCTTTCCTTCTCCATTCCCGTTTTCGACGGTCGGGCTCGCTCGGGTCGAGTACAGCAGGCGAGGGCGGCCGTCGACAGGGAGAAGTTCCGGCTCCAGCAGCTTGTCGAGAACGCTCGGCTGCAGGTGCAGCAGGCGCACCAGGCGCTGGTTGCCAGCCGTGAGCAGATAGAGGCGAGCGAATCGAACATCGCGCGAGCGGAACGCGCCCTCGAGATCGCCCAGACGCGGTTTCGCAACGGCCTGTCGACGCAGGTGGAGTTGAACGACGCAGAACTGGCGGTGACGCGGGCACGCACCAACTTCGCGCAGGCCCTTTACAACCACAACGCTGCCCGCGCGCAGCTGACCGCAGCCATGGGGGAGCGGTGAGCGCGCGCACCGGTACGGGCGTGGCGCGAGGCGCGTTCCTGGCTCTCGCCTTTCTGCTGGCGGCGGGAAGCGTCCCCGGGTGGGCTCAGGAGCCGCCCGAGCAGGAGCCGACCGGGCAGGAGCCGGCGATGGCGGAGGCGCCGCTGCAGTTCAGGCTGTCCGGCACGGGCGGCGCCTTTCTGTGGGGTGAGGAGGAGAACGTCCCGAGAATCGACGACCTCGCGCTCTTCGGGTTGGACATGGAGAGCCGCGTGGTGCCGGCCCTCGCCTTCCGGCTCGGCCTCTCCTACGGCAGAACCTCGGCAGCTGACGATACGTCGTCGGTCGACGTGAACCAGTGGATGATCGACCTCATGGCCGTGGGGCGACTTGCCGTCCGACCGCTGGTACGGGCCGGTGTGGTGCCGTTCGGTCTCGTGGGCATCGGATCGATCATTCTCGATCCGAGCGGAGATGAACTGAGGACCAGGAGCCAAGGAGCGTTCTCGATCGGCGGGGGCATCGACCTGGAGCCGCACGGACGCTGGGGGGGGGCGCGTCGAGTTTCGCCACTACAGCGTAAGCCTCGAGGACGTGCTGGATCCGCTGGATCGTCAGGGGGAGACCCTGGGCGCGAACCTGATCCTCGCCTCGATCTACTGGAAGCTCTGATGAGCGACGGATCGCGCGCCAGGCTCGGGATCCCCACTCTGGCCCTCGCGCTCGCCGGCTGCGCGTCCGGCGGCACGGGAGGCGAATCGGGCGCCCCGTCCGGCGGCACCGGCATCGCAGCCGGCGCTAGCGCCGTCGTGTCCGGCAACACCGGGGTCGAGGGTCTTGACGCGACCCTGTGGATGCAGCGGGCCGCGGAGTACGGCGCCTCCGCCGAGCAGGCATATCGCATCGCGGGCGACATGCTGGCGGCCGCGCTCGAGGATTCCACCTGGACGGCAGCACCGGAGCAGCGGAGCGACGGGAGTGCGCTTCCCCCCGCCATCATCCTGGACGTGGACGAAACCGTCCTGGACAACTCCCCCTTTCAGGCCAGGCTGATCATCGAGGGACGGGAGTTCAACCCGCAGATGTGGAGCGAGTGGGTCGACCAGGCCGCCGCGGCGCCCGTCCCCGGCGCACTGGCTTTCACGCGCCTGGCCGCGGCGCAGGGTGTCATGGTCTTCTACGTGACCAACCGCGACGCGAAGATGGAACCGTCGACGCGTCGCAACCTCGAGACGCACGAGTTCCCGCTCGAGCCGGGCGAGGACGTCATCCTGATGCGCGGCGAGCACGAGGGATGGGGCTCCGACAAGTCGAGCCGGCGCAGCTACGTGGCGGCCCGCTACCGGGTGCTCCTCCTGGTTGGGGACGACCTGAACGACTTCGTGACCGTGGCACGCTCGTCCGTGGAGGAACGGGACCGGATCGCAGCCGATCACGCCGCCTACTGGGGGCGGAAGTGGATCATCCTCCCGAACCCGACGTACGGCTCGTGGGAACGGGCCCTCTACGGCTTCGACTCCAGCCTGTCCCCCGAGGAGAAGCGACGGCGGAAGGCGGAGAACCTGAACACCGGTGCAGGAAGCGACGATGAGGGACTTCGCGACTGAATTCGGACTCGGCGCACAAAGCGAGTACCTGCAATCCGGGCCCAAGGCCGCGAAGGGGCGAGGGGCCCGCACGCTCCTCATCGCGGCGCTGCTCCTCATCGCTCCGGCTCAGGGATGCGGCGATGGGAGCGGCGATGGGAGCAGCCGGAATGACGCGGCGAACAGCTTCCGGGGCGTGGTGCTCGAGCCCGGCCCACGCCCGGATTTCACCCTCACCGACACGGGGGGACGGCCGTTCGACTTCCGCCGCGAAACGGACGGCAAGGTCGCACTCCTGTTCTTCGGCTACACCCACTGCCCTGACGTCTGTCCGGTCCAGATGGCGGGCATCGCCGCCGTCCTGCGCGACCTTCCCTGGGAGATCCGGGACCAAATCGAGGTCGTGTTCGTCACCACGGATCCGGCGCGAGACACCCCGGATCGCCTGCGTGACTGGCTATCCGAGTTCGATCCGGGGTTCGTCGGTCTGAGGGGAGGGATGGAGGAGATCAACCGGATCCAGGCCGGGCTCGATCTGCCTCCGTCCGTTCGCCTGAGCGCAGCGCCGGTGGAGGGCGATTCCTACGAGGTCGGGCACGCGGCACACGTCCTCGCCTTCGCGCCCGACGGCCGGATGCGTCTGGCCTACCCGTTCGGCACGCGCCAGGCGGACTGGAAGCACGACCTTCCGAGGCTCGCCGCGGCCAAGACACGGCCGGGCTCCTGACCAGCGGGTCGGGGCCCGAGACTCGCCCGGGCTCGAGGTAGCGGCACGTGCAGTGGTGGTGCGCCGCGCGGGGAAGCGCCTGGACGTGGAGCTGGCAGGCGTATCCGGGCGTCTGGCTCCTCGTGTTCGCGCTCGGCGCCGCCTACTGGCGCGCCGCGCGCGGTTGGGGATCCACGGGTGGCTCGCGGGGCCACCCCGGGTGGTTCGTCGCCGGCCTGATCGGCCTCTGGGTCGCCCTGGACTGGCCGATAGGCGCGCTCGGAGCGGGCTACCTGGCAAGCGTGCACATGCTCCAGTTCGTGCTCATCGGACTTGTCGTGCCGCCGCTTCTTCTCCTTGGGATCCCACCGGGGAAGCCCGAGCTTCGGCATCGCCAGTCGATGCGTTTGGCGCGGATCGCTACTCAGCCGCTCGTCGCCCTGATCCTCTTCAACGTCGTCATCGTCATCACCCACCTCCCCTCGGTCGTCGACACGCTGATGGCCAGCCAGCTCGGCTCCTTCGCCGTCGACATGGCGTGGCTCGCCGCCGGCATCACGTTCTGGTGGCCAGTGGTGCTCGATCGGCCCGAACGGCCTGGCTTCGGGCATCCGCTCAAGGTCGGCTACCTGATCCTCGCCACGATCGTCAACACGGGCACCTTCCTCTACCTCACGTTCAGCGAGCTGCCGGTGTACGCAACGTTCGAGTTGGCTCCACCCGTGTACGGGATTTCAGCGCGAGACGACCAGCGTGTCGCGGGACTCCTGATGAAGGTCGGCACCGCTGCCGTCCTGTGGACGGCCATCAGCATCCTCTTCTACCTGTGGTACCGCAGCGAAGAGGATCGGGACTCGACGGGCGTCGCCGGCTGACGGCCCTTTTAACGATCGCTCCCCGCCAGCCGTCCATCTACGCGAGACCATGGCGCACGGGAACTGACCGCTTCGCCCAAGGTATGGGCGATCCATCGAGGAGCCTCAGAGAGAGATGGTGGCCATGAACGAACGAACGAATGCACTGCGCGCGACCGCCGTTGTCGGCGTGCTCGCGCTGACCGCGGCCTGCGGTGACGACCCGGTCGGCCTTCCGGGCGAGGACCTCAGGGCGGACGAGGCCGGGTTCCTGGCCGTCCGGATGAGCGGCCTCGGAGCAGGCGCGGTCGACGATGCGGCAGTGCGGATGAGCGTCGAACCGGCCGGTGCAGCGGGCGACCTGGCGGTGCGCGCCAGCTCCGTCCCGCTTGGCCTGCTGCGCACCCGGAGCTGTCCGGCCGGTGGGTCGATGGACATCGACGGCGAGTTCAACATGACGGTGAGCATGACGGCGGAGGGCACAACCGTCGAGCTGACGTTCGAGGCCCAAAAGACGATGGTCGACTGCGCCTTCGAGCGTGAGGACAAGATCTTCGTCGTGAACGGAAGCCTGGAGATCTCCGGCGCTCGAAAGAGGGTGAACCGCGAGCCGAGCGGTCCTCAGGAGACGCACATCGAGGGCGTCGTGACGATCTCCGTCGAGGGCACGGATCGCCAGAGAACGTGCGAGATCGACATCTGGTCCGTGGCGAACCACGACACGATGACGCGCGAGATCACGGGCACGTTCTGCGGCCACGACGTGGACCGAGTCGCCAGCACGGACGGCTAGCTCGGGTCAGGCGGGCGAGGCGCCGAAACCCGCGGCTTCGACCGCTGCCACCAGCGCTTCGTCGCTGGTTTCGTTCGCGACGACGAGAGACGCTCGGCTCTCGCCCAGCTGAACGTCGACGCTTTCGACGCCGGCGACGGCGGCCAAGGCCTCGCTGACGCTGGACGTACACCCGTCGCACTTCATCCCCTGCACCTCCAGGCTCACTCGTCTCACTGGGCCACCGAGTGGATCGCGAAGAGCGCTCCCTGCGGATCCAAGCACTGGGCGATCAGACCTCCGCCGGGTACCTCCATCGGTCCGCGGAGGACCTGGCCGCCCAGTTCCTTCACCCGCTCCGCCGTTGGGCGAACGTCATCCACCGTGATGTAGTAGAGCCATCCCGGCCGCACCGGCATACTCTCCGACACGGTGTACATGCCGCCCAACGGCGGCCCGCCACGCCCGTACATCTGGTAGATGCCGTCCTCTCCCATGTCCATCGCATCGGTTTTCTGCCAGCCGAACAACTCCGAGTAGAATCCGAACGCGGCCTCCTGGTCGGTAGCCGCGAGTTCGTGCCAGGAGAAATCGCCCGGTCGGGAGCTTTCCGGGGCCGGCGACGGCCGCTCCGGAGCATAGGCCGCGATCAGACTGCCGTTCGGGTCCTGGAGCACGGTGAAACGACCGGCGGTCGGGATGTCCGTGGGCGGCACCAGGACGGTGCCCCCCAGTCGCCTCGCCTGCTCGGCCGTGGCGTCCACATCGGGCGTGCCGACATACGCGAGCCAGTGAGGCGTGGCGCCCCCCGCGACAGCCTCGTCCGGCAACCGCATGAGTCCGCCGATCGGCACTTCCCCGTTCGTCCACATCGTGTACTGCGGCCCGTCCGTCTCGAACGGCGCCGTACCCCACCCGATGAGATCGGTGTAGAAATCGACCGCCGTATCGGGATCCGAGGTGAGCAGTTCGTACCAAATGAACCGCCCGCGAAGGTCATCCGACATCGAGCCCTCCTTCCCAAGCAGCTGGTGACCGGCAGGAGCCGGCGGGATCCGGGGAGCCATCATATCGACGTCCGCGATGCCGGAAAAGCGGTTCGGGCAGCCGACCGGAAAGGAGCACGGGCCGGAAACAAAGCGGGGCAGCCACCTGGCTGCCCCGCTTGACCACCGCCTCAGAGCCGCTCTGCGGCTCGCCCTCGTCAGCTCAGTGGACCTCGAACGAAATCGCCTGGGCGACCCACACGGCCGTGCGCTTGTCCCTGTTCTTGGCCGGCGTGAACTCCATCTCGTCCGCGCACCCCTGGGCGACGCGGTCCATAGCGATGTACCCGCTCGAGTGCTGAACGTGGGACTTCAGCACGTTGCCGCGGTCGTCGATGTAGATCCAGAGGACGACGGTTCCCTCGATCTTCGCCTCCCTCAGCTGCGGCGGATAGTCCCTTTGCAGCATCTTCTGGATCTTGCCCGGGTTCTTCAGCCTCGGCGCTACGTCGTAGGGAATGAACGACGGTTTGTCGGAGGGGTCGAGGCCCCTTGCCACCGGCGGCGGCGCGAGGTTCTCGACCGGGTTCGACTCGAACGTGGTCGGCGCGATCGTCACGTCCTCGTTTACCTCCGCCGCCGCGACCTTCGGCGTCGCGGGCCGAGCGATATTCTCGGGCGGAGGCGGAACCCTCACCTCCGGCGGGAGCTCGATCGCCTCGAGCTCGGTGACACTACCCGCCAGATCGGCGGCCCTGAGGTTGGGGAAGAAGTGAAAGAAGGCGAAGTGCAGGCCGACGGCCACGATCACTCCAAAGCCAACCCAATCTCTGTAGTGGGACTTGAACGCGTCGTTGGCCGACGCTGGATGCTCTCGCTGTTCGATCCGCCGTCCGGTCTCTTCCATCTCGCCACCCTCCTCGGCCCGCGGGTCGGCCGCCACAGCTGGCGGGGGCCGCGGGCCGCTCTGACTTCTCTCCTACCCTTCGGATCCGCGGGGAAGGCGGACGGCTAGCCGGTCTCCCCGCTGCCCGAGCTCAACGTAGGATCGAGAGGGTGAAGTGTCTGTCGGGAAACGGCTTCGATAACGTGTAGGGAGTTTCCCGTCCGGCTTGCCCGGGATCTCCCTGGCCCGCCCGCTACGACCCGGCGGACTTGTTCAGCCGCAGCGCCGCGAGGGCCAGGTACGCCCCCGCCAGGACGGCAATCGCGCTCGCCCACGTCGGCAAGCTCCAGCCGGAGACCACGAACCCCGAGCCGGAAGCGATTCGAACGGCGTGTACGAGCGCGAGCAGCCCGAACAGCAGGCCGGCCACCAGGTTGAACGTCCGCTGGCTCATCGGTTCTCCTAGGTTGTCCGGGAAAGAGGTGGTTCGAATCGATTCAATCTATCGGGCCGGGAGGGGTGCAGGTAGCGGGCCCGGACACGGCGCCTCTGGCCCGGCGTCCACTGACGTACAAGCTTGGGTAGCATCTCTTACGTTTGGAAAGGAGCAGGAGCCGTGGCAAGACCGTTCGATCTCGAGGCCGCAGCGGAAACCAAGCGGCTTGTCGGGCTGCTCGGGCGAAAGCGGACGGCGGCCATCCGCGAGGTGGAAGCCCTCTTCGCTGACTGTGACTGTGTGAGGGATATCACAGCGGACCAGGTGGCGGAGGCCGCGCTGCGTCACGGGGTGGACCTGGGAGGCAAGTACCGTGGCGCCTGCCGCGATCTCTACCGGCGATTCCTCAAGCAGTGCCTGGACGACCAGCGGCTCACGCAGGAGGAGAGGGCGGATCTCGCTCACCTGAAGAAGGTCCTGAAGCTGAACGCCGAGCACGTGGCGACGGTGCACGATCAGGTGGCCCGAGCGGTATACGGGCAGGCGCTCGAAGAGGTATTGGAGGATCACCGTGTCGATCCGGACGAGGCGGATTTCCTGCGGGAGCTCAGGGAACAGCTCGAGCTAGCGGAGCCCGTCGCGGAACGCTTGCACGAGAAGGAGGAACGGCGTGCCCGGCAGCGCTACTTCTCGAAGACGATCTCGACCGAGGGCGCACTCTTCGCCTCGCGCGAGGCAACCCTGGAGCTGAGCGGCACATCGAATGAGAGCCTCGAGCGCGCCGTCAACGCCGCACTGGAGGAAGCGTGTCGGGCCGTGCCGGAGCTCGGATACGCCGAGATCCGACGGGTCAGCATCAGGGTCGAGGATGGCCGGGCCGCGGAGTGGCACGTGGAGCTGAAGGCACGGCTCAAAGCCGACAGCTAGCGCGAGAACCCGGAGTGCCTGAACACCTCGTCAGAGGACCGGCGGCGAGCCGCATACCCGACATCCCGGAAGGAATCGCAGGGCTGCGGGACATGGCCCTGAACCTCTCGTGGAGCTGGAAGCGCGAGGCGCGAGCCCTCTTCCGTTCCATCGACGGGCCGCTCTGGCATCTCACTCGGCACAACCCCGTGGCCCTGCTGCAGCGAGTCGACCACTCGCGGCTCGTCGCCTGCTCGGAAGACCCGGAGTTCGTCGCTCTGTACGATCGGGTCGCGGCAGGGCTCGCCCAGGAGACGAACGACGAAGGAACCTGGTTCGCCACCCGTTACGAGGAGCTCCGGGAGCGGCCCATAGCCTACTTCTGTGCGGAATTCGGCCTCCACAACAGCGTGCCGATCTATTCGGGAGGACTCGGCGTTCTCGCTGGCGACCACTGCAAGGCGGCGTCGGACCTCGGCGTCCCTCTCATCGGCGTGGGGCTGCTGTACACGCGGGGATACTTCGACCAGGCGCTGACGCTCGACGGCCAGCAGCAGGACTCCGACGCGACCTTCGACCTCTCGGCCACCCCCCTCGAGCAGCTGCTCGGGCCGAGCGGCGAACCGTATCTCACGTGGCTCGACAGCTCCGGGCGCCGAATCTACGTGGGAGCGTGGCGGCTCATGGTGGGCCGCGTTCCGATCTACCTGCTCGATACGGACCTGAGACAGAACGACCCCGCCGATCGAGAGCTGTCCCACAAGCTCTACGCCGGGGGCGCCGACCTTCGCTTGAGACAGGAGGGACTTCTCGGGATCGGCGGCGTCCGCGTGCTCCGCGCCCTGGGCATCGAGCCGGTCGTCTGGCATGCGAACGAGGGCCACGCCTCCTTCATGCTCGTGGAACGGGTGCGGGAGCTGACATCCGATGGAACCCCGTTCGACGAGGCGGTCCGCCGTGTACGCGCCACGAGCGTGTTCACGACGCATACGCCGGTTTCGGCCGGACACGACATGTTCTCGCACGAGCAGATCGAGGAGTGGGCGGGTCCGTATTGGGAGAGCATCGGCCCCGACCGGGAGGCGTTCCTGCACCTCGGCTACCACCCCGAGATGGACCATCAGGTGTTCCACATGACGGCCGCAGCCATCCGGCTCGCCGGCCAGGTGAACGGGGTGTCGGAGCGGCACGGCCGCGAGACCCGGCACATCTGGCAAGGCCTGTGGGAGGGCCGTGAGGCGTCGGACGTGCCGATTCACCACGTGACGAACGGCGTGCACCTGGGAACCTGGATGAATTACGCCATCCTCGGCCTCCTGGACGAGCACCTTGGCGCGGGATGGGAGACGCATCTCGACGAGCCCGGCTTCTGGGGCTTCGCCCTCGGCCTGGATCCCGCCCGGCTCTGGGAGGTGCACTGTTTTCTGAAGGCGACGTTGATCGAGTTCATCCGTGAAGAGGCGCGACGCAGGTGGCGCGACAAGTGGGAGAAAGCGGCGCACCTGGTCGGTGCCGGCACGCTTCTCGACCCGCTGGCGCTCACGATCGGCTTCGCGCGCCGCTTCGCCGCCTACAAGCGCGCCGACCTCGTGTTTCGCGATTCGGAGCGACTGCTCCGAATCCTGACCGACCCATGGCGCCCGGTGCAGATCATCTTCTCCGGGAAGGCTCACCCGCAGGACGAGGACGGGAAGCGCCTGCTCCAGCGGGTCTACTCCCACACCCGGGACAAGCGCTTCGAGGGCCGCATCGCCTTCATCGAGGAGTACGACATGCACTTGGGACACCGCCTTGTCGAGGGCGTCGACCTGTGGATGAACGTGCCCCGGCCGCCGCTCGAGGCGTGCGGCACGAGCGGGATGAAGGCGGCCCTCAACGCGGTTCCGCAGCTGGGCACGCTGGATGGCTGGTGGGCCGAGGGCTACACCGGTCGAAACGGCTGGGCGATTCCTCGCTCGAAGGGCGACGACACGGACGACGCGGACGCGGAACACCTGTACTCGGCGCTGGAGCAACAGATCGTTCCGGCGTTCTACACGCGCGATGAGCGGAACGTCCCGCTGGCCTGGGTGGAGCGCATGAAGCGCGCGCTGAAGATGGGGGGCGAACGCTACACGGTCCGGAGAATGCTGCAGGAGTACGTGCGGGACTACTACGTCCCGGCGATGCGTGGAGAGGTCGGGCCGGACGATCCTCCCACACTCTAGCCTGCCGGCTTCAGCCAGAGAACCGACAGAGCCGGAACGAATACCTCCGCACGGCACGGTGCGTCGGCGCCCCGGCCTTCGACCTCGACGGCCTGGATGTCGTTCGCGGCAACTCGGCCCCGCCCGCCGTAGCGCCTGGAATCCGTGTTCAGCAGGACGCGGTATCGGCCGCCGGTCGGCAGCTGCAGCTCGTACGCCGGCTGGTCCCGGGCCGAGAGGTTCGCCACGACCACCACGAGCTCCCCGGGATCGCTCGCTCGACGGACGAAGGAGAGGACGCTCCCGCGGGAGTCATGCACGTCCAACCACTCGAACCCGTCGGCCGAGTCGTCCCGCTCGTGCAGCGCGGGCTCAACCCCGTACAGCTCGTTGAGATCACGAACCAGACGCTGGAGTCCGTGATGGAGCGGGAGCGTGGGCAGCGTCCAGTCGAGCTCGCCGTCGTGGTCCCACTCGCGCAGCGCGCCGATCTCGCCCCCCATGAAGAGCAGCTTCCGTCCAGGATGCGCCCACATGTAGCCGTAGAGCGACCGGAGTCCAGCGAAGCGCTCGGCCTCCACGCCCGGCATCTTGCCGAGCAGCGAGCGCTTGAGATGGACCACCTCGTCGTGGGAGAGCGGCAGCACGTAGCGTTCGCCGAACGCGTACATGATCGAAAAGGTGATCGTCTCGTGGTGCGCGGCCCGCTCCGCGAACGGGAGCTGGAAGAACCGGAGCGTATCGTTCATCCAGCCCATGTTCCACTTCAGATCGAAACCGAGCCCACCCTCCCCTGCCGGCCGCGAGACGCCGGGCCAGACCGTCGATTCCTCGGCAATACGCAGCGCGCCTGGGTGCTCCGCGTGAAGCGTGTCGTTGAGGCGCTGAAGAAAGTCGACTGCCTCCAGGTTCTCGCGCCCACCGCGGATGTTCGGAACCCACTCTCCCGGCGCCCGGGAGTAATCCAGGTACAGCATCGACGCGACCGCATCCACGCGGAGCCCATCGACATGGTACTCCTCCAACCAGAACAGGGCGCTCGAGGTCAGGAATGAAGCCACCTCCGGCCGGCCGTAGTCGAAGATCGCGGTCTCCCAGTCGGGGTGCTCGCCCCGGCGCGGATCCGCGTGCTCGTACAGGTGGGTTCCGTCAAACAGGGCCAGGCCGTGGGGGTCCCTCGGAAAGTGGGCCGGCACCCAGTCCAGGATGACGCCGAGTCCCATCTGGTGCGCCGCATCGACGAAGTGCCGAAAGTCGTCGGGCGCGCCGAAGCGCGAGGTGGGGGCGAAGTAGCCGATCGGCTGATAGCCCCAGCTGCCGTCGAACGGATGCTCCGTGACCGGCAGCATCTCGAGGTGCGTGAAACCCAGGTCCTTGGCGTACGGGAGGAGAGTGGCGGCCAGCTCTCGATAGCTCAGCCAACCTCCGGGGTCCCCACGTCGGCGCCACGAACCCAGGTGCACTTCGTAGATCGACATCGGAGCGGACGGGACCTGATCCTCGGCCCTTCGCTCCATCCAGGCCGCGTCGCCCCACACGTGGCGGCGAAGGTCGACGACAACCGATGTGCTGCCCGACCAGGACTCCATGGCGAAGCCGACCGGATCGCACTTCTCCACGGGGTCACGGCGCGCGGTCAGGATCTCGTACCTGTACCGAGCGCCCTCGGCGACGCCGGGCACGAAGAGCTCCCACACGCCGGCTTCCTCCCGCCGGTGCATCGGGTGGCGACGGCCCTCCCACCGGTTGAAGTCCCCAGCGAGGTGCACCCTCCTCGCGTGCGGCGCCCAGACCGCGAAGCACGCCCCCTCGACGCCCTCGACGACCCGCAGGTGCGCACCGAGAAACTCGTGGATCCGGACGTGCTCGCCCTTACGGAAGCTGAGAAGATCCGCTGCGTCCAGTAGTTGCCGACGCCCGAGCGGTACTCCTAGTTTGCCCATGCTAACCCATTCCGAACGCCGCTTCGGCCCGTTATCACCGACTTTCCGGCCGTGCGTGGCGCCCCTGAGTGTTGGGAGTCGGAGTATGCCGAACGTGAGCCGGAAGGCAAGGCCTTCCGGAGAAGATTCCGAGCCGCGCGAGGGCTCCTCCGCCGCGCCGCGCGAGGGCTTTTCGCCGCCGCCGCGCGAGGAGCGGCTCAGGGTGGTCCATCTCGTGGCGGAGTACTGGCCGTTCGCCAGGACGGGCGGCCTCGCCGAAGCCGTGCGCGGGATCGCGACCTTCCAGGCCGCCACAGGGATCCCGATCACCGTCTTCATGCCGCTGTACCGAGCCGTACGCGAAGCTCATCCCGAGCTGGAGGAGGTCTCGAGGTTTGCCGTGCAGGTCGGACCTCGCCGGGAGGAGGCGCGCGTGTTTGGTCTCCCCGGGCCCCGCCGAAACCCGAACGTGCTGTTCATCGACAACCCCGAGTACTTCGACCGGGACGGAATCTACGGGGAGGCGGGAAGCGACTACCCCGACAACACGCGACGCTTCGCCTTCTTCAACCGCGCCGTACTCGAGGCGTTGCCCGAGCTGGCGGAAGTGCCGGTCGTGCTCCACGCTCACGATTGGCACACGGCGCTCGCGCCCGTTTTCCTGCGGACGACGATGCCGAAGCAGCCGCCGTACAGCAACGTGGCCACGGTTCTCTCGGTTCACAACGCGGGTTATCAGGGCCACTTTCCGCCCGAGACGTTGGCCGACATCGGGCTGCCGTCCTCGCTCTTCCACTGGCGCTGGCTCGAATGGTACGGTCGGGTGAACATACTGAAAGGCGGGCTCGCGTTCAGCGACTACGCCACGACGGTGAGCCCCACGCATGCCCACGAGCTCAGGACGCCGGCGGGCGGCTTCGGCCTTCACCACTCTTTCATCACCATGCAGGACCGCTTCATCGGAATCCGCAACGGAATCGATCTCGACGTATGGAACCCGGAATCCGATTCGGAGATCGCAGCCAGGTATTCGCCGGACGATCTCTCCGGGAAGCGGCGCTGCAAGGCCGATCTCCAGCGGGCATACGGCCTCCCGGAGGATCCGGAGATACCGCTGTTCGGCATGACGGCCCGCCTGGTGGAACAGAAGGGCCTGGATCTCATTCTGGACGACGGAATGCTTTCCCGGGCCGACGCTCAGTTCGTGTTCCTCGGATCGGGCGAGGAGCGGTACCGGGTGGCGCTGAGCCGGGCGGCCGCGGCCCGGCCGCAGCGCGTCGCGGCGGCGTTCGACTTCCGGGAACCCCTCGAGCACCAACTGCTGGCCGGCGCCGACCTCCTGCTGATGCCCTCGCTGTACGAGCCCTGCGGACTCACGCAGATGCGGGCTCAGCGCTACGGTACGCTCCCGGTGGCGCGGCGGGTGGGCGGGCTCGCCGACACCATCGAGGATCAGGTGACCGGCTTTCTGTTCGACGAGTACAGCACCGAAGCCCTCGAGCAGGCCGTGTGGCGGGCGGTCGATCTCTATCGGTCGGGGCCGGAAGGCTGGAATTGGCACATTCTGGAAGCGATGGATCGCGATTTCGGCTGGGAGAGCTCGGCCGCCAGGTACCTGGACGTGTACCGGAAGGCGCACGCCGCTCACGTTGGCTGAAGCCGCACCGCCCACGTTGGCTGAAGCCGCGCCGGCCCGCGAGCGAGCATGACGGCCAGCCTCCGCTCGATCGTTGTTCACGGTCATTTCTACCAGCCGCCGCGGGAGGACCCGTGGTTCGACGAGGTCTCACGGGAACCCACCGCCGCTCCGTTCCACGATTGGAACGAGCGAATCGAGCATGAGTGTTACGGCCCTATCGTTGCCGCGCGCCCGCTGGAACCGGACGGGCCGAGCACCAACCCGAGCGCCGGGTCCGTGACCGGCCGGGCCACGCGGCCGGTGAACGCCCTTGCATCGATCAGCTTCGACGTCGGTCCGACCCTCCTCGACTGGCTCGAGAGACACGCCCATGCCACCTACGAGGCGATGCTGGAAGCGGATCGGGCGAGCCGAAGAGCGCGATCGGGGCACGGCAACGCTATCGCCGCTCCCTATCACCACGTGATCCTGCCCCTTGCGTCACGCCGCGACAAACGTACCGAGGTGCGGTGGGGCATCGCGGATTTCCAGCGGCGGTTCGGCCGAGACCCTATGGGCATGTGGCTCCCCGAGACGGCGGTGGACGACGAGACGCTGGACGTCCTCGCGGCCGAGGGCATCGCGTTCACGATCCTCGCCTCGCACCAGGTCGTCAGGCCGCCCGCGAACGGTCTGCCGGGCCTGTACCGGACGGGCGGCGGCCGCTCGATCGCCCTGTTCCTGTACGACGGCGACACCTCGCACGACATCGCCTTCGGCCCGCTCATCGGGGATGCGACGCTGTGGGCGGAACGGATGACCGCGCGAAGAGCACCGCCCGGTGAGACAGGACCGCATCTCCTTACCGTCGCTACAGATGGCGAGACCTACGGCCACCACCACAGGGGCGGAGAGCGAACCCTTGCAACCGTGCTGGCCGACCTCCAGCTCCGGGAGGAGGTGCTGCTCGAAAACCCGGCCTCGTTCCTCGTCCGCCACGCGCCGCGCGAGGAGGTCGAGCTCGTGGCCCCGAGCTCCTGGAGCTGCCCCCACGGCGTCGAACGGTGGAGAGCCGACTGCGGGTGCCGGATGGCGCCCGAACGACAGAGCCAGCAGCGCTGGCGGGCACCGCTGCGCGACGCGCTCGAGTGGCTCGCCGTAGAGCTGAATCGGCGCTTCGAGCATGAGGGCTCGTCGGTGTTCGGCGATCCCTGGCGCGCACGAGACGCCTACGGCGCTTTCGTCGGTTCGGGTGAGGGGGAGCGCGGAAGCTTCGTCCGCCATGCGATAGCCGGCAGGCCAGCCGACGCGGTGCGCGCCCTCGAGCTGCTCGAGATGGAGCGTAACTGCCTTCGGATGTTCACGTCCTGCGGCTGGTTCTTCGACGACCTCGGAGGCCTCGAGGGAACGCAGGTCCTCCGCTACGCGGCGCGGGCGATCGACCTCGCCGGACGGGACGGCGACCGGTTGGAAGAGGGTCTTCTCGAGCGCCTGGCCCGCGCGCCCGTGGGCGAGCCGGAGTCCGAGAGCGGAGCGGAGCTCTACCGCCGGCGCGTGAAGCCGCGGGTGGCCCCGGCCGTGGCGGCGGCCGGGGGTTACGCGGCCGCGAGATCTCTCGGCGCGGAACCGGAAGAGCTTCTTCTCGCGGGGCTCGACGTGCACGAGCGCCCCGATGGGTCTGACAGGAACGAGTTCGGCGCTCGGCTCGACGTGGTGGAGCGACGCACCGGACGCGTGCACCGTCTCGTCGCGCAAGTCGAGAGGCCCGGAGCCGGAAGGATCCTCGCGCACGTGCGGCCCGCGGAGACGAACGGCGGCAAGGCCGCGGACGTCGAGCCGGCCGACGTCGAGCGGACGGAGGCGAACGACATGGAGGCAATCGAGGTGGAGATGGCGGACTTCCCGGAGAAATATCTGGCGGTTGTAACCCGCCGGCTGGGCGAGGGCGCATGACCTCCTCTCCGCTGCTCTTCGCCTTCGGTGTCCACATCCACCAGCCGGTCGGCAACTTCGACCACGTGATCGATGAGCACGTTCGAGAGGCGTACGCTCCTTTTCTCGAGCGCCTGTCGGCCGCAGGCCTCCTGCCGATCTCCCTTCACGTGTCGGGGCCACTTCTCGAGTGGTTAGAGGAGCACGGCTCGCCTTTCCTGGACCTGATCGGCGGGCTGGCTGCCGAGGGGAAGCTCGAGCTCCTGCTGTCGGGCTTCTACGAACCCATCCTGGCCGCGCTGCCCCGCGTCGACCGCCTCGAGCAGATCGCCTGGATGCGAGAGCACCTGCGCGACCGGTTCGGCGTGGAGGCGCGCGGCCTCTGGCTGACGGAGCGCGTGTGGGAGCCGGAGCTAGTGGCCGATCTCGCCGACGCGGGCGTGCGGTACACGCTGCTTGACGACAGGCACTTCGCCACGAGCGGCTTCCCGCGCGAGCGCCTTCATGCACCGTTCTGGACCGAGGGGAACGGGAGGCGGCTGGCCCTGCTGGCGATCGACGAGCGGCTCCGCTACCTCATCCCCTTCCGGCCGCCCGCCGAGATCGTCCGCTATCTCGATGACGTGCGGCGAGGGGGCCACCGGCTCGCCGTGCTGGCCGACGACGGCGAGAAGTTCGGCGGGTGGCCGGGGACGCGAGAGTGGGTGTATGACGATGGTTGGCTCGACGGATTCATCGAGGCGCTGGCCGCACGCATCCAGGCCGGCGACCTTCGGCTCGTCACGATGTCGGAGGCGGTGGCGCAGGTCGAGAGCGGTGGCCTCGCCTACTTGGCGACGGGCTCCTATCGGGAGATGGAGAAGTGGGCCCTCCCCTCCGACGCGGCAATCCGCCTGACGGCGCTCGAGGACGAGCTGGGGGAGGAGCGTCTGGCCGGCCCGGACGGCGCGCTCCTGCGCGGCGGCCACTGGCGGAACTTCCTCGTCCGCTACCCGGAAGCCAACCGCATGCACAAGAAGATGCTCGCTCTGTCCGCTCTAAGCCGCGAGCGCGGCGACCCGCAGGGCGCGCGGCGGGCGATCGGTCGAGCCCAGTGCAACGATGTTTACTGGCACGGCGTGTTCGGCGGGCTCTACCTCCCGCACCTGAGGCGCGCCGTCTGGGAGAACCTGGCGACCGCGGAGCGGATTCTCCGAGACGGCGAGTCGATCGCCTGGGAGGTGCTGGACCTCGACGTGGACGGCCACCCCGAGATATGGGTGCATTCGGCCGAGTTCTCGGCGATCGTGAGCCCGGCCAGAGGGGGCGCCATCGAGGAGTACACCCTGTTCGAGCGGGGCCTGAACCTGGCGGACGTTCTGACGCGGAGGCGAGAGGCGTACCACGGGGCGGCGCCCGGCAGCGGTGCGGGTACGCCCAAGGGAGGCGCCCCGAGCCTCCACGAGCTCGAGCGATTCGCAGTATGGGCAGGGGCTCCGGAGCTCGACCGGGAGCCCCGGGCACTGTTCGTGGACCGTGTCCTACCGGAGGACATCGACCTGGCCACCTACCGAAGCGGCGCCGCCGAGGCTCTCGCCTCCTGGGCCGGAGCCCGCATGACCTCACGCATCCAGCGAGTCGGCGACGCGGTCGAGATCACGCTGTCGGGACCGGCCTTCGTGCACGACCGCCCGCGGGACCACGCTCCGGTTTTGGAAAAACGAATCCGTTTCGACGCGAGCGGCGCGCTGAAGGTGGCTTATCGCTGGGAGGCAGGGGCCTTTCCGGAGGGCGCTGTGTTCGCCACGGAGATCTCGACGGCCGAGCCGGTGGAGCTCCGCCCCGAGCCGGAGGCAGAGATGTGGTCGTTTCCGATCATCACGATCGTCCGCTCGGAGCGAGAGATCGCGGAAGAGACGCAGGGGGTTTCACTGACCCCGCGCTGGTCGGTCGGCGCGGGCGAGGCACTCGTTGCGCTTCGGCTTCTCCGCTGAATCGTGTGAGCGAGCCCTACTTCGGCCGCTGTAGCTTGTCGATCGCCCGATCGACGGCGTCTTTCGCGGAAGCGGTGATTCCACCGCGCTCGTACTCCTCGACGACGACGTCCTCCATCCTCCGGACCAGCACGTCCAAGCCGGATGGGGGGCTTTCATCGGCGCTCCCCGGAAGGAGTCGATCGGCCGCGCCGAACAGGTTGATCCAGTGCTCCGTCTCGCGACCGAGGAGGATCACGTCGTAGAAGGTCCGGCCAGCGCGGCGCCCGATGCCCAGAAGGTCCATGATCGCCGCTACGATCGAGATCGGCATCAGTAAGGCGTCCCGCACGCCGTCGACGATCAGCTTCCCCTGGAACACGATCACGTCGCACACCAGCGCCCAGCGCGACTTCGGCACCAGCTCCCAGTACGACTCCGGCACCAGCTCCGAGCGCGACTCCGGCACGCGCTCGGGAGGTCGCCTAGTCATCTCGATCTCGGATGCTCGCCCGGGTGTCGCGCGATCGATCCGGCTGCTCCATGTCACCTCTCCTCTGGCGTGGGTAGGAAACGCTGCCGGGGGTAAGAACGTACACTTGGCTGAAGCTGCAGACGACCGTTCACTCACCGAGAGGGAGAAGCCCCGCTATGCACTCAACCCCAAAGCCCGCTCAGGGAGTCTTGCTTCTTTCCGGCCTCGCCGCGGCACTCTCACCGGGCGGGGCCGTCATACAAGCCGCCACCGCCAACCAGCAAGACGTTCCAACGAGCACCGCCGGCGCCGCTAGCAGCGGCATCGCGGACGTTCGGTATGCCGTGACCTTCGACTCGAGCACGGCGCAGAGCGGCGCGATTCACGTCGACATGTCCTTCACTTCGAATGGCGCCGGACCGGTCGAGCTGTCGCTGCCGGCCTGGACCCCCGGCTCCTACGAGCTGGACAACTTCGCGCGGTACGTCCACAACTTCGGCGTCACGTCCGATGGAGAGCCGGTTCGCTGGGACAAGAGCGACTACGACACGTGGCGGGTTCACCCCGGTGGAGCGCGAGCCGTGACGGTGAGCTTCGACTACCGGGCGGACTCCCTGGACACCGGCATGGCCTGGTCCGCGCACGACTTCGCCTACTTCAATGGCACCAACC
Source organism: Gemmatimonadales bacterium (assembly GCA_030636765.1). GTDB lineage: Bacteria > Gemmatimonadota > Gemmatimonadetes > Palauibacterales > Palauibacteraceae. The sequence goes on from DAOVWI010000012.1 coordinate 21,674, forward strand.
TGTTTCTCTACCCGGAGGGAGGGGAATACGACTTCTCGGCCAAGGTGGCGATTCACACCGAGCTGGAGTGGCGGGTGGCCACGGGCATGAAGCCGGGAGAGGCGCCGGGCGAGTACGTGGCTGCCGACTATCACGAGCTGGTGGACATGCCAACGTTCATCGGTCGATTCGATCTCGACAGCACGCTGGTGAACGGACGGTGGTATCGGCTCGCGACCTACCCGCCGGGTGCCATGGCAGGCGACGCGCGCACCACGCTGTGGGATCAGATCCGGCGCATGATGCTGCCGATGGAGATGGTGTTCGGGGAGACGCCCTGGGAGACTTACACGATCCTCATGGTGTTCGACCCCAACTACCCGGGTGCGAGCGCCCTCGAGCACGCGAACTCCCACCTGGGCGTATACACGTCACACGCGATCGGGAATCCGCTGCTCGCGTCCGTGCTGGCACACGAGATCTTCCACGCCTGGAACGTGAAGCGGCTGCGCCCGGCCGAGCTCGTGCCTTACGAGTACGGGCGTCCACAGCCGACCACGCTTCTATGGATAAGCGAGGGGATCACCGACTATTACGCGGATCTGGCGCTCGTCCGCGGCGGGATCGCGCCGCCGAACGTCTTCTACAGCCGCACGGTCGGCAAGATCTTGACGGTGGCCGGCGCACCGCCCGTGGCGCTGGAGGATGCCTCGCTCTCGACCTGGATCGAGCCCGACGATGGCACCGCCTTCGTCTACTATGCCAAGGGATCCCTTGCCGGTCTGCTGCTCGACATCCTGATCCGCGACGCGTCGGACAACCGCGCTTCGCTCGATGACGTGATGCGAGACGTGTACGAGACCACGTACAAGCGGGGCGCGGGTTTCACGACCGAGGAGTGGTGGGCGGCGGTCCGGGACGCGGCCGGCGGTGAGGCGGCGATCGATCTCGGCGTGTTCGCCTCCCGGTACGTCGACGGGCGCGAGCCTTATCCATGGGAAAGTGTTCTCCCGCTCGCCGGCCTCCTCCTCTCGGCCGACACCACGCTCGTGCCGCGAATCGGCGTCACCACGAACGTCGATGAGGATGGAGTCCTGGTCGAGCAAGTCGTGCCTGGAAGCGCGGCTGCCGCAGCGGGAGTCCGTGTCGGAGATTACCTGGTGAGCGTGGGCGACGTGCACGTGAGAGACGATGGGTTCGGCGCCGAGTTCCGGCAGCGGTACGCCGGCCAGCCCGAGGACACCCCGCTGGGACTCGTCGTCCGGCGCAACGGCAACCCGGCCGTGCTCGATCTCCGTCTCCGCTTCAGCGAGAACGTGAACCTGACGATCCAAGAGGATCCGACCGCACCGCCGAAGCCGGCACGCATTCTGCGAGGCATCCTGACCGGCAGGACCGACCGATAGGAACGGAGGTAGAACGAGGGCAGCCTGGAAACGCGCGTGGACGCGAAGAGGTAAGCAGGCCGGCAGCCTGCGCTGAGGGGAGCTGTTACTCAACAGCCGCATGTCGCATAGCGACACGCTACGGAAGAGATGTGCTCAGAGTCATCATTTTCGCCATCCTGTCCGCTGCGCTCGCTTACGTCTCACGAGCTTCCCTGAGGGTCCCCCGTTCTCATGGCTTCTACCGCTTCTTTGCCTGGGAGTGCATTCTCGCCCTTTTCTTCCTCAACTTCATCGACGTTCGGCAGTGGTTCGCCGACCCCTTTTCTGTCCGCCAGCTCACTTCCTGGTTCCTGTTGATGGGCTGTATCGTCCCGGTCGTCTACGGGGTACATACACTACGCACCCAGGGCAAACCGGATGCCCGACGACCCCACGATGCGCCCTTGATCTGGATCGAGAAGACA
>DAOVWI010000110.1 GCA_030636765.1 Gemmatimonadales bacterium
GAGTCCGGCACGGCGAATACGCACTCCGCGTCGGCGGGATGCTCCCGAGCCAGCTGTCTTCCGAAGGCCCGGCGAGCCCGGTCCACCGAGAGGCCCCAAACGCGGGAGTCGGGCCGGGCGAAGTACACCAGCTCGAACAGACAGGGCGCCGGCACCTCGGGTGGCAGGGGACGAAGCGGCTCGATCCGTCCGTCACGGATGCGGAGCACCTCCCCGGGCACGATATCGCGTACGTACTCGGCACCGATGAGATCCAGGGCGCACGTCTCAGAACAGACGACCCAGGCATCGCCGAGGCGTCCCAGGACGAGGGGCCGGAAGCCCCGGGAATCCCGCGCCGCGTAAATGGTCTTGCCGATACTCAACACGAGGGAGAAAGCGCCGGCGAGCTGCGAGAGGGCATCGTCCACCTTCTGTTCCTCCTTCTCGCGCCTCGAGCGCGCGATCAGGTGGATGACGACCTCCGAGTCGGTGTCCGTCTGGAAGATCGCGCCCTCCTTGGAGAGGCGCTGACGAAGCTCGCGTCCGTTCGTGATGTTGCCGTTGTGTGCCAGGGCCATCGGCCCGTCGCGGTACTCGACCACCACCGGCTGCGCATTGCGGAGCTCCGAGCCGCCCGACGTCGAGTAGCGCACGTGTCCCAGCGCGATGGAGCCCACGAGATCGAGGAGCTTGTTCTCGTCGAACACCTCTGAGACCAGACCCATTCCGCGGTGGACGCGCGCGCGGCCCAGCTCGTCGATCGCCAGGATGCCCGCCGACTCCTGGCCCCTGTGTTGGAGAGCGTAAAGGCCCATGAACGCGAGCTCGGCCGCCATCGGCGAGCCGCTGATAGCGAACACCCCGCACTTCTCTCGCATCGTCATGTCGTCAGGCCCGCTTCCTTCTCCATCCGTCGGGGCAGCGCCGATCGGTACACGTCCGCGGCCTCGTCGATCTCGACGTCGATGATGAGCCCCCCGGCGCCGAAGCGGAAGCGCTCCCCCGGCGAGCCCACCCTTCCGATCGAGGCGATCGGAAGCCCGAGCTCGCCCGCCAGCTCCTTCACGGAGTCCACGTGCTCCGGGTTGCAGCTGAGCACGACGCGCGATTGCGACTCGCCGAAGAACGCCGCCGCCGCCGGCACGCGGCCGGTGAGCTCCGCTTCGAGGCCGAGCGGGCCGCCGCGCGCTTCGATCGCGCACTCGGCCAGGGTGACGGCCAGCCCGCCATCCGAGCAATCGTGAGCCGAGAGGAGCAGGCCTCGGGAGGCCGCCTCGACGAGAAAGTCGACCAGGCGCCCCGCCTCATCCAGGTCCACGGCCGGCGGCCGCCCCGCCACGATGCCGTGGCATGCCGCGAGGAACTCGCTCGCCCCCAGCTCGTCGCGCGTCTCGCCGATCAGCAGGACCGCGCTTCCCGGTGCCTGAAAGAACGAGGGCACCACGCGCTCCAGGCGATCGAGCAGGCCGAGCATCCCGATCACCGGCGTGGGATACACGGCGCCCTCTGGCGTCTCGTTGTAGAGCGAGACGTTCCCGCCCGTGACGGGCGTGCCGAGCGCGTGGCACGCCTCCGCGAGACCGGCCACCGCCTCGGACAGCTGATGATACACGGCCGGCTTCAGCGGATTGCCAAAGTTGAGGCAGTTGGTGACGGCGGAGGGCCTCGCCCCGGAGCATGCCACGTTCCTCGCCGCCTCGGACACCGCGATGCGAGCGCCCCGCCGGGGGTCGAGATAGACGTACCGGCCGTTGCAGTCCAGCGAGACGGCGAGGCCGCGGTCCGTATCGGCCAGCCGCAGGACGGCGGCGTCCGAGCCGGGCCCGACGATCGTGTTCGTGCCGACCGTCGTGTCGTACTGCTCGTAGATCCAGCTGCGGGAAGCGATCGAAGGCGAGTCGAGCAGGACGAGCAGCGCTCGCACCGCCTCCTCACCGGAGGCCAGCCCCTGGTACGGGGTCAGGTCCGCATCCCGCAGCCGTCGAACCTCGGGATCCTCCAGGGCCTCGCGGATGTACGTCGGGCACTCATCCACCAGCTGTGTGACGGGAATCTCCACGACCACCTCGCCACCGTCACGCACGCGGAAGTTGCCGTCGTCGGTCACGTGCCCGATGATGGCGGCCTCCAGATCCCACTTCGCGAGCACGTCCTCCACCTCGTTCTCACGGCCCGGCCTGGCGACCAGAAGCATCCGCTCCTGCGACTCGGAGAGGAGGATCTCGTAAGGCGTCATGCCGGGTTCCCGCGTAGGCACGAGGGCTACATCGAAGTCGATGCCCGAGCCGCTGCGTGCCGCCATCTCGGAGGCGCTCGAGGTGAGCCCGGCAGCGCCCATGTCCTGAATGCCGATGAGCAGGCCGCGCCGGATGAGCTCCAGGCTGGCCTCGAGCAGCAGCTTCTCGGTGAAGGGATCGCCCACCTGCACCTGGGGGCGGCGGTCGGAGCCCTCGTCCAGCTCCTCGGAGGCGAAGGTCGCCCCGTGGATGCCATCCCGGCCCGTCCGGGCCCCCACGGCCATCACCGCGTTTCCGACGCCCTCGGCCAGACCCTGCGCCAGCTCCTCGAGGCGCAGGAGTCCGATGCACATCACGTTGATGAGCGGATTTCGCTCGTAGGCCGGATCGAACACCGCCTCACCGCCCACGGTGGGCACGCCGACGCAGTTCCCGTAGTCGCCGACGCCGCGCACCACGCCGTCGAGCAGGTAGCGCGCTCGCGGTGACTCGAGGGATCCGAAATGGAGGCTGTCGAAGAGCGCGATCGGGCGCGCACCCATCGTGAATACGTCACGGAGGATTCCGCCCGCGCCGGTCGCCGCCCCCTGATACGGCTCGACGGCCGACGGGTGGTTGTGGGATTCGATCTTGAAGGCGAGGCCCCAGCCGTCCCCGGCGTCGATCACGCCCGCGTTCTCGCCCGGCCCTTGGACCACACACGCTCCCTCCGTCGGGAGGGTTCGAAGCAGCGGCTTGGAGCTCTTGTAGCCGCAGTGCTCGGACCACATGGCGCTGAACACGCCAAGCTCCGGAAAGGTGGGCTCGCGGCCCAGGATCTCGAGGATGCGCTCGTACTCCGTCGGGGAAAGCCCATGCTCGGCGACGAGCGTCGGCGTAATCTCCATCGTCTCGAGGCCCGCGGGCGCGCTCACCTGACGCCGACCCCGGCGGGTTCGGATTCGCCGTGGGCGGCACCGGCCGATGCACTCGAGCCCGCACCGGTGCCCGCGAGCGCCTCCCGCAGCAGCGACCGGAACACCTCCAGCCCATCCGTCCCGAGCAGCTTTGATGCGGCACGCTCGGGATGGGGCATCAGGCCGACGACGCGGCGCCCCTCGTCGCAGATGCCGGCGATGTTGTGGATCGACCCGTTCGGATTGGCCTCCTCGGTAACGGCGCCCCTCTCGTCCACGTAGCGGAAGACGACTCGGCCGTCGTCCTCCAGCCGCCGGAGCTCGGTCCCGCCGGCGACGTACTGCCCCTCTCCATGCGCGATGGGCATCTCCAGCACATCCCCAGCCCCGTATGCGGATGTGAAGGGCGTGTCCGTTCTCTCGACGCGCACACGCACGCAGTGCGACCGGAAGCGGAGGGACCGGTTGCGCACGAGGGCGCCGGGCAGGAGGCCGGCCTCGCACAGGATCTGAAATCCGTTGCAGATCCCGAGGACGGGACCGCCGGCCCCGGCGAACCCGGTCACCTCGCGCATGATCGGGCTGAAGCGGGCGATCGCCCCGGCTCGAAGATGGTCGCCGTAGGAGAAGCCGCCCGGCAGGATGATGGCGTCGCACGCCTGCAGGTCATGCGACTTGTGCCACAGGTAAACGGCCTCGGCGCCGATTCCCTCTTCCACCGCCCGATAGCAGTCCTGGTCGCAGTTCGAGCCCGGGAAGCGGACGATGCCGATTCTCATGGCTTCACGGCTTCGCGGGCTCCGTTGGCTCGGCAGGCGCCGCCGGCCCGGCGGGCGCACCCGGCTCGAGTGGCGCGCCCGGCGCCACCGGCTCCAACCGAATCTCGTAACGCTCGATTACCGGGTTGGCGATCAGCTCCTCGCACATCCGCGTCACCAGATCCCGCGCATCCTCGCCGCTGGGCGCCTGCAGCTCGAGCTTCAGCAGCCGGCCGGACCCGACGCGGCTCACACCCCGATACCCGAGGTCTTCGAGCGCCCGCGCGATCGTTTGGCCCTCCGGGTCGACGATGCCCTCCCTGGGAGTCACCCGGATCTCGACCCGGAAGCTCAACTGGTTGGCCGGCATGTTCACGAAACCTCGAAGGAGGGCAGTTCTCGCCCCGTCAGGCGGAGATACGCCTCCACATATCGCTCCTCTGTGGCGGTCACGACCTCGGCGGGAAGCTCGGGCGCCGGCGGCTCGCCGCTCCAGCGTCCCTCGCTTCTCAAGGCCTCCAGATAATCCCGCACGGGCTGTTTGTCCAACGAGAGCTGGCTTCGCCCGGGCTCGTACTCGGCCGCCGGCCAAAAGCGCGCCGAATCGGGCGTCAGAACTTCGTCGATCAGGAGCACCTCGCCCGCATCGGTAACGCCGAACTCGAACTTCGTGTCCGCCAGGATGATACCTCGCTCGCCCGCCCGATCCCGCCCGAACCGATACAGGGCGAGGCTCAGCTCCTTGAGCATCTCGCTCGTGTTCCGCCCCACGTACCGCTGCAGCTCACGGAAGGAGATGTTCTCGTCGTGGCCTTCGGCCGCCTTGGTCGCGGGCGAGAAGAGAGTCTCGGGCAGCCGCTCGCTCTCGGTGAGACCTTCGGGCAGCTGTTCGCCCGCCAGCGTCCCACTCTCCCTATACTCCTTCCAGGCGGAGCCCGCCAGATAGCCGCGCACCACGCACTCGACCGGAAAGGGCTGAGCGCGGCGCACCAGCATGCCGCGGCCGGCCCACCTCTCCCGGGTCGCCTCCAGATCGGGCCGGAGCGTCACGATCTCCTCGGGATCACCGGCGACGCAGTGGTTCTGCACGATGCGTGTCGTACGGTTGAACCAGTAGCGGGACAGCTGCGTCAGCACGATCCCCTTGCGAGGGATCGAGTCTGGCAGGATGCAGTCGAAGGCGCTGATCCGGTCGCTCGCGACCAGGAAGAGGTGCTCGTCCAGGTCGTAGAGCTCTCGAACCTTGCCTCGCCGCAAGAGCGGGTAGGGAAGGAGGTCCTCCACCGGTTACACCCTCAGGGTGGGCGTGGCCGCCTCGGCCCCTGCGGCCTCGAGGACGGGATCGACGCGCCCCTCGAGGAAGCGCTCCACCTGTTCCTCGGCCCGCCCGGTGAGGTGGGCGGGGTCGGCCAGCTCGCGGAGCCGCTCGCCCCCCAGAGGAAGCTCCGGGTCGGCCTCAACGCGCTCCAGGAAGTCGTTCTCGGTCGCCTCCTCCTGCATCCGCTCGCGGGCCGCCATGGCGTGCCGTCGAATCCGCTCGTGCAGCTCCTGCCGGTCGCCTCCTTCCCTCACGCCGGCGATCAGCAGGTGCTCGACGAGGAGGAACGGCAGCTCTTGCTGGAGGCGCGAGCGGATCACCGCGGGGAATATGACGAGGCCTGCCGCCACGTTGCCAGCGATCTGCAGGACCGCGTCCGCGCACAAGTAGGCCTCCGGGATCGCAATTCGGCGTGCGGCCGAGTCGTCGAGGGAGCGCTCGAGCCACTGCACTGACGCGGTCCATCCGGCCTGCAGCTCAAGCGTGCACAGGTGCCTCGCCAGAGCGCACATCCGCTCCGATCGCATCGGGTTGCGCTTGTAGGGCATCGCGGACGAGCCTACCTGGTCGGTGCCGAACGGTTCCTGGAGCTCGCCCAAACCCTGGAGAAGCCGGATGTCGTGGCCGAGCTGGGATGCGCTGGCGCCGATGCCGGCCAGCACGCCGAGCGTTCGCTGGTCGACCTTCCTCGGGTACACCTGCCCGACCACGTCGTAGACGCCTGGGAAATCGAATCGCTCGGCAAGCATCCGGTTCAGCTCGTCCACGCGCTCGCCCGTGCCCAGGAGCTCGAGGAAGCTGGCCTCCGTGCCCGTCGTGCCCCGCGCGCCTCGCAGCCGGAGCTCCGACAGGCACGCCTCAACCTGGTGCACATCCAGAAGGAAGTTCTGGATCCAGAGGCACGCACGCTTTCCGACCGTGGTGGGCTGCGCCGGCTGGAAGTGCGTGTACCCGAGTGTCGGCACGGCGCGGTGGGTCCGCGCGAACGCCGCGAGGGCCGCCACGACGCCGAGCAGGCGGTGGCGCACGAGCCGGAGTGCGTCCCTCTGTTGGATCAGGGCCGCGTTGTCGCCGACGAAGGCGCTTGTTGCGCCGAGGTGAAGAAAGCCTCGCGCCGCGGCCGCCACCTCTCCGAAATGATGGAGGTGGGCCACTACGTCATGACGGAATTCGGCTTCCAGCTCCGCCACGCGCCCGAGATCGAGCGCGTCCCGGGCGGCTCGCATCGCGTCCACGGCCTCCGCGGGCACCTCGACTCCCAGCTCGCGCTCCGCCTCCGCCAGAGCGATCCACAGGTCTCGCCACAGGATCGCCTGCCGCTCGGGAGAGAAGAGGTCAGCCATCTCGGCCGACGCGTAGCGATCGATCAGGGGATGCGAATAGCGCGGCTGGGCCGTGGTCAAGGTTGTCTGGAAGGCTAACGGCGGATGGGAAACGAGGTGACCAGGGTCGCGCCCTGACGACCAATGAGGAGCTCGACCCAACCGCGGCGCGCAGCTTCGAGGAGGAGGTCACGCGCCTCTTCGGCCGATCGCACCTCCCGCCGATTGATCGCCACGATCACGTCGTCGACCCGCATGCCGGTGCGGCGAGCAAGCACGTCGTCGATCCTCACGATGAGCGCGCCCCCGCCCACGGAAAGATCCCGCTCGACCGAGATGCCTTCGGTGACGGTGACGAGCTCCAGCCCTCGCAGGACCTGGATGCGGTCGGCGCGCTCCGAGGGCAACTCCTCGATGCGGAGCGAGGCGTTGTGCTGCTGGGTGCCACGCACGAACCGGATCTGGACATCCTCGTTTACGCCCGCATCCAGCAGGCCGATCTCCCAATCGAGTGCGCCCCGGATGGCGCGGCCGTCCAGGGAAAGGATGACGTCGCCCTCCAGCAGCCCGGCGCTCGCGGCCGGTGAGTTGGGAGCGACCCGGCGCACCGTGGCGACCGAGAAGAAGCTGTCCGACGGCATGGTGGCGAGGTCGACTCCAACCCAGGGCCGGCGGATCCGACCGAAGTCGCGCAGCTCGGCGGCCACCCGCAGCGCCCGGTCGATCGGAATCGCGAAGCC
>DAOVWI010000044.1 GCA_030636765.1 Gemmatimonadales bacterium
CCATGCCGGGCGAACAGACCTGTCAGGCAGTCGAGCACGTCGTCGGACCGGATCCTTCTCTCCACCTCGATCGCCACCGACTGCCTGGTGTACTCGTCCATCACTGTCAGGAGCTTCAGCGGACGCCCGTCGTGGGTACGCCCCATCGTGAAGTCGTAGGACCACACGCTGCCCGGGTGGGCGGGCGGAAGGCTTACGATCAACCGAGGTTCCTGAACGCCCGAGCGGAATCCTACTGGCACCTCAGGCAGAGGTTGGAAGGAGGCGAGATAGCTCTCCCCCGCGACGAGATGCTGTTCGACGAACTCGTGGCTACGAAATGGCGGCCGACCTCGGACGGCAGGGTCCAGATCGAGGCGAAGGATGACTTGAAAGCGAGGCTCGGCCGATCACCGGATAGGGCGGATGCGGTCGCGATGGCGTTCTACCGCTTCGCGGCTGGAGGCCGGGAGCCGGGCGACTTCGGAATCACAATCTGAGGCGGTTGCAGCAAGCCCGATGCGCCAAGGGGCGGCCCCGAAGGAACCGGCCCCGGGCATTCCACACCCAGGGGGAGGGACCCGTGACGGGGGGCTAATCCCCTAATCCCCTCTTCCCATCACGGGCAGCACCGTTCTCGCACCCCCACCTCGCACGCAATCCCCCCTTCGGTGGGGCGCAGATGCAGGCCAGTGGGGAATGAGGTCTACGCGCGGGCGCGAGGCATGACACTTTCTTGCTCGGGGCCCTTGCGCAGTTACGGCTCGTCAAGTACACCGGTTGGGTCAGTTTCGAGCAATTCCGCGACCTGCTCGAAAGTGTGGGAATTGTCGATCATTTGTTCCTTCAAAGCTTCGTTCTGCTCCCCCAGCCTGCCGAAAAAGGCGGCGGCCTCACGTAACAATCTTGCTCCAAGCTCTGCATGTGTTGTCATGGTCCGCTGTATCTCCACCTTCGAGGGGCGATCGTTGGCTCGTGCTCACTCATCCCAGCGCGGAAGCGTAGTCTACCTCCTCCTCCCAGCGCGCGGCCAGCATCGGCCTGGCAGGCGCTCGATGATGTGCGATGCGAAGATCAGGTCTCGGCGATGGGAATGCGAGCCGACTTCGGCAGCCACATCAGCGAGGTCGGAGCCGTCATGATCGTCGGCGGGAATATCCTCGGCGAGACGCCGGTCATGACGACCGCGATCGTGCTGGAGACCCGCAGGGGTAACTTCGGCATAGCCATCGCGCTCGGAGCGATCCTTCTGGGAATGGCGCTCCGCCATCAACCTCCTACTGGTATCGATCGGGAGGGCAGGTCTGAGACGGCCCTGGTCGTCCTGAAAGAGAAGACAAGTCGCCGCCCGCCCGGCTTCGACCGAGCGGAGCCGGCGGATGGCTCTTGTATTACTTCGGTGGGCTCAGAACACGCGGATCGCGACGAAGATCAGAAAGAGGACGATCGCGATGACGTAAAGCATCTTTCTGTTCATTTCTCGCTCCTTTCGTCGGTGCCCACGCAACCGGCGCGAACCCTCGGGTGGACGACGATCCCGAGACGGGCGAGCCTGACGCTTGCCCTTTCCTGGGGCGGCCCCGAAGGAACCACCCAGCACAGTTCGGTTGATCACCCAGTTGGGCATCCTCACGCCCGCTTCGTTATCCCATCATAAGCAAGGACGGCAGGCGGTATCTACTGTGCGCCGACGTATGGTATGGTCCGGTGACCTACTGGTCCCCGAGGACGAGGTCAGGAGCGTGGAGGGGGCCGGCGCGTTCCACCTTCCGCCGTTGCCAAGCCCAGCAGGATGATGAGGGCAAAAAGCCGCTTTGCATCGCCGTGTTAGGCGGCACGGTACCAACGCAAGCGACGCGCAAGGGCCACAGCGCCAAGAAGAGAACCAATAAAAATCAGCGCGGCGGCTATCAGGACCGGGAGCCGTTGATCCTCCCAACCCGATAGCTCAAGCCCCCATTCTCCGAGACGGCTGATCGCCAGATAGATGAGCACGGCGGCTACGAATCGACCTGCCCTTTGCCAAGGCCCGCCTGCATCAACCGGAAACCCTTTGACGGTGAGCCCTGCATAGATGCAGATCAAGCCAGCAAGCCGCCCAACATTCTCCGGATCGAGCGACGGCGTAAACAGCGACACCACAGCCAGGGCCACTGTTGCCCCGCAGAGCAGAGCGAGCCGCCGCGGCTGACGAGCGGGCTCACGAGGGTCTTCGAGCCAGCGAAATAACCGCGCGGCTAACGCCGCCGCGACGACGCCGACGGCCAGACCCCCAAGGACATCCGCAAGGAAATGACGACCCAGGTACATGCGCGACAGGCCCATCAAGAGCGGCCAGACGAGGGCAAGAGCAAGGAAGAGACGCCAGCGAAAGAACAGCGCGACGCCGAGGCAAAACGCCATCGCGGCGCTCACATGGCCGCTCGGAAAGCCGTAGCTGATACCCGCTGTAGCTCGGACTGCCGCCCGAGTTTCTGCACTGGGAAGGCTCCAGAAACCATGAGCATCGAACGTAGCGGGCGGGGCCGGCGACCTGGTCTGTAGCTGGACGACATGGTCCGGCCTCGGGAAGGCCACGGAGGTCTTGAGCCCTTCGGTCATAACTCCATTCAGAAGCAGGCCGAGCAATACGAACAATGCCGGTCGTAGCCGGACGGCAAACGCCAGAAACAGCACGAGGGCCGCGTAAACGGGGGTGTATCCGAGCTGCGTAACTCCCGTCATCAGCCAAGTGACGGTTGGCGAGGCGAAGCCTTGGAGCCATTGTATCGGGCCGGTTTCAAACATTGCTGGTCCGCCACACCTCCGGGCAGGGGGATAGTTTGCTGCTACTTCATCGTTTTCCAGCATAAGCAAGGCAGCGTTGGGCTGCTACCTTCGAGCGCCTATGCGCCGCCCCGGCTGCTCTACGAGGACGAACTCAGGAACATGGAGGGGCTGACCGGCTGCACCTAATCGCCCAGAATCAGCCCTGATCCCAGGGTGACCCCGCCCTGAAACCCGCCCTGGGATTAGAAAAGCCGCGATCTCTCGCGGCTCTCGCCTTAGGATTTCCTGCGTACACAGCAGGCGCGTCTACATCAAGTATCTCAATCCAGCATGCCGATGCTGGTCGCGCGCGGGGAGGAGGGGGTATATGCTGCGCTTCCGCGCTCACGCTCGGAACGTAGGTGCGACCAAGCGCGGCCCCGAAGGAGGGGGAAACGGCGCTCCTGAACGGGAGAAACGAAAGCGCCCCCCGTCAACGGGAGGCGATCGTTCGCGGGCCTTGAAGAACACCACTCTCGCAGCCACTTCCGAAAGCTCCGTCCTACTCTGACGGGGGCGGGCAAGAGACAAGTTACAACCCTACCGCAACTCCCTCTTAGCCGACGATGACCGTGGCCACCACCGTGTGGGCGCCGGCGAGCCTCCTACGGAAGCCGAATACTGACCGTGCGCGTGGCCCCGCCCCGCGGGTTCAGGAGAGCCAGATTCGCGACGCTTCCCGGCTCCACCTCGGCCACGATCCGGCCGTACTCCTCGACGCTTCGGACGGGCCGGCCGTTGATGTCCTGGATGATCCAGCCGCGGCTGATCCCGGCCCTTCCGAGCGGCCCCGTCTGGCTCACGTCCGCCACGAGCACGCCGTCGACGTCTTCGGCGAGATCGAGGCCCCGGCGCGTCTCGTCGTCCAGGTCGCGAACCCGAATCCCCAGCTTGTCGGCCGATTCCGAAGTGGTTGTCGCGGTGGCCACCCGATCGTCCGTCGGCCGCCGCTGAAGCCGCACGCGGACGTTCTCGCGCTCCTTGTTCGAGCGGCGGACGACTCCCAGCGTTACGCTCTTGCCGGGCTCGTAGGCCCGAAGCTCCCGCTGGAGCTGGCTCACCGTCTCGACGGGCTCGCCGTCGAGCGAGACGATCACGTCGCCGCGGCGAAGGCCTGCCTCACGCCCGGCGCTCTCCTCGGAGCTCAGCGCTCCGAAGCCCTGAACGACCACTCCGGCGACGTGGTCCAGCTCGTAGAACTCCGCGTCCTCGGCGCTCACGTTCTGCACCGAGATGCCGAGGATCGCTCTCCGCACCTCCCCGTACTCGATCAGGTCATCGACCACCTCACGCACGAGCTCGATTGGGACGGCGAAGCCGTATCCCTGGTTGAAGCCCGTGCTGCTGGAGATCGCCGTGTTCATCCCCACCACCTCGCCCCGCACGTTGACGAGCGGCCCGCCCGAGTTACCGGGATTGATCGCCGCATCCGTCTGGATGAAGTCCTCGATTGCGGCCGCGGAAGCCCGCGCGAGAATGTTGATGCTCCGCCCCTTCGCGCTGACGATGCCGGCGGTGACCGTGGTCTGGAGGAGTCGGCCGCCTCCACCTGAGAAGCCGGGGCTGCCGATGGCCAGGACCCATTCCCCGACCCGCGTCTCCACGGACGATCCGAACGGGATCGATGGCAGATCGTCGGCATCGATCTTCAGGAGGGCGACATCCGTGTCCGGATCGCGTCCGACCAGCTTCACGTTCACGAACGTGCGTCGGTCCGCGAGCTCCACGTCGATGCGCTCGGCGCCGGCGACCACGTGGTTGTTCGTGACGATGTAGCCGTTCGGGCTGACGATGAAACCGGAACCGCTGCCGCGTACCAGACCCCGTTCCCGCGGTTGGCGGAAGAATTCGTCGAACGGCTCGGGCAGCTGGGGCACGTTGCTATGCGCGGTCGTGCCGTTACGCTCGACGCGGACCGTCACGACCGCCGGGCCGATCTGCTCCACCACCGGAGCGAACCCGGCCGATAAGCCGGCCGAGCCCAGCTGCTGAAGCTGGTCGTCGGAGGCTCCGAGCTGGATGTCGACCACTCCGTCAGCGAACGATCGAGGCGTGAGGTCCAGCTTGGCCGCGAAACCGAGGCCGAGCGCGAACGCCAGAGCGGCGATGAGAATCAGGTTCAGCTTGGATCGAAGTGCGTCGTTCATCGTTTCTCGGTTTTCCCCTGGTGATGTCGTTCCACTTGAATCTCGAAACACAGCTGCATGCGCTGCCAGGCTGCTACCGCGGTCGCCGGGCAAAGTTGCCCTCCTCGCAGGTCGTAGGTCCGACTCGGGCGGAGGCGAGGCCGGTCACCTCGTTGGATACACGGCGTTCGCCTCGAGTTGCATCGAAAAAAAGGGGCGACCCGAGTCGCCCCTTTCGGGCCCCGTGCGCTACCTGGCTGCGCGTGTGCGCGACCTGGCTGCGGCCGTCGCGGCTCCGGGGCGCCCTCGCGGCTAGTCGCTCTCCTCCACGATCTCGTAGTCGGCTTCTACGACCTCCTCCTCGCCCTCGGACTCCTGCTCGGCCTCCGAGGCGGCTTCGAAGCCCTCCTCCTCCCCCGCCCCATCGGCCTGGGCGCCCGCCCGGGCGTACATCTGCTGCGCCGCTTCCTGGACGGCCTGGTTGATCTTCTCCGTCGCCGCCTGGATATCCGAGTGCTCACCCTCCTTCAGGGCCTTCCGACCCTCTTCGAGCGCGGCCTCGATCGCCCCCCGGGCCGAGTCGTCGATCGACTCCTTCCAGTCCTCGAGGTTCTTCTCGGTCTGGTAGACGAGCGAATCCAGCTGGTTGCGGGCGTCGACCTGTTCCCGCCTCTGGCGGTCTTCCTCCGCGTGCTCTTCCGCCTCCTCCACCATGCGGTCGATCTCGCCCTCCGAGAGGCCCGAGGAGGCCTCGATGCGGATCTTCTGCTCCTTGCCCGTGGCCTTGTCGAGCGCGCTCACGTGGAGAATGCCGTTCGCGTCGATGTCGAAAGTGACCTCGACCTGCGGCACGCCCCGGGGCGCCGGCGGGATACCGGTGAGCTGGAAGCGCCCGATGGTCTTGTTGTCCTGCGCCATCTTGCGCTCTCCCTGGAGGACGTGGATGTCCACTGTGCCCTGGTTGTCCTCGGCCGTCGAGAAGACCTCGCTCTTCTTGGTCGGGATGGTCGTGTTGCGCGTGATGAGATTGGTCATCACGCCCCCCAGCGTCTCGATCCCGAGCGAAAGCGGAATGACGTCGAGCAGGAGCACGTCCTTCACGTCACCCGCCAGAACGCCGCCCTGGATCGCCGCGCCGATGCCCACGACCTCGTCCGGGTTCACGCCCTTGTGGGGATCCTGATCGAAGAACTCGCGGACGACTTCCTGTACCTTCGGGATCCGGGTCGACCCGCCGACCAGAATCACCTCGTCGATATCCGAAGACTTCAGTCCGGCGTCATTGAGCGCCTTCTTCATCGGCTCGATCGTCCGCTCAATCAGGTCGTCCACCAGCTGCTCGAACTTCGCGCGTGTGAGCGTGAGGTTGAGGTGCTTCGGTCCGGACTGGTCGGCCGTGATGAACGGGAGGTTGATATCGGTCTGCGTGGTGCTGGACAGCTCGATCTTCGCCTTCTCGGCCGCTTCCTTCAGGCGCTGCAGCGCCATGGGGTCCTTGGAGAGATCGATACCCTGATCCTTCTTGAACTCGCTCACCAGCCAGTCGATGATCCGCTGGTCCAGGTCGTCTCCCCCGAGGTGTGTGTCCCCGTTCGTGGACTTCACCTCGAAGACGCCGTCTCCCAACTCGAGGATGGATATGTCATAGGTGCCGCCGCCCAGGTCGAACACGGCGATCACCTCTTCGGCGTTCTTGTCCAGGCCATAGGCCAGCGCTGCGGCGGTGGGCTCGTTGATGATCCTGAGAACCTCGAGGCCGGCGATCTTGCCGGCGTCCTTCGTCGCCTGCCGCTGCGCGTCGTTGAAGTAGGCGGGCACGGTGATGACGGCCCGGCTGACCTCCTGCCCCAGGTAGTCCTCCGCCGTCCGCCTCATCTTCTGGAGGATCATCGCGGAGATCTCGGGCGGAGTGAACGCCTTGTCGGCGTTGCCGACCTTGACCTGGACGCGGTCCTGCGAGTCGCACTCGATCTTGTACGGCACAAGCTTTCGCTCGGACTCGACCTCCGAGCACTTTCGACCCATGAAGCGCTTGATCGAGGCGACCGTGTTCTCGGGGTTGGTGACGGCCTGGCGCTTTGCGACCTGTCCGACGAGCCGCTCTCCATCCTTCGTATAGGCGACCACCGAAGGTGTCGTGCGCGATCCTTCGGCGCTCGGGATGACAACGGGGTCGCCGCCCTCCATGACCGCGACCACGGAGTTGGTCGTTCCCAAATCGATACCAATGACCTTGCCCATCTGTGCGCTTCCTTTCCGTGCGTGACGTACGTCTGACGACCGAGTGCGACTCCGGCTTCGCAGGCCTGCTCCTCGAGCCGCCGCATGCCGGGGTGTGCCTGCGGGGGGTGCAAGCGATGTGCCGCCCAATGGGGTCCTCCGGGGCCGAAGTTGGCGGTTTTCGGCCCGAGATTCCCGACATTTTGACAACCGGCGTCCGTTCTCGTGTCAGATCGGCAGGCCGCAAGCGTACATGCGACCCGGAGCCGTGTTTGCGCCGTCCACCCGTGCGCCTCTAACCTGCGGCCATGTTTCCACTCCGGGACGAGAATCCTACCGAGCTCATCCCCTTCATTACCGTGGCCATCATACTCGCCAACGTCGTGGTATGGCTCACGGTCGAGAACGCGGGTTTGGGGCGTCCCTTCCTGGACGCTCTGTGCAACTACGGCTCGATCCCGGGCGAGCTCACCGGAGCCCTCTCCCCCGGCCAGGCCCTGCCGCTCGGCAACTACGACTGCGTCGCGGGTGGCGGAACGTGGAGCACCGTTCTCACCTCCATGTTTCTCCACGGTAGTTGGGGCCACCTCATCGGCAACATGTGGTTTCTCTGGGTCTTCGGGAACAACGTGGAGGACTCGATGGGGCACTCCAGGTTCATCGTCTTCTACCTGTTGACGGGTGTGGTCGCGTCAGCGGCCCATGTGATGACGGCGCCGGCGAGCGGAATCCCGACGGTGGGCGCATCCGGCGCGATCAGCGGCGTGATGGGGGCGTACATGGTTCTCTATCCGAGAGTGCGCGTGCTGACGCTCGTCTTCTTCTACCTGGTCTATCTCCCGGCCTGGCTGATGCTCGGCTACTGGTTCCTCATCCAGTTCCTGTCGGGCACGGCGGCGGATGGGGGAGCGGGAATCGCCTTCTGGGCCCATGTCGGTGGCTTTTTCGCGGGGGTCTTGCTCGTGAAAGCGTTCGAAAGGAAGCGGTTGGTGGAAGCGAAACTGGCGGGAACGAAGCTGACTGCGGAGGAGCTGAGAGGATTCCGATGGTGAGCGCACGCCGCAGGGCGTCGTGCACGGAACGCCTGCTGGTCGCCGCACTCGCCGCCGGAGCGGCACTCGCTCCGGGCGTTGCGGTCGCGGGCGAGGCGGTCGCGGGCGAGCCGGATCTGTCCGCCGAGGCGGACCTCACCGTAGCGATCGGAACGACCGCGGCTGTCCAAACGACTGCGGCTGTTCCAACGACCGTGGCCCTCGGGACGACCTTTGTGAGCGCGACGACCGCGGCTGCCGGCATGTACGCGTTTGGGGCTCAGGACGCGGATCCGCTCCAGGGCATAACCGGAGCCGACCGGACGCTGAGCATCGACGAGCCGTTCGGCTACCGAGTGTTCCGCGGGCTGCTCGGCATGGGGTTCCTTCTGGGCATGGCGTGGCTGTTCACGGCGAAGCGGCGCTCGGTGAGCTGGTCGCTGATCGCGAAAGGCCTCGGGCTCCAGCTCGTGTTCGCGATCCTGGTGCTTCGCACGAGCTGGGGGCGCTCGTTCTTCCGGGTCGTGAACGACGTCGTCATCGCCCTTATCAGCTATACGAACCAGGGGGCCGCCTTCCTGTTCGGAGGCCTGGTCAATTACGAGGTGCCGGTCACGGGGGGTGAGGGCGTCGTACAGATCGGGGCGAACTTCGCGTTCAGCGTGCTGCCCACGATCATCTTCTTCTCGTCGCTCATGGCCGTCCTCTATTTCCTCGGAGTCATGCAGCGGGTGGTGAAGGGTGTCGCGTGGACGATGCAGCGGACGCTGGGGACGAGCGGGGCGGAGACGCTCTCGGCCGCCGGCAATATCTTCGTCGGCCAGACCGAGGCGCCTCTCCTCATCAGGCCGTTCGTGTCCCACATGACCGTGTCCGAGCTCAACACGGTGATGACGGGCGGGTTCGCCACCGTGGCCGGCGGCGTCATGGCGGCGTACGTGGCCATGCTCTCCGGCTACTTCCCCGATATCGCCGGTCACCTGCTGGCCGCGAGCATCATGGCCGCTCCCGCAGGGGTCGTCATTAGCAAGACGCTGATGCCCGAGACCGAAACGCCGGAGACGCGCGACTCCCTCCACATCGACGTGGAGAAGACCGACGTCAACGTGATCGATGCGGCGGCAGGGGGTGCGGCATCCGGCCTGACGCTCGCCCTGAACGTGGGCGCGATGCTGCTCGCCTTTCTCGCCCTCATCGCTCTTGGCAACGGGATCCTCGGATGGGTCACCGGGCTCTTCGGGGTGGAGGGCGTCACGCTGGAGCGGATTCTGGGCTGGGTGTTCGCGCCGGTGGCTTGGCTGATCGGCGTGCCCTGGTCGGACGCATCCACCATCGGAAGCCTCTTCGGGATCAAGATGGTGGCCAACGAGTTCGTGGCCTTCCAGACTCTGGCCGACATGCTCCGCGGGGGCGTGGTCCTGTCGGAGAAGTCGGTGATCATCGCCACGTACGCCCTGACCGGGTTCGCCAACTTCGCCTCGATCGCGATCCAGATCGGCGGCATCGGCGGCATCGCCCCGGAGCGCCGCCACGACCTCTCCAGGCTCGGGCTGCGCGCCATGCTCGGTGGGACGGCGGCCACATGGATGACCGCAACCCTGGCCGGCGTGTTGGCGTGACGGGCTCCGCCATCGTGGGAGAACGCGTGGACGCCGCCGTGAGGGCGCTTCGCGAGAGGCTGGAAGGCTTCGAGCCTCTGGTGGGCGTCGTGCTCGGCTCCGGGCTCGGCGGTCTGGCCGAACGCTTCGACGATGCGCGCGTGATACTAGCTTCCGCGCTTCCCTGCTGGCCGGCATCCACCGTCGAGGGGCACGAGGGGAAGCTGGTGGCCGGAAGCTTGGCCGGCGTTCCGGCGATCGGCCTCAGCGGACGCGTCCACATGTACGAGGGCCACGCGCCGGAGGATGTCGTCCTGCCGGTCCGGGTCCTCGCCCGGCTGGGCATCCGGGCCCTCGTCGTGAGCAACGCCGCGGGTGGGGTGAACCTCACGTTTGAGCCCGGAGACCTGATGCTGATCGCCGACCACATCAACCTCATGGCGCGGAGCCCGCTCTTCGGGCCGGTGGTCGATGGCGAGACGCGGTGGCCGGACATGTTCGAGCCCTACGACGCCGAGTTGCGTACGGCACTGCGCCGCGTGGCGCGCGAGCTCCGGATCCCGCTCGTGGATGGGACGTATGCCGGGCTGCTCGGTCCGAGCTACGAAACGCCCGCGGAGATCCGCGCGCTACGGCGGATGGGCGCTGACGCGGTCGGCATGTCCACGGTGCCGGAGGTGATCGCGGCCCGCGCCTACGGCGTCCGCTGCGTGGGCGTGAGTTGCATCACGAACCCGGCGGCGGGGATCTCGCCGGAGCCGTTGCGCCACGACGAGGTGCTGGAGACGACCGAGCGGGTGGCCGACAGCTTCCAGGCCCTGATCCTGGGCGGCATCGGGGCGTTCGGCTCACTGCTCGGCTAGCGTTGGCGGTCGGTCGGTGCCCAGTGGTTGAGGGGGCCCCGGCTGCCGCCGAGCTGGGGCGCGCTTCGCAGGGCCTCGCGGGTGTAGCGTAGCCCCCGATCCACAGCCTCGAAGAGACCCTGCCCCAGTGCCAGCCCCGCCGTGATCGCCGCCGAGAGCGTGCAGCCCGTGCCGTGCGTGCGGGTCGTGTCGATCCGTTCCTCACGCCACACGTGCCACCGCCGCCCGTCGTGGAGAAGATCCAGCACCTCGACGCCAGGCAGGTGCCCTCCCTTCAGGAGTACCGCGCCGCATCCCTCGGCGACCAGAGCGGCCGCCGCTTCGCACATTCCCGTCAGGTCGCCGATCGGCCGGTCCGTGAGGATCTCGGCCTCGTGAAGGTTGGGGGTCACGAGCGTGGCGAGCCGGAACAGGTCACGGTAGGCCAGTTCGGCCGTCTCTTCGAGCAGGCGGTCCCCGCTCGTGGCCACCATCACCGGATCCACCACAAGCCTTTCGAGCCCCTTCTGCCGAACGGCCTCCGTGACGGCCGCGATGATGCGCGAGTCGGCCAGCATGCCCGTCTTCACCGCGGCCGGCCGGAGGTCGTCGGCCACCACTCGGATCTGCTCGGCTACCAGCTCGGGCGAAACCTTCTGCACCCCGAATACGCCCCGCGTGTTCTGGGCCGTCACGGCCGTCACCGCCGACGTCCCGAAGACGCCGAACGCGTGGAACGTCTTGAGATCGGCCTGGATGCCCGCGCCGCCGCCCGAGTCGCTGCCGGCGATCGTGAGCGCGACCGGTGGAGCATGGCTTCCGTGGCTCTCTCGTTCGATCAACCTCTCGTCCTTGCCCGGCAGGTCGCCGCCAGTGCCCATGGCGTTGCCGCCGCCTATGGCCGCTGTCGCCGCCGTCCCCGTACCGTGTACCCGTCGGCGGGTCGCCCGACCTGGTATACGGTCGGGTGTCCCGGTTCCATCGTCACCGGAGAAGGATGGGCGAAGCTTGGCCAGCCGTTCGGAGATGAAGTTGTGGCGCTCGCTCCTCCGCTCGAAAGGCCGGGCGGAGCGTGGCCTCTTTCTCGTGGAGGGTCCGCGTGTCGTCCTGGAGCTTGCCAAGGCGGACGTCACGACCGCGGCCCTGCTGCACGTGGAGCCGACGACCGACACTATCCGTACCCTTGTCGATGCGTACGGCGGCAGGGAGGTTCCGTGCCGCGAACTCTCGGCCTCGCAGCTCGCTTCGGTGAGCGATACGGCAACCCCTCAGGGGATCGTGGCGGTGGCACACATCCCGACGTGGACGTGGGACGACCTGCGAGAAGGTGACGTGCTCGTCCTCGACGCCGTGCAGGATCCCGGGAACGTAGGGACGCTGATTCGCGCGGCCGAGGGGTTCGGGATGGCGGGGGTCGTCCTGCTATCCGGAACGGCCGATGCCTGGGGCCCGAAGGTGACGCGGGCGGCCGCCGGGTCCACCCTGAGGCTGCCGGTGCTCTCCGCCAGCTGGGAGGAGGCTCGAGGCCGTCTGGCTCGCGGGGCGTTCGAGGTCTGGGCGGCGGACGCGAGGGGCGAGCCGCTCTCGAGATCGAGGCCGATCCCGGGCCGCGTGGCCCTCGTCCTCGGCAACGAGGGAGCGGGCGTCTCGGAGCCGGTGCTCCAGGAGGCTCGCCGGAGGGTGTGCGTGCCGCTCGGGCCTCCGGTCGATTCCCTGAACGTCGGCGTGGCGGGGGCGATCCTGATGGACCGATTGCGAGAGACTGCCGATGACGGTTGAGACGATCTTCTATGTGACGGCCGGCCTCCTCGGGGCGGCGATCGGCTCGTTCATGAACGTGTGCGTCCACCGCTTGCCGCATGGCGAGAGCGTGGTTCGCCCTCGCTCTCACTGCCCGTCGTGCGGATCCGACATCCCCGCCCGGGACAACATTCCCATCCTTAGCTGGCTCCTGCTCCGGGGCCGCTGCCGGGGCTGCGGAGAGCGCATCTCCCTGCGGTACCCGCTCGTGGAGCTCGTCTCGATCGGGATCTGGGTCGGGATGGCGCTCGCGTACGGCCCGACGCTCCATGCGCTGTCCGGGGCCGTGTTCTTCACCCTGCTGCTCGCGATCGCGATCACGGATGCCCGGCATTACGTGATCCCCGACGAGCTGAGCATCGGGGGTCTGGCGAGCGGGCTGGCGCTCGCCGTCGTGACGGAGCTCACGACCGGAATGCCGACGATCGTGTCGTCCGTGGTGGGGGCCGCCCTCGGCTTTCTCCTTCTTCTCGGGGTCGGCCTGGTGGGGGATTGGGTCTTCAAGAAGCCGGCGATGGGCGGTGGGGACATGAAGATGATGGCGATGATCGGCGCCTACCTGGGGCCGCTCGGCGCGATCCTCACGATCTTCCTCGGGGCCCTCGCGGGCTCGCTGATCTTCGGCCCGATCAGTCTCAAGACCGGGAAGATGGTCCCGTTCGGAGTGTTCCTGGCGCTGGGAGCTGCGGCCACCTTCCTGCTCGGGGATGCGCTGATCGACTGGTACCGGGGCACCTTCCTCCACGCCTGAGCCAGCAGGTCGCTGCCGCTGTCAGCGCGAGTCCGCTGTCGGAGCCGGCAGTCGAACGAGCCGGCAGCGCGTGACGTGCGTGTCGGTGGCGCCGAGCACCTCGATTCGCACGCCCTCGCGCTCGATCGTCTCGCCCCGTTCGGGCACCCGGCCGAGCTCGTGCAGGAGGTATCCGTTGAGCGAGCGGTGCTCCTCGACCGGAAAGGCCGTGTTGAAGAAATGGTTGATCTCTCGAAGGTCGGCGGAGGCGTCGACGAGGATCTTGTTCCGTCCGAGGCGGACGATCGGCTCTTCCGGGACGTCCACCTCGTCGTGGATCTCGCCGACGAGCTCCTCGAGGATGTCCTCCAGCGTGATCAGGCCGTCCGTTCCGCCGTACTCGTCCACGACGATGCCCAGGTGCAGCCTCCGGTTCTGGAACTCCCCGAGCAGCGTCGATAGCGGCATTCTCTCGGGCACGATGAAGGGCTCCCGGGCCAGCTTGCTGAGTGGGACGTCCCGCCGGCCGGAGCTGATCGCCTGATAGAGGTCCCGCAGGTGGACCACGCCCGTGATCCTGTCGACCGTGTCCTCGTAGATCGGGATCCGGCTGTACGGTACCGAGCGGAGCTGGTCCGCGATCTCGGCGACCGGGACGCTCTCCGGCCAGGCGAAGATCTCGACCCGAGGCGTCATCGCCTCCCACGCTCGCGTCGTGTCCAACAGGAACGCCTGCTCGATCAGCCGCTGCTCCCGCTCGTCGATCATTCCGGAGAGGTACGCCATCCGGGCCAGCCGGCGGATCTCCATTTCCGACACGCCGCCGGTCGCGCCCGAGCCCTTGGGCAGCATCCAGCGGGTCACCGCTTCGATCGGTCGGACGAGGGGTAGAAGTAGGCGGAGCATGAGCTGAAGGACGGGTGCGGAGGCGAGCGAGATCCGGCTTGCATGGGAGACGGCGAAGCTTTTTGGCGTGATCTCCCCGAAGAAGAGCACCAGCAGCGTCATGACGCCCGTGGCCAGCCCGACGCCGGCCGACCCGAATAGCGTCGTCGCGGTATACGTGGCCACCGAAGCCGCCCCGATGTTGGCGACGTTGTTGCCGATGAGGATCGTGATCAGGAGGCGCTCCGGGTTGGCCTTCAGGCGAACCAGCGCCTGGGCGCCTCTCCGACGCTCGTCGGCCAGGGTCCGCGCCCGCGCCTGGGAGATGGAAAAGAGCGCGATCTCGGCGCCGGAGAAGAACGCCGAGAGGGAGAGCAGCAGGCTCAGGAGGGCGACCGTGCCGATCACACG